>DAINDC010000223.1:0-4014 GCA_036732085.1 Fibrobacterota bacterium | reverse complement strand
GTATTGGCTGGTCGCGCAGAGATGGTCCGGCGCTTCCATCTTCACCACCTGCGCGGGATCCAGCCCCTCCATGCACAGCAACTCCATGCTGACCAAGGAACCCGGATCGCGGAACCGCCCCCCGATGCCGGTGCTGGCCAGGTAGCGCGTCTGATCGGTGAGGCCATGACGGAGGAAAAAATCCCGGCGGGATTGCACCATGAACGGATAATGGATGTCGATGTCACGCACGAAGATCCAACTCCGCAGGCCATTCCGCAGCCACCGCATCCCGTTTTCCTCCAAGGCGACGGAGGCGGATTCCATGGCGCCATCCATTTGGATTTTCGCCTCGGCTCCGCTGCGACCGGATAGGCCGGCCAACCAGAGCATCTGATAATGCTGCCCCTTGAGATGAATCCCGTTTTGCTCCCCGTTCCCATGGGTTTTCAAAAGCCTGCGGGTCAGCCCTCTCCCGCGCGACTTCACGAAGTAAACGAACAGGGCCAGGGGCGCCCGATGCAGCGGCCGTTGCTCGATCACGGAATGCGCGCTCCGGGAAAGGCGCCGGTAAAGATGGGATTCCATCAGTCCGTCCCGGCGGTTTTGGATATCGCTCAGATAAAATCTGGAAAAGACGGCGTCGGATTCATCCAGGCCGAGCTCGGCCATGGCCAAGGCCAAATCGGACTCCATCCTATTAATCGCATCCATGGAATTTTGACCCGCTCCGGATTCGAGGATC
This sequence comes from Fibrobacterota bacterium, assembly GCA_036732085.1. Classification (GTDB taxonomy): domain Bacteria; phylum Fibrobacterota; class Fibrobacteria; order UBA11236; family UBA11236; genus Chersky-265. The sequence continues at coordinate 3,290 of DAINDC010000223.1, read as the reverse complement.
AGGAAGGCTTCCTGGGCTCCGGTTTCCGTCTCGAAAGAGGCGTAACCGAGAGAAGGACTGACGATACGTTTCTGAAGCATGGCAAGGTTTCAATCGCTGGAGATGATCCATAATACGGCGCATGGGTCTCGCCTACCAGCGGTTCATCCTGTCAAGATGGCAGGTGAAGCGGGCGCCTCGCCGGCCGAAAGAACAAAATCCGGTTTTTAAACACTAAGTCTCCATGGCCCCAAGACCCCTTTTTCGAGCGACTTTTTTGCTGATATTGACTTTTTTTGTGCTTGCACATACGCAGGCCATCCGCCCTATCCCCCAAGAACCGCAACCCTATGCCCCTATTGCCAATCCGATGTCGGATACCCTGGATCAAAAGGTGCGCGATTCCGCCAACCTGGTGCTCTCGCCCATCCGGATCAATCAGGCCGGATATCTTCCCGGCGAAGACAATGTCTTCTATTACGTCGGGACCGCGACCCAGTTCACCGTCCTGGATGCGCAGAGCAAAGCCCAAGTCGCCACGGGCACTATGGCCTCCAGGGGATTTTCCACTTCGGGATCCTATTCCGTGCGCGCCTCGAACAATGCCTCGCTCGTCACCGGCGGGGATACGCGCTATACCCTGACGGGAACGGCCCTGACGGGCCCGGTCCAGGAAGGACATCTGCCCAAGACCCTTCCGGAAGGCCGATATACCGTCAAGGTCAACGGCACCACCTCTCCCCCATTCGTGATCCAGAAAGAGACTTACTCCTACGTGCGCGATGCTTTGCTCAAGTTCTACGGGATCCAGAGAAGCGGAAACTCCGAGTCCTGGTTCCACGGCCCCAGCCATGTGAAGGACGGCATCCCCGGCGGTTGGTACGATTGCGGCGATCACCTCAAGGAGTCGCAGACCCAGGGGTATGCGGTGGCCGTGCTGGGACTGACCGCGGCGGCCATCCCCGATCGCGATGCAGATCATTATGCCTTCAACCAGGCGCAGACCATCCATACCGACGGCATTCCCGACATGCTCCGCGAAGCCAAGCACGGCGCGGATTTCATCCTGACGGGCTATACCGCGGCGGGCGGAAACGTGGCGACGATGACCACCTCGGTGGGTGATTTCGGCAAGGATCACACTTGGTGGGGCCGGCCGGAATTCCAGGACTTCGCTTCCACGGAACGCGGAGGGCCCGTGCGCCCCTTGCGGAACGAAGTGGGCGGCAATGTGACGGGTCTGTATGCGGCCGGGCTGGCCTTCGTCTCCAAGCAATGGCTGCCCTATGATTCCGCTTATGCGCGCAAGGCGCTCACGGCCGCGCGCGATCTTTATGCCTACGGCAAGGCCAATCCCTTGGGAACCAATACGCCCGCATACAATGGCGGCGGGGTCACCAGCGACGATTTGGCTCTGGCCGCGATCGCCCTCGCCTGGGCCACGGGAGAAAAAACCTATGTGGACGATGTCTTCCGGAATACCGCCATCGCCAGCCGCACCGATCAGGCGGGGCTGAAAGGCACCTTCACGGCCGGTTGGTTCGTCAAGGAAAACCCCACGCCCTTGCATGGCATTGCCAATACCTCCTGGGCCACCACCCATGTTTACGGGCTCTGGGCACTCTATCGGCTCATCCTGGCGGATGCGGCCATGTCAACCAAGCTGGGTATCCCCGAGTCGGAACGCCTAGCCCTCATCCGGGACGTGGCCTATGCCGTGGTCCGCAATATCACCCAGCTTTCCGGATTGCCGGGTGGCGCCGGCGCGACCTTGCCCATTCCGGATCCGCAGCCGGGCATGCCAGGCGGAATCCCCTACAATGCGGATTGGGATATCAACCTGGCCGCGGAACAGGAATGGGTCTACAACCGTTACCTGGCCGGCAATATGACCGACCTTTTCATCTATTACGACATCGCCCGGGATGTCCAAGGCATGGCCCTGCCGGGAACCACCGGCGCCGAGGACTGGAAGGCGCCGCAAGCGCGGCATCTCCTGATCCGATCGTTCGACTACCTATTGGGCATCAACCCCTGGGACCTGAGCATGGTCTACGGGATCGGCGCCAAGAACCCGAACCATCCCCACCACCGGGCCGCGAACCCGGAAGGCAAGAACGTTCCGGGAGCCTTCTACCGCTACAATCCTCCCGTGGGCGCCTTATATGGGGGCTACTCCCCCTCCACATCCGATTTACACGAGTATTGGGACGACTTCCACCATTCGGAATCCTGCCTGGACGGGACCACGGCCCTGCTCCTGCCCGCGGCGGGCCTGTCCGGGGCGGAACCGCCGCTTTCCCCGCCGGTGATCACGGTGGAAGTCCTCTCCGTGGATCAGACCGGAGCCGTGATCCGCGTCCGGCAAAGCCGTTACGGGACGGCGCTCATCCGTTACGGTACCACCAAGGTTACCTTGGGAAGCTTGGCCCCCGGATCCGGGCCCGGGGTGGAGCACCAGATAACCCTGACGGGCCTGCAGCCGGGCACCACCTATTATTTCGAGGCGGAGGCCACGGACATCCGCGGCAATCGCGCCGTGAACGACAATGGCGGGGAAAAGTGGAGCTTCACCACCCTGAAGAATCCCAAGGACCCGGCCCAAATCGCCCAGGTGCGCGCGTGCAATGTCAGCGCCGATTCCGCGGACATCCTCTGGTTCACGCCCAACGGCGAATACGGCAGCGCCGTCACCTTCGGGGAGGCTAAACCGCCCACCGTGACGCAGAGCGGGGATGTGGCCGGGCAACCGGTGCGCTTCCACCGCGTGCGCATCGGCGGATTGAAGGAGAAGACTCAATATTGGTACTCGGTGGAAAGCGACGGCAAGAAGGACGACAACCAGGGCAAGTTCTACAGCTTCACCACGCCAGTCACCCATGTGGACTTCGAAATCCGCGCCCTGCAATATTCCGGCAGCGGCCCCTTCCCCTTTCTGGGGATCAATGTCGTCAACAATGACGTGAAGGCTTACGACTCCCTGGACTTGCGCATCTATCTGCGCGGGACCGAGGCGGAGATGAAGGATTTCGGGGCCGTCGTCGATATCGGCATCCAGTACTCGGAGGCGGGCTTCCAGGGCGCGGCCTTCAAGGGCGAATTGGATCCGCTCGTCCAGGCCCAACATCCGGTGAAGATGGAAGACACCTACGATGCCGCCACCGGCGCCTATGCCTGGTACCTGTCCTTGCCGCTCGGTTCCGTGGTCATGAAATCGGGATCGCGTTTCCGCATGGACGTGGGATTCCGCAAGCGCAACCTGCCTTTCGACGAGAACCTCCTTTGGGACCGTCCTGCCCACGTCCCCACTC
>DAINDC010000222.1:7858-8889 GCA_036732085.1 Fibrobacterota bacterium | reverse complement strand
CGATGGAGCCGATCATGCTGCGCACATGGATCTTGAGAAGTTCCGAGGTCCTGTCCGACTTCTCGCCGCCGGTACGCAGGGTCACGAAGGCCGCCACGCCTTCCCCCTTCACATCATGCTTGAAGCCCACCACGGCGGACTCGACGACGAATTCATGGGCGACCAAAGCGCTTTCCACTTCCATGGTCGAGAGCCTGTGCCCGGAGACATTCAGGACATCGTCGATGCGCCCGAGGATCCAGATATACCCGTCGGCATCGCGGACCGCTCCGTCTCCGGCCAGGTACCAGCCCTGCTTCTCGAAGCGGCTCCAGTACACTTCCTTGAACCGATCATCCGCGCGGTAAAGCGTGCGCAGCATGGAAGGCCAAGGTTGCTTGATGACCAGGAAGCCTCCCTGGCCATTGGGCAGCTCCTCCCCTTTCTCATTCACGATGGCCACTTCCACCCCGAAGAAGGGGAAGGTGGCCGAACCGGGCTTGGTGGCCGTGACGCCGGGCAGAGGGGAGATCATGATGGACCCCGTCTCCGTCTGCCACCAGGTGTCCACGATTGGGCAGCGGCCGCCGCCGATCACCTCATGGTACCACATCCAGGCTTCCGGGTTGATGGGCTCGCCCACGGAACCGAGCAGGCGCAAGGATGACAAATCGTATTTCTTGGGATGCTCGTCGCCCCACTTCATGAAGGAGCGGATGGCGGTGGGAGCGGTATAGAAGATGTTCACCTTGTAGCGCTGGATGATTTTCCAGAAGCGATCATTCTGCGGGAAGTTGGGGGCGCCCTCGTACATGATGGTGGTGGCGCCGTTGGCCAGCGGGCCGTAGACGACATAGGTATGCCCCGTGACCCAGCCGATATCGGCCGTGCACCAGTAGGTATCCTCTTCCTTGATGTCGAAGATGTACTTGGTGGTGAGATAGGCGCCGGCCATATAGCCGCCCGTAGTATGCAGGATACCCTTGGGCTTGCCCGTGCTGCCGGAGGTATAGAGGATATACAGGGGATGTTCCGAGTCCAGCTCCTCGGCG
>DAINDC010000222.1:0-7836 GCA_036732085.1 Fibrobacterota bacterium | reverse complement strand
CCACCACGCAGCTTTCGATGGTGGGGCAGCTTTTGACCGCTTCATCCACCACGTCCTTGAGGCGGATGATGGTGCCGCGACGGAAGCCGCCGTCCGCGGTGATGACCATTTTCGAGGAGGCGTCATGGATGCGATCGACCAGGGCCGGGGCCGAGAAGCCGCCGAAGATGATCGAGTGGACCGCGCCGATGCGCGCGCAGGCCAGCATGGCGATGGCCAGCTCCGGGATCATGGGCATATAAATGGCGACGGTATCTCCGGATTTGATGCCGCGGGACTTGAGGACGTTCGCGAACTTGCAGACCTGGCGATGGAGCTCAAGGTAGGTCAAGGTGCGACGCTCGCCGACGGGTTCGCCTTCCCAATGGATGGCGGCTTTATTTCGGCGCCAGGTATTCAAGTGGCGATCGAGGCAGTTGTAGGTGAGGTTGGTCTTGCCGCCCTCGAACCATTTGGCGAAGGGCTTGTTGTCCCAGTTGCGCACTCGGTCCCACTTCTTGAACCAGTGCAATTGCTCGCCGACCTCGCCCCAGAATTTCTCCGGGTTCTTGATCGATTCCTTGTAGATGGACTCGTATTGGGCCCAGGAACTGATGGCCGCATTCTTGATGAAAACCTCCGGCGGGAGGAATTTCCGTGTTTCGTTCAGGGAGCTTTCAATGTTTCCTGACATGGCGACCTCGGTTATGGGCATCCGCGAAATCGGAGGCGGGTAGAATATAGTTGGGAAAGGGCGGCCGAAAAAGGGCCGGGTGGCGTCGTTTGCGCCGAAGGTTTTCCCCAAATCCCGGAAGCAGTCCGCGAAGCCTTTTGCCCTGGTTCGGACTGGCCCCGAAGACTACTTTTCCTTCCCATGGATTGGATACGAATTGCCGGCGCCCTGGGTTTTCTGGCCGTCGCGCTCGGGGCCTTCGGCGCCCATGCCTTGAAGACGCGACTCTCGCCCGAAATGCTGAGCGTTTGGCAGACCGGGGTGCTTTATCATATGGTCCACGCCATCGCCCTTTTGGCCCTGGCGCTGTTCGCACGGGCTTCCGGCGCCGATATCCGCTGGGGTGCGCGCTTTTTCCTGGTCGGGATCGTTCTCTTCTCAGGCAGCCTGTATGCCTTGAGCCTAAGCGGCATCAAGCCTCTGGGAGCCATCACGCCCTTCGGTGGTATCGCCTTCCTGCTGGGCTGGGGATGGATCGCCTGGAAGCTGGCCGCGCGGCCTTGACTTGACTTCCCTCGACGTCCCTTGTCTTTACTTCCCGAAAGCCTTCGCATCTTCGACGAAAGCCCGCATGCCCTCATCGCTGAGGGGATGGTCCGCGACCGTCGTGAGAATGGGCGTGGGAACCGTCAGGATATCCGCGCCTGCCAATAAGCATTCAGTCAGTTGGACCTGGTTGCGAAAGCTGGCGGCCAGGACTTCGGTGGTGATGGAATAGTTGGCGAAGACGGTGGCGATCTCGAAGATCAGCCGCGCGCCGGCATCCTTGAGGTGCCCGCCCGATGCGACGTACTCGGTATTGTGCATGATCTGATCGCCCTTGGAATTCTTATGATCCTCGACCCAATAGAGCGAATTTCCGGGCGTGCGTTCCTGCTTATCATTCTTATATCCGTAGTCGGCCAGGCGACCCAGGAAAGGGCTGACATAGGTGGAGCCGGCATTGGCGGCCCAGAAAGCCTGGGTGGTATTGAAGACGAGGGTGGTATTAACCTTGATGCCCTTCTCCCATAGACGCCGGATGACCTTGAGGCCCGTGAAGGGATCGGCCGAAGGATTGATGGCGCGGTAGCCGCCGATCGGCACCTTGATGACGGAATTGTCGCCGAGCACGGCCAGTTCCTCCGCCTGGCGGACCATCTTCTCCTCATCCAGTTCGGTCAGCTCCAGGGAAACGGGAAACGGGCGCAACAGGGTGCACAGGTCCTTCATGATTTCCTTGGCATGATCCCAGGATTTGGCGCCCGCCTTTTTCAGCAAGGAGGGATTGGTGGTGATGCCGTTGATGATGCCGGCGCGGAACAGGGGCTCGATATCCGCGCGCGTCGCGGAGTCGGCGAAAATGCGCGGCGCCTTGGCCGCGGGATGTTTGAGAGGGTTGCCGGCCTTGTCGGGATTGGTCACCGGCATGATGGACTTGCGATGGAACATCGCGTCGCTGGAGAATGCGGGATTGAACATGGGATCTCCTGGTGGGTTGAATCGAAATCAATCGGGTACGGTTATCAGGGCATAGGCCCCGAGCGCGTCGTTCCCGACGGCCAGGGGGAAGTTGTCGAGCCGGGCGTTGACGCAGGGGCCGTAATCGCACAGGCCCGTATCGGGTTGGTAGACGGCGCCGTGGGTCTTGCACATGATCCTGTCCGCGGCCGCGTAGAAGAAATCACCGTCACCCATGTCCAAGGGCACGGGCCAGTGGCAGCATTGGTTGAGGTAGGCATGGTAACCTTGGTGGTACCGTATCAGGAAGCCTTGGGCCTGGCGGCCGTTCCGCGGGAATTCAAAGGTCCGGGTTTCCCCGTGGGCCATTGCGGCGATGCCGTCTATGCGGATGTCCATGCTCCTGGAATTATCGCGGCGGGTGCATGCCCAGATAGGCCGAGAGGATCAAAAGTCCGGAACCCATCAGGCCGATGAGCACCCAGAGCCAGGCTGGAACCCGAGCCGCTTCGGCCTCTTTCCATTCGGCATCCGCGGGAGCCGGATCGCCGGTCAGGCTCTCCCGGGCCTTGGCGGATTGGACATGTAACGAGGCCACCTGACCGGGAGGCACGCTCTCGTCCTGGATCGCTTCGGGCAAAGGCGTGATGGGATTCGCGAATCGCCTTTGGGAATGGGCCTCTTCCACGGATCGATCGCTCAGGTTGGCGAAGTTGGATAAGGTCCGTTCCCCCTCTTCATGGGACGGATTGGGAATGAAGACCGTGCGGGCTCCGGCATCGTTATCGCCGTCCGGAAAGCGGTCCTCCCGCTGCGGCGATTTCGCTTCCGCGAAGGGATCGTTCGCGCCCGGGATGCCGGCGACGGGCTCGCGCGCCCAGGGGCCTTCCCGCATCGGCATCGGGGCCATCGGCGACATCGGAGCGGTGGGCGCGGGCGGCTGTTCGAACCGGTTCGGCCGGGGAGAAGGCGCCAGCGGACGGCCGCCTTCCGGGGCTGTGAAGGTCAAATCCGGATTATGGACCGACTGCACATCGTTGGTGATATCCAGGTGCGAAAGGCCTGCGGCGGCAGGTTGGGCCGGAGGCAGGCCGGCCATGCCTTCCGGCGGCCGCGCATGGATTAAGGTGGCCTGGAGCGACTCCACGGCATGTTTGAACGCCTCCAAGGTTCCGAAGCGATCCAGGGGCTTGGGAGCCATGGACTTCAGGATGATCTCGTCGGCTTCGATGCCGAAGATGCGGCTCAACTCGCTGGGAAGCCGCAGTTGCGGCGCGGGTGCGCGTCCGACCAGGATTTCGTAGAGGAGGGCTCCGAGCGAGTAGTAATCGCTATGCGGGAGCAGGTTGCTCCAGTCCTGGCGGAGTTCCGGCGCCATATAGGGGAGGTACCGCCGGGCATAGGAATTGAATTCGAATTCCTGCGGGCTCAGGAAACCGACCACCCCGAAGTCCATCACCACCGGCCCATTCAAGGTTATGAAAACATTTTCCGGTTTCAGGCAACCGTAACATCCGCGTTCCTGGATCACCTCGAAGATTTCCAGCAGGGACCGGATGATGCCCAGGCCCGGCAGCACGCGGTTCTCGAAGTTGAGCCTTTCCATCAGCCAGAGGCGCAAAGGCGTCCCGGAAATCCATTCCATGGTGTAATACGGCGCGCCCTCGTGGCGGCCGAATTCCAGGATCTTGGCGATGCCCTTATGATCATATTTTGAAACCGATTCGGCGAGGAAGAGGAAGCTCTCCGCCATTCCGGATTCAGCCGCCTTGCGGGCATGCATGATTTTGAGGACCACTTCGCGGTTTCCGAAGCCGGGGTCGCGACAGAGATAGGCATTGCACAAGCTGCCCAGGCCCAGGTATTTCTCCACCCGGTATCTTCCGGCATAGGTATCCCCGGGTTGCGGCAGGCCGGCCTTGGAAGATACGACAGGAACGCCGGTGGCGGCGGGCTTGGATAGGACCGGAGGCGAGAAACCTTTGGCCATAGGTTGCTTGGTTCCGCAAGCGGGACAGTTCAGGACATTCGGGTCCAGTTCCAAGCCGCATTCACCGCATCGCATGCACGTTCTCCCCTATCGGGGTTCCTGGGCTTGAGCCGAAGGAACCAACCGGGCTTTGGTATTAAATTTAACTAAACAACCCGACCGGCGCCTCTGCAAAGCTGACTTCGAGAAATTAAAGAGCCACGCTTTGGTTTAAGGGTATAATTTGATCCCATGCGGGTATTTCTCATAACCGGCTTCGCACTTGACAAGCGCGCCTTCGCGCCTCTGAACCTTCCTTCCGATCCCTATCGGCTTGTGGATTTGATTCCCGTCCAAAAAGACGAGACCCTCCGCGACTATGCCGGTAGGATGGCCAAGGAGATCGGCCTCAAGCCGGGCGACATCGTCGGCGGCGTTTCCCTAGGCGGGATGCTGGCGCTGGAGATGGCCAAAGTGGTCAAGGTCCGCGGCGTCATCCTCATTGCATCATGCACCCATCCACGGCATATCCGCCAACGCTTCCTGGCCTTGGCTCCCATCGCGGCCTATATTCCGGACTTTCTCATCAGCCGGATTTTCACCATGGTTCCCCTGGTGCTCAAGTGGCAAAAGATGCTCTCGCCGGCCGACCAGGCTCTCCTGGCCGATATCATGGGACGGTTTCCACCCTCCTTGCTCAAGGCCTTTCCCCGCATGATCAGCGAATGGCCGGGACGCAACCCTCCGGATAATTATCGCCAAATCCATTCCGAAGGCGACTGGATGATCCAGCCTTCCGGCCTTAAGGAGAGGCTCACCCTTCTCAAGGGGAAGAACCATCTCATCACCGTCTCCCATCCCAAGGAGGTCCGGGCTTTCATCGTCGCGGCCGTGCAGGAGTTCCTGGAAGCCAAGTCGCAGAGGAACGGATGGCCGACCGAAAGCGAAAACGGAACCTCCGCCTAGCGATCCTTCAGGACCGCGAGGCGCTCAAACCTCCACGTAGTCAAGGCTGGGAATCTCGGGCAAAAACCCTTCTTCATGGGCGAGCCGATAGAAAGCTTCCAGCGATTGCGCATGCTCCAGTGAGAATCCATAATCGGCGGTTTCATAAAATTTCAACATGAGTTCCCGAGGCAAGTCCGATGCATAGGCGGCGGTCCAGGCATCCAGGGCCCGGCCCGGGTTCGCGCGGAACGTTTCCAGGGATTGCTTGAGGATGGAATGGAACCATTTTACCAAGGATGCCTTCTCTTCGCATGCGCCCCGTCGGACAATCCACAATCCGAACGAGAACGGCAGGCCCTGCCACTTTTGCCAGACATCGGCGAGGTCATAACGATACGGCCATTTTCCGGACAGGGATTCCGACAAAGCGCGATCGCCGATGAAGACCTGGCCGACCGCATCGGGATTGGGAACGACGGAGCCGGGAAGCATCCGGTCGGATAAGATCCGGTCGGATAAAATCCGGGGCTTGACCGCGAAGCGGCGCGCGCAGAGGATTTGGAAAAGCACATTGGAGGTGGCGGAATCCGGGGACAGGGCGGCGACCTTTCCGTCCAGCTCCTCCCAAGGCACGCGGGATAGGAATAGGACGGACTTCATTTCCATCCGGCTCGACGTGGATACGCCGGGGAACAACTTATAGTCCCGGAAATGCCGACCGTATTCGAAGCTGGAGGAGGGCGCGCAATCGATGCGGCCTGCCTGCAATTCCCCGTTCAGGAAACTCGGGACGCCGTCCAGAAATTGGATCCCCTCTTCACCGCTTAGCGAGGAGTGGAAGAACGGAGCGCAGACCAGGAACGGCAGGCGCCCCACCATAAGGGCCGGAGATGGAAGCATGGCCAGGAAATTAGCAAAGGGTGGTTGCGGAGCAAACAAAAACGGGATCCAAAATGGGATTCAAAAAAAAGGGGCGGCTTCAAGAAGCCGCCCGATTGCCAGGGGGAACGAGTCCCCCGAATGGAGCCTGTCCTGCTAATGGGAGGACGGGAAACTCCGGACCCCGCGCGGACGCGGGGGATTGCCTTTACTTGGACTTCGCCTTCTTGGCGGTTTCCTTGAGGGCGACGCCGGCCTTGAAGCCAACGGTCTTGGAAGCCTTGATCTTGATTTCCGCGCCGGTGGAAGGATTGCGACCCTTGCGGGCGGCGCGGGTCTTGACGGAGAAGGTGCCGAAGCCGATCAACTGGACTACGCCGTCCTTCTTGATGCCGGTTTCGATGGCGCCGAGGATGGCATTCACCGCGCGTTCGGCGGCAGCCTTGGTTTCCACGCCGCTCTTCGAGTCATCCAACACCGTTTGAACTAGTTCTTGCTTGTTCATGCGTTATCCTTTCAATGATTATATGCAAGGCCGATTTCCGAACCTTGGTTCCATTATATACTTCCAAACACAATAAAAGAAAAGCAGTAATTGATTTTTAATCGATCGTGACGCTCTGGAAGCCTACGCGCATCGGGCTTCGGGAGCATCGGACCTGCAACCTCGGTGAGACGGGGCTTGCAGGGAACCTCAGCTGCAGCCCCGATGGAATGGGCCTGGGAAGGTGGTCGATCGATCGCGTAACGCATTGACCTGCAAGGATATACTTGTAAGCCGCAGGGGTCTCATCCAGGTTCCGGCAACCGCGGCGTTTCCCCCTGGGGCCAGGAAACAACTGACGCCCGATCTTTTTCAATATCAATGACTTATCCGAATGAAACGGAAATTTCTAGAGCTGCCAACGGATCGGAAGCTGGAATGGGTTTGGCAGTCGGAGTCGATGTGAGAGCCGCTTCGATCCCGGGATGTAGCCCGGGTAGGCAAAACGACCGCTATCGCCGGCACATCCATTGTCCCAGGTGTATAGGACGAGGGTATGACTGTCTAGGCCCGGCTTCTCGAGCCCGGACTCGACCTGCCTCACCCCGAACGGCGAACCTATCCTGTCAGGGTTTCAGAGGATCGCGAGAGGTTGAAGCTTCCAGCGCGGCGACCAATTCTGATGGTGTTATTCCGGAAATGCGGAAGGCTTTGTCCCGACTAGTCTGGCCCCGTTCCAATTGGATGGCGCCACGCGGCCTGCCGAGCACCTCGGCGAGGTATTCCCGGGCGCGGTCATTGGCCGCCCCATCCACCGGCGGCGCATGGATACGCAGGCGCAGGGCGCCTTCCCCCACTCCCACCACCTGGTTCCGGGAAGCCTTGGGCGTGACCTTCACGCGCAGGATGCAGAAGCCGTCGCCGGCGCGAATGTCCAGCTTGGAAAAGTCCGAATCCGGGGGCGCGGAGGCCACGGCCTTCAGGTCCTGGAGGATTGGTTATGGATTTGTGCCAAGGCTTCGGCCACGCTTTCGACCGGCAAGGCGCAGACACGGTGGCGGCAGACATGGATGGCGGTGCGATCCGGCGAGAACCGGTCCTCGAGGATCGAAAGTGCGCTAGGCGCGGAGGTTCCCGCCAATATTTTGTTGGGGAGATAATGGCGCGCAAGTTCCTTCCGGCACGCTTCGGCCTGTGGGCCGGCGATGACGATTTCATGGAAGGGCGCCGCGAGGTTGAGGGCGAACATGCCCCAGTTGGAGAAGCCGGATCCATAACCGGGCATCTCTTCCTTGACCTGGTTCAGCATCCCGACGGCCATGTCCGAATAACGCGCATCGCCGAACAACGTGCCGATGGCGAAAAGCGACTTGGCCATGCTGGCATTGGAAGAGGGCGTGACAT
>DAINDC010000221.1:3348-8904 GCA_036732085.1 Fibrobacterota bacterium | reverse complement strand
CGGTGGGCTTGAAGACATTGCCCTGGCGATCGACCAAGGTGAACATCGGGCTGTCGAAATGGATGGGGCCGGAAGAGCCATTGAAGGCTTTGACCTGGACCTTGGTCGAGGTCGCGCCGGGTTCCAGTTTCACAATGCCAAGGAGCACGCCGTATTTGTTGATGCGGGCATCGGGGCGCTCGCCCAGATCGACTTCGTCATTATCGTACATGAGGTAGGTGTTGAGGTTGAGCTTGCGGATGCGGGACCAGAGGCCCTTCATCTCGGGGGTTTCGCCGCCCATCATCAAGGCCAGCTTGTTCATCTTGTAGTCGGCGACGATGCCGGCGGTGGGCGTGGTGGCCGCTTCCTTGAAATCGGATTCGATGCTCTTGATCCGGCCGCCCAGGAAGTCCTTACGCATGGAGGCGACCTTGCCGGACAGGGAGGGGTTCTTGCCGCCCAAGGTTTCGGCGGTCTGGAGGAAACGGAATCCGCTCTCGGCCGCATCGGCGGAACCGATCTTCAGGCGGGCCTGGCCGATATCCTGCAGGGTCTGGATGAAGAGAGCCTCGTTGGCGGGGTCCGGGAATTGGGTGAGCAGGCTGGTGACGGTATCCTTGAGGATGTCCAGGAATTCCGCGGTGGGATCTTCCTTGGCGCGAAAGGCCATGGCCTGGATATTGACCAAGGTGTAGTTCTTGGGAAACTCCTTGGACACTTTGCCGCGCTTGATCGCCTCTTCATAATTCATCAAGGCATGGAGCGGATCCCCCGCCTTCCGGTACTTGTCGCCTGCCGCCTCTTGACGAGACCGGCAGCCGGTAAGGAGGAAAGCCAGCACTAGACCGCTCCATAGCATCGCCTTGGTTATCTTCATTCTTTCGTCCTTTTTTCACAACGTTGTTGAGTCTTATTAATCAAAAGGGCCCGTCGTGGAATCGCATACGTCATCGCGTTTCCGGACCCTATAACCCCACAAAAAATAACGTAAGATGCGCGGGTTTTGTGCGTGTTTTTCTGCCTTTTTTCCGGACATGCCGTCAAGCCCGTACTTGCCAAGGCCCGGGCTTAATGAATAGCTTTGCAGCTTTGGGGCCCATAGCTCAGTTGGTTAGAGCAGGAGACTCATAATCTCTTGGTCCTCCGTTCAAGCCGGAGTGGGCCCACTTTAACCGGCGGGCGGAGATCGTGAAGAAGATCATATTCTGGGGCGATGGATTGCTGGCGGGTCCTTCTGGTTATGCCGATCTGCTTGCCCACCATCTCTTCCTTCATCATCCCCAAGCCGATGTCTCGACCTTCATCTATGGCAGCGACCTCGCCACCTGGCAGGATGCGGTGCGCGAAACCCCTCTGCATGTCATCGGCAAGGCGCCGGATCTGGTCATTCTGGGATTCGGGGGCGCGGATTTAACCGCAGGAAAATCGCCGGAAGAAATCGTCCCATCGGCCCAAGCGGTCTTGAACTTGATCCTCCATAAGACCCAAAGCCGGGTTTGCCTGCTGTCCTTGGTTTCCAGCTTCTTTCCCGAAGGCGCGGGACGCGAGGCTTGCCATGCCGTGAACCGGAAACTCCGGGAACTGGCCTCGGACCGGGTCTCGTGGGTGGATCTGGAGACGCGCGTGGAACGATTCCTGAACCAGCATCGGCAAGGCCCCGGAGAGAAGCATGCGCTGCATCTTGACTCGGCGAGGCTTACGCCTCTCGGAAAACTTTTTCTGGCGCATCACGCCTTCCATCTCATTTCCTGGCCGGACCTGGAACCGGCCTTCGACCCCGCGGATGGGTCCGCTACCGCCTTCGCCTGAAGTCCGCATCGCCTAGACTGAACCCCGCTCCTATCAGTCCAGGAACCGCTCTCAGCCGCGCCAGCGCGTGTCCGGCCAATTGTCAGCGGTCCGATATTTTCCTATATCCCTGCTAGTTCCAACACGTCCAGGAGGATAGATGGCCGAAGAAGACAACCACTCGCGTTTCCTCCGTAAAAACCTCGCGCTCAGCAAAGCCTACGAGATCGAGAAGAAGGACAAGTTCAAATCCAAGGTCGAAAAGGGCGAGGTCAAGCCCGAAACCGTCGCTTGCTATCGTTGCAAGAAAATCCGCCCCTGCCTGAAGTTCGGGATCATGGAAACCGGTCGTGCGGAAGGCGCCGTTTCCGTCTCCAATGAATACGTGCCTCTCTGCGAGGAATGCGCCCCGAAAAGGAAAAAGAACCCGGACGAATTGAATGCCAAGCAGATCCATTCTCTGCTCAAAGGCGCCAAAAAGGGCCGGTTCTAATATCTGGTTCTAAAAAGAAAGGGACTCGGTCGGAGTCCCTGATGGGCGCTTAGGCTCGGATGTGCTAAAGCCCGGATGCCTTTAAGTGCCTAAGGCCTAAGGCCTAAGGCCTAAGGCCGGAGCAAATCGGTGGGGTGGGGAACGTGGAGTTCCGCCTGCATCACGCTGATCTCGGATAAGAATTCCTTGATCTCCTGGAACTTACGATAGACCGAGGCGAAGCGGATATAGGCGACTTCGTCGACCGGGTATAATCCCTTCATGGTCAACTCCCCGATGGTCTTGCTGCTGATCTCGCCTTCAGCCATGCCTTGGATCTGATTCTCGATATGGTCCACCATCTGGTCGATGGTCTCGGTGGAGATGGGGCGCTTCTTACAGGCCATATGCAGGCCCGATAGGATCTTCTGGCGATCGTAGGGCTCACGGCGGCCATCGGCCTTGACTATGGTCAGGGGAATGGTCTCGACATATTCATAGGTCGTGTACCTTTGGCTGCAGCTCAGACATTCCCGGCGTCGGCGAATAGCCTTGCCTTCGCGGCTGCTCCGGGAGTCAACCACCTTATCTTCTTCACAATTGCAGAAAGGACACTTCATAGAGGATTTGAGGACTAATATATCCACATCTCAACAAGTAATCAACAGGAATTGTTGAAAACCAACGAAAAACGGCGTTTTTCGTGGATATCGTATGTTGAGAACGAGTTAGGCCAGTATGGAAAAGGTCTTATCCTTGTTCCAACTCCAGGGTCTTGGTAATGACATCGCAGACTTCCGCAGGTCCGAAGTACTGGATGGGTCCCGGATAGATGAAGGCATCCTCGATTTCCCATTGGGAGCGGCTGGCCGTGAGAGCCTTGAAGGCCGGGCCTTCCAATTCGACCAAGGCCTTTTGGATGACGGGCTTCAGGTGCCCGTGGCGCGTTTCCATGTTGAAAAGCATGGTGATGGGAATGCCGCCCGGGGACCATTGTTCGATGCCCTTGGAAACTCCGCGAATCGAGGCCATGTATCCGGTCTTGCCGCTACGGACCAGGATGGCGGCCACGCAGCCGAGGCTGTAGCAATAATCGGCGTCGAAGTTGGAGGGAGCGGCGGCGCGGCCCTCGTAACCGAAGAAGTGACGCTGGGAGGAGAACTTGCCCTTGAACGATGGCGAGGACTTGAGCTTGCGGCCCACGAGTTCGGCGAGCAGGGCGTCGGTATCGATGAGGGAAACCTGTACGTTACCGTGGGGATCGCGATCGAGAAGCAGTTGCAGTTGGATGTTCTGGGGCAGGGAAGAGAAGGTCTTGGCGAGACCGGCCTCGAGCCAACCGGCCATCGCCGCGATCTTGGCTTCCGTGCTTTCGAGCTTGGCGAAGGCGGCCTCGTGCTTGGCGAGCAGGTCGTTCAGGTTGGAGATGAGCTTCTTGAACGACGGGATGAATTCGATCAGGCCTTCGGGAATCAGGACCACGCCATAATTCTTGCCGACATCCGCGCGGGCGGAAATGACGCGGGCGATATCGTCCACGATCTGTTCCAGGCTGAGGTTGCGCTTCTCGACTTCCTCGGAAACCAAGGTCACGTTGACATGCGTTTGCAGTCCCGCTTCCAGCGCGATATGGCTGGCGGATCGGCCCATCAGCTTGATGAAGTGCCAGTATTTCTTGGCCGAACCGGCGTCGCGGGCGATATTGCCGATGAGTTCGGAGTAGGTCTTGACCGCGGTGTCGAAGCCGAAGGAGACGGGGATATAGGTGTTCTTGAGATCGCCGTCGATGGTCTTGGGCACGCCGATGACGGAAGTGGAAAGGCCCTTGCTCTTCAGGTATTCGGCCAGGATGGCGGCATTGGTATTGGAATCGTCCCCGCCGATGATGACGATGGCATTGAGTTCCAGGCGCTTGATCACCTCGATGCAGCGATCAAACTGTTCCGTGGTCTCAAGCTTGGTGCGTCCCGATCCGATGATGTCGAAGCCGCCGGTATTGCGATAGACATCCATCTTTTCCGCGGTGATGATCTCGTACTTGCCCTTCTCGAGTCCGCCAGGACCGCCCAGGAAGCCGATCAACTCGCTCTTGGGGTTGATGGCCCGGATGCTGTCGAAGATCCCGGCGATGACATTGTGCCCGCCTGGAGCCTGGCCGCCCGAGAGCACCACGCCCACGCGCAGGGGCTTGGACTCGCCCGCATCGCCCGCGACCTGGAAGCTCAGGAGCGGCATGCCATAGGTGGCGGGAAAGCTTTGCTTGATCAAATCGCGATCCTTGGCGGCTTCGGCTGCGGCGCCTTCCACAACCTTGACCTTGGCGATGCCTTGGCGTAGGGAGGGCGGGACCTTGGGCTGATATTGCTTCCGATGCTTTTCGAGAATGGAGACTTGCTGCACGGCGATTCCTTTGGCGATGGTCGGTGGGCGGTCCAAGTGAACGCCCGAAGCGGGTAAAAATAATATGAGAGTCCCCTAAATCCGAGCATCCGGAGCATTCCTTTTCCTTGCCAAAACGCATTGGGGATCTTGGCAGGCAAATGTTGACGGAAACGGGGCCTATTTGATAGATTTTCGCGCGTTAATGGCGTAAAGCCGTTACGGGATGTGGCTCAGTCTGGTAGAGTACCTGAATGGGGTTCAGGTGGTCGTGGGTTCGAATCCCGCCATCCCGACCATTTAAGAAAAGCCCGGTCCTTCGCGAGAGGGGCCGGGCTTTTTGCTTTATATCCTCCTAAATACAATAAAATCAAGGGTTGGGCACGCATGAGGATCGCGGTAGATCCACGTAGGTGCGGGTAGTGCGCTGTAGCCAAACCGTGAACTTTTTGGAAAATTTTTACGTACCGTTTACGTACATCTAGGCCAAGTTTGGGCTAATCATGATCGACCTACAGATTGGTATAAAATCCGAGTTCGCATTTGGCACTTATTGAACCTGAGATCCCGAATGCTTATGACCGCAATGCAGAATCAAAGGCGGTCTTGACCCAGCCCCGTATTGTCGCGCAAGCATCCTCCAACGAGACGCGGGGTCCCCAGAACATAGGATCGATGGCCGTGTATGGGCACGACGAAGCGAATCCCAGCGAGGTCCCTGATCCGGTGCAAGGGCAGGCATTGACGCGGCCGGAAGAACGGCTATCTGCTTTTTCATCAACATCTCCGCGGCTAGGGACTGCAAGTTCGCATAGTCCTTGAGCGGAGGAAGCTGGGAGGTAGCGGCAATGATTCGCGCCGCGTCTTCGTAGTGCCGGATAAAAGTCGCAGGCTCCGCATTTTCATTCGGGAAGCGCCGATGTAGTGCGTCGAGT
>DAINDC010000221.1:0-3326 GCA_036732085.1 Fibrobacterota bacterium | reverse complement strand
CACCATGGGATGAACGCAACGTACTCCTTGGGGACGGTTGTCGATGAAGTTGGCGAGTTGGTTCTGCTCCGCCAGCTTTTCATGGATGAACGAGGTCAGGTTGCACGGGATGAACGGGACCACTCGGGCGTCGCCCACTTCGAGCCGGACGAAGGGGAACATGGTTTTACCCAGTTCTGAGAGATGGCGTCCGGGATAATGGATGAGAATATCGGCGCTCCGCCATGCACGGTCGGTCGAATCGGGAGCGAGGGCGATCCGCGCGCCCGTCACTGAGATTAATCCAGAAAGCTTTTCAAAGTACGTCCTGCGTTCGCTCACTGCCTTAGTGCCATCGCTTTTCCAGTTTGAAACTTTAGGTAAGGCGCTGACGCTGCCTGGTTCGATCTTCAGATCGAGATCTTCCGAGAAGCGTTCGATGAGATTAAAGCCCTTGGACAGAGATGTGCCGCCTTTGAACCAGACATCGAATCCGGCCGCGTGCAGGATCCAAAGAGCATGTGTGACCCAATAGTCCTTTTCGATGATTCCTCGTGATATTTTCCGATCCTCGGATACAATCTGTAGGAGGTCATTGAACTCCGGGTCTTCGTGAACGAATTTCATGATGCGCTTGTCATGGAGGCGACGAGCGCCAGAGTCGCTTTCGTCCCGTAGCGTTTCGCCATTTCCAGCAGCCGTTCCCGACTGAAGGTTCCTCGTGCCAAGGCTTGGGCGAGGGATGCGGAAAGGTCGCCACGCGAGGCGCCGGCCTGATCTGCGTGTTCAAGCAAATCGACCACGAACCACTCCGGTGGCGGATTTTCGGGGAAGGCGACGCGCCTAAGCACGAATCTCCGTCCTCCGAAATGGAAGGCGCCTGATCGCTTGGTATTGTAAACGAGCGGGGCGGCGAATACGGCAGTCGTGCCAAGTCCGAGGGCGTTCCAATGCTCGGAGCCTGTAAAAACGAAGGGTGTTCCTTCGAGAAAGGCGCGCATGAGTTCCTTGTCGCTGGGCGGTACCGTTCCAAAGCGGCTCCGCTTCGGATGGGCAAACAGGCCATGGGCGAGCGGAATGAGTTTTCCTTCCTGCACTAATCGCTTGGCGAGCCGAGGAGCATTAATGCCCCAAGCTGTAAGGTCACGCGTACGATATACGCGGCCCGGCTCTAGCTTTGGGTTGGCCGTGGCAGGCATTGTTGTATTAGAACTCCTGAAATAAAGATACAATAAGGCGAGGCCAAATGCAAACTCTGGTTGCCATGTATGCTCAATTTTGGTTTTTTAGGCTATTTTTACCCTTGTCACGTTTGCTGTACCCCGGGAGGATTAAAGCCAGCCTTTTAAAAAAGGCCGAGTCCAAATTGAGACCATGGTGGGTTTGATTTTCGCCACCCCAAGCATTTCGAAAGCTCGGTCCTTCGTAAGAGGTGGTAGCCTCAATAGACGGCAATTGATTGGGCAAATGTGGGGGCATGCAGGAGCCTGTGTATATCCCGCCTGGCGCCTCCTTGCCGCGGATCATGCCCCCTTTATCCTCGGCTTCTTCCATCGTTGCTTTATAGAACCCAACCTCCGATCCACTGGCGAGCAGAATCTGGTGTCCAAGCTGGAAGATTACATGTTCCATCTCCGGGAAAGACTGGGGGAGGATGCCTTTCCGCGTGCTCCCAAGGAATATCTGGATGAATGGGCATCGGATGGGAAAGCGTGGTTGCACAAATACTATCCGCCGGGGGAAGACGAACCGCATTTCGATCTGACGCCCTCCGCCGAAAAGGCCCTGGAATGGGCTGCGAGCATGGTCAATCGGGCCTTCGTCGGAACGGAGTCGCGGCTACGGACCGTTTTCGAGTTGCTCCGGCAAATGGCGGAAGGCGCGGAATCCGATCCCGAGGTGCGCATCGCGGAATGGTGCGGGTGCGCGATTCCGGCGGGTCGGCGCCCTCCCCTGAACCGCGGACCGGCCTGATTGGCGTGACTTAACGCGTTGCGTCGCCGAGATCCGGCAACTGCCCCTGTTGCCGCAGCTGGCGGGGGGAGAGTTGGTACTGCTTCTTGAAGACCCGGGAAAAGTAGGCCAAGTCCTCCATGCCCACCTCATGGGCGATGTCGGTGATTTTCAGGTTGCTGTCGCGGAGCAGCTCCAAGGCCCGGTGGGCGCGGACCTTGGTCTGATACTCCTTGACGGTCAGACCCGTTTCCTTCTTAAAGAGCTCGCCGAAATACTGGGGGCTGAGCCCGAACCGTTCGGCCAGCTCCCCGACCGTATCGTGGCTCAGCAGGTTGGCCTGGATGAATTCCTTGGCCAATTGCACGGGGGAATTCCGGCGCGCATGCAGGTGGGCATCCGGTTTCCGGGCCGGGGCCACCAGGTAGCCTACGATGCGGCTGACCACGGGCATGAGCAGGGAACGGGAGATCTCCAGCGCTTCCTTGTCCTTCTGGTTCCGGACCAGGTTATGGCATTGCCTTAGGTCGGCCCGGATGAGGTCGAGCAGGGGGCCATGGGGCAAGGTCCGGGGAGCCGACCAGGAGAGGGAGTCCACGGGCGTGTAATCGAAGGAGAATCCGAAATAGTACTGCTGCAGCGACTCCTGCTCGTGGGAGCAGATCTGGTGCATTTCCCCGGGGTGGATGAGGAGGATGTCCTCCTTATTGCAAGGGTGCGGGACGCCTTCCCGCACCATCTCTCCCCTGCCCGCGCCGACGTAGACCACTTCCCAGAACGGATGGGTATGGGCGACACCGCGGTGCCCCATGGGAAAGTCCACGTATCCCACGAGGTCCAGGCGGATTCCGGCTTCGGATTCGCTCTGGACCCGGAGGACTTTTTCCTCGTTGTAGGCTTGGGTAATCGGCTTCATCGTTTCCTGTTGATAGAGACCCGGTAAGAGTTTCCGGTCAATGAGTATCGGGGTGATAGAACGCTTTACAAAAAGTAAGGTAATACCTTCGCCCTGGAAACGTTACAGTATTTCGCTTCGGAGTTAGTGAGAAAACCGGGATATTTATCGAAAATTGGGAGCGGGAAGTCGAGTCGGGACCGGAGGTGGCCATTAGCGTGGTTATCACCAGCTCGCGGAACGGCTCAGATTGAAGGTCAGCCCGAATTGCCAAGGCTGGGATTCGATGGGAGAGGTGCCGGGCAGGTTCGACCAGCC
Source organism: Fibrobacterota bacterium (assembly GCA_036732085.1). Classification (GTDB taxonomy): domain Bacteria; phylum Fibrobacterota; class Fibrobacteria; order UBA11236; family UBA11236; genus Chersky-265. Next base: position 181 of record DAINDC010000221.1, on the reverse strand, counting down.
GAAATCAGCCGAGGCATTCATGGCCAAATTATATCCATGGGGCAAGGCCCGCCAAAGGCTGAATTCCAAGCCCGCCCTCTGGTCCAGCCGATTCGCCTTCCGCTTTTGCAAGGGCACGGTTCCATAGGACTCCTGCAAGACTCCGTTTTCTTCCACAAGGGCGACGGAGTAATAGCGGCCG
>DAINDC010000220.1:8171-8933 GCA_036732085.1 Fibrobacterota bacterium | reverse complement strand
AGATCAACCCGCCCGCCCCCGAGTCTCCCGTAGAGGAGCCGCCCGCTCCGGCCCAGGCCATCCTGGTTCCCAGGACCAGATCCTACGTAACCTACCCGTCACCGTTCCTCAAGAAGGACCTGGAAGACTTCTACAAGCGCAGCCGCGAGCGCGGCCGTCTGGGCTTCAGCGTTTACTCCACCAAGTACGGCCGACTGGAAGCCTCGCTCAACGATACCGAATGGTTCACGCCGGCCAGTTGCCTCAAGCTCATCGTCACGGCCGCGGCCATCGACACCTTCCCCATCAATTTCTTCCCGGCGACGGTCATGGAGGTTTTCGGCAAGGTGGCCAACCGGACCCTGACGGGCCGCGTGCGGATTTCCGGCCAGGGCGATCCGAATGTCTCCGACCGTTTCTTCCCCGACGCGCTCAGCCCCCTGGAGCCCTTCGTGGACAGCCTGCGCGCCCTGGGCATCGACACCATCGTGGGTAGCGTGGAAGTTACCGATACATTCTTCACCGGCCCGCACCGGCCCGAGGCCTGGAAGCAGCACCACTTCAACACCTGGTACGGCGCGGAAGTCTCGGCCCTGTCCTATAACGACAATACCTTCACCTTGACCGTGCTGCCGGGCGCGAAGGCGGGAGCGCCCGCCGTGGTGTCGGTCAAGCCCGACGTCGGCTATGTCCGCATCGTGAACCGGGCCAGGACCCAGGTGGGCCGCAAGCGCCGCATCGTTCCGGCCCAGAACCAGGACTCCACCGTCATCACCATCAGCG
>DAINDC010000220.1:842-8161 GCA_036732085.1 Fibrobacterota bacterium | reverse complement strand
CGTTCGGAGTGTCAACCGCCAATGAGTGGATCGGCCCAGCCACTGAATATCCATTTCTACTCGGAACCAATGCGCCGGGCTTCCAGATGATCCTCCCCGTGCGCAATCCCACCAATTATTTCCGGGCATCCTTCCTCAAGGCCTTGTCCACCCAGGGCCTTCCCTATCGCCCCGGGCCCGTACCGGCCAATGCCGCCAGGCTGAGCGCGTTCCGCTTCACCACCGCGCCCCAGACGGATATCGTCGAGGAGATCAACCAGCGCAGCCAGAACCTGCATGCGGAGATGACCTTGCGGCAACTGGGCAAGTTCGTCAAGGGAGACGGCTCCTCCGCGGGCGGACTCCGAGCCGAGAAAGAGTTCCTGCATCGCTTGGGCCTGGACACCAATGATTTCAAACTCTTCGACGGCTGCGGGCTATCGTCCAACAACCGCATCAAACCCAGGGCCATGGCCCAGCTCCTGGCCAAGATGGCCCGCCACCGCTACGTGAAGGACTATATCGGATCCCTCGCATCCCCGGGCCTCGATGGCGCAACGGGCAAACGGTTTCGGCCCTTTATGCGCACCAACCTGCTCCGTTACAAGACCGGAACCATCAGCGAAGTCTCGAGCTTATGCGGCTACGCCTTCGGCATCGACGGGGATACCTTGACCGCGGCATTGTTCATCAACGATTACCGCGGCTCCTCCGAGGGCGCCCAGCATTTGATGGACTCGCTGCTCGTGCACGTGGCCCTGTGGTACAATAAGGAGCGGCCCGCTCTCATCGAAGCGCACCGGTTGCTATCACGGCAGGATGCGCCCGCGGGGTATATCGATCGCCTGAAATATTTTTCCCAGGCCCTGGAGGAGAAGCCCTACTTCCTGGGCCCCACGGGCGAAGGCCGCTTCGGCCGCATCGAGCCCTTGCCCATCCTGGATCTCAACCGCTTCGACTGCGTCACCTATATCGAAAGCTCCATGGCGCTCGCGCTTTCGCATGAGACCCGGGACGTGCTGCCCAACCTCCTATCCCTGCGCTACCGATCGGATACCCTCGACTTCACCACCCGCAACCACTACTTCGTGGAGGACTGGCTCAAGCACAATGCGGCCCTGGTTAGGACCGTCCGTTTCCCCGGCGATACCTTGATCCACAAACCCATCGACAAGATCAAGTTCTTCAAATCCAAGTCGCTGCCGGCCCCAACGGTGAATCCCGTCTGCGACATCGCCTTCATGCCTTATGCCAAGGCCCTGGACATGATGTCCCACTGGACCTATGGCGAGAAATTCCTCGGCGTCGCCTTCACCACCGATATCCCCGGACTGGACGTGACGCATACCGGATTCCTCCTCGCGGACGGCAAGGGGCCGCCCCAATTCCGAAACGCCAGCCAGTTGAAGGGCAAGGTCACGACCATGCCCTTCAAGGAATACCTGGAGCTCCGCAAGGGGAAATGCGCCGGCGTCCTCTTTTTCGAATTCCTGCCGCCCGCGATCTAAAACGCCGCCCGCAAAAAAGGGCCCGGTTTCCTATCTTATGGACGTGGATTCCAAAGAGAAAATGCTCCCCGAGGCCCGGCTCCTCTATGCGGATTACCTGAAGAAGAACAAGATGTTCTTCACCAAGGAACGCACCCAGCTCCTCGATTTCATCTTCGATCAGGAAGGCCACTTCAGCGCCGACGAACTCATGTTCGAGATGCAGAAGCGGGATGTGAAGGTCTCGCGCGCGACCTTGTACCGATCGCTCAGCCAGATGGTGGATGCCGGCATCCTCTCTGAATCGGACTTCGGCCATGGCCATACCCATTATGAAATCACCTTGGGAAGCAAACCGCATGTCCACCTGATCTGCACCGACTCCGGGGATGTGCGCGAGGTCAATAGCCAGAAGCTCGAGGATGTCCTGAACGAGCTGGCCCGCAAGGAAGGCTTCAAGATCAAGCGTTACAAGATCCAGCTTTTCGGAGTCTCCAAAACTACCCGCAAATAGGGCGGAAGATTCGCCAGGCCCGTATTTATGGGGTCAAAGGAGCCCGGCCGTCGATGATGCGACTTCGGCGAAAAAACCGTTCTACGGGCACAATTCAGGACTAAAGCCAAGCGGATAAATGCCGATACCAGGAACAGCGGTTGCCGTCCATTTTACTAGTGAGCACTTTCACAAAGCTGGAAACCATGGAAACGCCCTCCCTCCAATCCCTCATCACCCAATACGGCGCGAAGTACGGGATATCGATTCCAGCCAAGCCGGCAACGGCCGCCACGCCCCCAGCACCCTCCGCCACCCCGGATCCGGGCACGCCTTCCGGCCGCACCACCGACCATGTGACCCTCAGCCCGCAAGCCCTGGAATATCAGAAGGCCCATACCTTGCCCACCGGCACCTTCCAAAAGCCCAACCTGTTTGGGGATTTTTTAGGCGCCTTGGATACCAGTTCCGATGCCTCCGGCAACGGTAACGCCGACGATTCCAGCCCGGCCAGCCTCCTGGACATCCTCAATTCCAAAGCCGCCGACGGCTCATCGGCCCAGAATCCCGCGACCCCCGGCAACCCAGCCAAGCCCTTCGATACTTTGACCAGCTTCTTGAATTGAGCCGCCCGTAAAATAATCCTCGGTGCACGGATTCGTTTTCTCGACCACGCTGGAGGACATGGCCTTGCCTTCGGCGCTTAAATCTTCGCCTTTTCCTTGGCCAGGCAATCCGGGCAGATGGAGTGGGTGAAAGACGCCTCGGTATTCTCGGAGATATACTCCTCCACCGTTTTCCATGCTTCCTGTTGGCCCCTGATCCTATTGCACCAGGCGCAAATAGGCAGCAAGCCCTTCAACTGTTTCACATGATCGAGGGCGTCCTGCAATTCCCGGGTCCGGATGTGCACCGTATTCTCCAAACCGGCGTTCAAGGCCAGCACTTCCCGCTCGGCCTGGGCGCGGGCCCGATCGGTCTTATCCAAGGAGACGGATTCGGAATAGATCATCAGGGCCGATACGCACATGCCCAATACCCCATCCAGGGAATTTGCGAAGGTGAAATCATACCAGTCGCGGCTTCTGCCGAAGTTGCAAGCCCAGTCGATTACGAATAGCGAAACCGGGATCATCACTAAAAGCCGCCGCAGCGAATAACCTCCCGCCGAGGGGCTGATGACTATCCTCATGAAACCCTTGTCCGGCCTCGCCGCGAGGATGGCCAAGCTACCCAGCCAGAAGGCGAAGGCGGTATGGACCGCCAGCAAGGTGAAGGGCCCGAAACTATAGAGCGAGTTCACGCCGCCGGAATAGCCGACCAAGGCGAGGGTGGCGATTACGTTCATCACCATGGCGAGGAATTGGAACGCCATCATTTTGAAGTTTATCAGGAGCAAGGCCGTCCCCGCGATCATGAATTCAATCGCCGCGATGGGAGCCATTCTTCCGGGATAGTTCGCGCTCAGGGAATTCCAATCGCCGGCCACAAGGAGCTGGTCGATGCCCAAATCGACATGGGCGATATATTCGTAAATCGTCAGGGCGCCGATGGCGGCGGTCAAAAAGGCCAGGGCCGCACCGGTCTTCACCCGCCATAAAGGAGGATGATCCGGAGACAAGGCCCATAGAGCCAATCCCATGACCAGAATGCCGAAGGCGGTATTGGCCTTCATACTGACGTACTCCGGAAATACGCTTTTCATCATTTCGATGTTGAAGTACCAGCCAACGAGTACCGCTAGTCCCAGACAAATCAGCATCCAGGAGAAAACTAAGGAGAGGCGTTTGAGAAAGAGGGCCATGCTCTCTCCAGGCGGGAAGAATGCCTTACGTTACTAATCTATACAAACCGCTTTCAAAGCCAGAAAAAATGAATTGCCTCTTTGGCAGAAAAGGTTTGGCAGGCCGATTAGCGGTTTTTTTACAGGGGGCACAAAAAAAAGAACCCCGGTTTGGGGTTCTTTTAGAATCGAATCGGAAATAAGATTGGCGCAGCTTGGAGGCGACGCCGGGAAGTGAAATTACTTCGAGTAGTATTCCACGATATGCTGTTCGGTCAGCTTGATCGGGATCTGCTCGCGGAGAGGCTTGGCAATCAGCTTGCCTTCCATCTTCACCTTGTTGATCTCATAGTACTCGGGAACCTGCACACCGCCGGAATGGGTGAGGGCTTCGATGATTTGGGGATGGGTCTTGGACTTCTCGACCACGGTGATGACATCGCCGACCTTGAGCTGATGGCTCGGGGTCTGGATGCGGCGGCCGTTGATCATGAAGTGGCCGTGGGCCACGTACTGGCGGGCGGCGTAGATGGTGCGGGAGAAGCCCATGCGGTAGATGGCGGCATCGGCGCGGGTTTCGAGATAGGACAGCAATACCGTACCGGTGGACTCATGGGAGTGCGCGGCCTTGGCATAATAGTTCCGCATCTGCTTTTCCGAGACGTCATAGACGGCCTTCAGGCGCTGCTTCTCGAGCAACTGCAGCTTGTAGGTAGAGGGGCTCTTCTTACGCGCCAAGCCATGCTGGCCGGGCGTGAAAGAGCGACGCTCCATGACCCTGGCAGCCTTGGGGGTAATGGCCAGGTTTAATGCTCGGGAAATCTTTACTTTTGCTCCAGCCGCCATTCATTCTTCCTTTGCGAACTCAATCAACCCGTTCGGGTATGCCAAAATTTAAGGTCATTCAAGTTAGCTATAAGCCCCATTCTTTTCAATGGATAGGGGCCGTTTGACGCCAGAGCCTTTGGGAATCAAGGTCCGGTACGGCCTTCCGAAGGGAAATCCTATATTATTTCTTGGAAAATCGGCCAAAAAACCCAATCCAGGGCTCGACCCAAGGGAAACCCATGAACGACGAAATCTCGGTCCAGGAACTCAGCGAAATCCTGGAAAAGGACCCGACCACCGTGCTCATCGATGTCCGGGAAGAAGACGAATTCAACGATGTGAACCTGGCCGGCCAGCTCATTCCCATGAGCGAAATCGAAGAACGCTTCGCGGAAATCCCCAAGGAGGGGACCGTATATATCTACTGCCGATCCGGTCGCCGGTCGCGCACCGCCATCGAATTCCTGAAGTCAAAGGGCTATAGCAATCTCTTCAACGTAACCGGCGGGATCCTGGCTTGGTTGAATGAGATCAATCCGGACGGACGCGCCGCCTAGACCTTCACTTCCAGGTTTGCGAGAATTTCGCTTCGTCGAATCCCACCGTGCTCTTGGATCCATCGGTCACGAGCGGTCGCTTGAGCAGACGGCCATTGTCGGCGAGCATGGCCACGATCTGGGCTTCCGTCATCGCGCCCACCTTGTCTTTGATCTTCAATTCCTTGTACTGGACGCCGCTGGTATTGAAGAACTTCTTGAGTTCCGCGCCGCTCTGCTGGATGATCTTCCTGAGGCCGGGCTGGGACGGCGGCGCTTCGGTGATATCGACGAACTCATAGGGCTTGCCCAATTTTTCCAGGGCCTTCTCCGCCTTGCGGCAGGTGCTGCATTTCTTGTATCCGTAGAACTTGAGCATGGGATCCGTTTCCTTCGGGCTGCGGTTAAAGCTGACTTCGGTTAAGTCCGATGAAGTTGGAAAAATAATCGCATGCGGACCTTGTGACCATGCCCACGAGGGATTGCAGCCATGGCGATAGGCCCTACGTGGATTGCTAACTTGAAAAGGACCATGGAAAAACGAATCGGCACCATCAATAAAATGCGCACGCAAGCCATGGTTCAGAGCCAGGCTGGAACCGCGGCTCCCACTGGGACGTCGCAACCCTCGCTCCACAATGTCCAATACGCCCTGCCTCTGGGCGATGGCCAGGTGGAACTCAATCCGCTGATGGGCCTTCCCCTCCGCTTCCGTTTTACCGGCCGCATCTTCTGCATCCATTGCGGCAAGGCCACCAAGACGAGCTTCTCGCAGGGCTACTGCTTCCGCTGCATGCAGACTTTGGCCCAGACCGATATGTGCATCGTGCGACCGGAAACCTGCCATCACCATCTGGGCACCTGCCGCGAGCCCGATTGGGGAACGGCGCATTGCTTCATCGAACATACCGTCTACCTGGCGAACTCCTCCGGCATCAAGGTGGGCATCACGCGATCCCATCAGATGAAGACGCGCTGGATGGATCAGGGCGCCATCCAGGCCTTGCCCATCGTGCGGGTCAAGACCCGGCTCGAATCCGGTCAGGTGGAATCGCAATTGAGCAAGGTGCTTCCGGACAAGACCAATTGGCGCCTGATGCTGAAGTCCGCGGGCGACCTCATCGATCTGAAAGCCAAGCGCGACGAAGTCTTCGCGGCCTGGCCGGAGGGATTGCCGGGTGAACGCCTGGCCGATGCGGAGGAATATCGTTTCCAATATCCCGTGCTGAATTATCCGGCCAAACCCGCTTCCTTGAATCTCGACAAGGAGCCGCAAGTCCAAGGCGATCTGCTCGGCATCAAGGGTCAGTATCTGCTTCTCAGCACCGGCGTGATCAATATGCGGAAATACGGAGGCTATGAATTGGAATGGGAATCGGAAACGGTTACGACGCCTGCGGCCCAAGCTGCAATGCCCGCTGCAACCAGGGAGTCCGCTCCCCATACGGACGCCGCTCCCCGAGGGGAGTCCGCTCCCCGAGGGGAGTCCGCTTCCCAAACCAGCCTGCTGTAAACTCCGTCCTTCACGAACCTCGCCGTCGAAAACTTTCCGAAGGCCCCGGCCATGCGGGCGCGCAGCAGGTAAACGCCCTTCCTTGGTGGTGGGATTGATATGCAGGATTCCGCGGTAGTTGTCGTTGTAGACGGCGACGGAAACCCGGTTTGGCGGATTTTATTAATCGGGCGGGACGCCTCCGGAACCCGATTCCCCGATTTTGTTCCGGGTGAAGAAATGCATTGCGCTCCTAGTGGGCCCGCAGTACCTTGGAAGGTACCCCACCCTGGGCGATGCTTTCCCGAAAACATTCACCATTCAGGAGGATTCCATGCGAACCACCGCGCTCGGACTTTGCCTTTCCGGATTTCTGTTTTCCGCGTTCTCGGCCCAGGCCGTCGTCGAATTCAAAGTCAAATCGGAATCCGCCGACTTGTTCCGGACCGCGGCCCTGGAACCCCCGCCCCTGGCCACCTTGGAGAAGGGAGACGCCCTGAAATTATGGCATCGCGGGGAGGCCCAGTCCCTGATGGAGACCGCGGGCGGGCTCAAAGGCTGGATGCGCAACCAGGATCTGCTGGCCGTGAAATCCGCGCCGGGCGCAAATATCAAATTGGGCGAACAGGCGATCAACGGCGAGCTGAACACGAGTGTTTGCATCTGCATCTGGCGCCCCCAGGGACCCGAAGTCCTGGATTTGGACCGGAGCTTCGCGGGG
>DAINDC010000220.1:0-832 GCA_036732085.1 Fibrobacterota bacterium | reverse complement strand
AAATCGTCGAAGCGATGGACAAGGAGCAGGTGGAAACGCGGAACGACGAGAATTGAAGCGGTTTCAGTCCGCGAACTTTTTCACCCAAGCGAGATAGAGATTCATCCAGGCCTGCAAGGTTTTTTTGATCTCGGCATTGGCGATGGCGCCGGTATCGTCAAAGAAACCGTCCGTGATCTGGACATAGGCGGGCTGGGACAATGCCGGCGCGCCCAGATAAGCCAGCACGGTGCGCAGGTGTTGTTGCGCGACGGCGGTTCCGGCCGGGCTCAGCGCGGCGCCCAGCATTCCGGCCGGCTTGCCTTCCCAGGAATTTTTTCCGCGGGGACGGCAGCCATGGTCGATGGCATTCTTAAGGACGCCGGGCAGGGAACCGTTATACTCGGGCGTGACGAAGAGCAGGCCCTGGGCGGATTCGATTTCCCGCTTAAGTCGCAGGACGGACTCGGCCTGATGCGAGTCCTCATCCTGATTGTAATGCGGCAGATCGCCGATTTCCAATTGCCGGAAGGTGAATTCCGGAGGCGCCAATTTCACGAGGGAATCGGCCAACTTCCGGTTGATGGAGTCGCGGCGCAAGCTGCCGACGACGACGGCGATTTGAAATGACTGCATGGAATCCTCCTCCTGCTCGATCACCGGTAACAAGGTAATACGAGACCGGCGGGAGGAAACCGGATCCGGGCTACCCTTTTTCCTGCAATTTTGTCACCAGGCCCACGGCCACCAAAAGCGTAATGAAGGTGGCCACGATGCACGGCCCCGCCGACCAGTCCAGCCGCAGCGAGGCTTCCAGGCCCAGCACGCAGCCCACGGTCCCGAAGGCCCAACC
>DAINDC010000219.1:0-9030 GCA_036732085.1 Fibrobacterota bacterium | reverse complement strand
TGCTGTACGGGAGCGCGGACTTATCCGGCCTGGGCGCCATGACTGCGGGAACGGGAGCCTTGCAGTTCATTTCCACCACCGCCACCCAGAACTTGACCCCGAAAACCGGCGCCACCTATCCCTCCATCAGCCATACCGGCACTACCTCATTGCGACTATTAGGTACCACCTTATCCTGCGCCTCCTTCTCGCAGACGGGAGGCAACCTGGATTTCAACGGACAGGATCTCACCACGGTGAGCGGCGGGGATTTTATTTTGACCAATGGGAACTCCGGCTCCTTCGCCGGCATGGGCGGAAGGCTTGTGAAGGTGGCGGGCAATGCGAGCCTGTCTGGCCAGAGCGGCAACCTCGCCAATATGAATCCGATCACGGACTGGACTTTGGCCGTCACCGGAAGCCTGAACGCCAACTATGTCAATCTCACCCATTGCGCTGCGACGGTCTCGGCCGGCACGGCAATCAACTCGGCCGACGGCGGCGGCAATACCAACTGGGGCTTCGCCGTCACCTGGACCGGAGCGGGCGGAAACGCCAATTGGAGCAACCCCGCCAACTGGGGCGGCGGCGCGGTCCCGACCGCCACGAACGATGTCCGCTTCGACGCGACCTCGGTCCAGAACGTCACCTTGGATGTCGATGGTTCCGCCAGGTCCATCAGCTTCGCTGCCGGCTATACCGGGACCGTCTCCTTCTCCAGCCATACCCTGTCCCTTTATGCCGGCCTTTCCGATTTCATGGGCGGCGAGACCTTGTCGGCCGGAACCGGGGCCCTGGCCTTCCTGGGCGCGGCCACGAAGTATCTCGCCCCGAAACCCGGGGCCGTCTTCCCCGCCCTCATCCAGAACGGTACGGGCACCACGGGCATCGCTTCCAATCCCATCGTCGCCGGCGACCTGACCATCACGGCCGGCACCTTCAATCTCGGCACCGCCATGACCCAGACCTTCAACAATGTTTCCGGCACCGGAACCTTGGATTTCAACACCAGCCATCTCAGCGCCAAGGGCGACGTGGACCTTTCCGCTCTGACCGTGGCGACCTCCGGCACCAACCTCATCCTGTCGGGAACCGTTCCGCAGACCTATAAGCCGAATGCCTCCGTGACCAATCTTGGACTCATCCAAAGCGGCACGGGCGGCGCCACCATCGCCTCGAACGGATTCACCGTCCCGTCCTTATCGCTTTCCGCGGGCACCTTGAACCTGGGTGTCGGTCTCACCCATAACATCGCATCCACCTTCACCATGACGGGCGGCACCTTGGACTTCGGTTCTTCGACCCTGAGATTCGCGGGCGCCACCTTGGACTTCGCCTTGCTTGGCGCGATGAACGCGGGCACCGGCGCCCTGGAATTCACGGGCGGGAGCTCCCAGACCTTCATCCCTAAGGCGAGCACGGTCTATCCCGATGTCCTCCAAACGGGCGCGGGTGGCACCACCATCTCCACCAACCCGCTCCTCGCAGGCAACCTGACGATTTCGGGCGGGACCTTGCATCTGGGTTCCAGCCTGGCGCATGTCTTCACGAGCGTGACCGCCACCGCGGGCGGCCTGGATTTCGGATCGAGCACGCTGGAAGTGAAGACTGGTAATGCCAACCTTGCCAACCTCGGGACCCTCACGGCGGGATCGGGACAACTCTTGTTCACCGCAGCGAGCGGCGTCCAAACTTTCTCGCCCAAGCTCGGAGCGACCCATCCCCAGATCAACCATAGCGCATCGGGAACGCTGATGCTGGGAGCGAACAACCTCACCTGCGCGGCCTTCAAGCAACAAAGCGGCCTCTTCGACTTCAATGGATTCAATGTGAACGTGGCTGGCGCAGGGGAGTTCTCCATCCTGAACGGCGGCTCCGGCAGCTTGGCCAACCTGGGTGGACGAACCATAATCGTGGGCGGCAAGGCGACCCTGCTGGGCCAACCCGCCAATCACCTCAACCTCAATCCGGCCTCCGGCTGGACCCTGACGGTTACCGGAACCCTGAAGGCCACGAATGCCGATATCCGGAACAGCCTCGCTTCGCTCAGCACCGGACAGGCGGACTCCAGCAGCAATCTGCTTGGAAACACGAATTGGACCTTCCTCGATTCCATCAAGCCCGACAATGTCACCGCCTTCACGGCCACGGCCATCGGACCTTCCGTCATCACCCTGGCCTGGGCCAAATCGGTTTCCGCCGATGCCGATACCACCATGCTGCGCTATCGGACCGATGGCACCTACCCCGCCAATACCAAGGACGGTACGCTGTGGAAAAAGGTCCGCACCTCCGTGGTCGGCGATACGGCCACCGGTCTCCTCACGAATACGGTCTATGCCTTCGCGGCCTTCGTCCGGGATTCCAGCGGCAACTATTCCGCGACCGCGATTGGAGCGAAGGATACGGCCCTCTATCAAAACGCCGTAACGGGAACCGTCGTCATCAACGATGCGGGCGGCATGACCAAGAATCCTGGTCCGAACCTCGCCTTCACCTACTCAGGCGCCGACAGCATGCGCTTCTCCTTGCTCGCCGATACGGCCCTGGCGGCCTGGAAGCCTTTGCGCGCCTCGGACTCCATGTCCCTGGCCGCGGGCGCCGACGGCAGCCGGATCATCCTGGCCCAATTCAAGAACGTCTTCGGAACCCGCTCGCCCTGGGTCCGCGACACCACCATCCTCGATCGCATCGCTCCCGTCCCTAGCTTGAATCTCGTCGCCAGCTATACCTACAAGAATTGGCCCGAAGCCCTAACCGGCAAGGCCCCGGACGCCTTGACCGGCACGGATACGATCTATGTGATGCGGATGCGCGAATCCGACGGGGCCTACTACAACGGTTCCACCTGGGTCGCCGCGGCCGATACCGCGCGCCTGCGTTCGGACAGCGTCTTCACCGTGCCCATGCCCTCCGCGGCCCTGCTCACCGGCGATTACCAGTTCAGCGTCTTCGCCAAGGACAAGGCTGGCAATGCTTCCGCCCTCCTCTCGATGCGCGTCCATTACGATGAGAACCGCGCGCCCGTCCTGGCCTCCAGTACCGTTCCGGATACCTCGCTCCAGAACCAGGCCGTGGCCCTGACCGTGGACCTGGGCGACGAGGATGCGGGGGACTCGGTCCTCACCGTAACCTCCAGCATACCCCCGTGGCTCACCCTCACCGAGAAGCCGGATACGGCTGCGGGAGGATTCGCGGCCCATCGCATCTACACCTTGGCCGGCAAGCCCGGCCAGCCGCAGGTCGGCCTCAATACCCTTACCATCCAGGCCCGCGATCTGGGAGGCAAGACCGTTACCTTCGCTAAGACTTTGATCATCAAGGATGTCAATGACCCGCCCGTCTTCACCGCGGGCCAGGACACTCTGGGCGTCAAGGAGGATTCCGTCACCCGCTGGATCCCCAAATACACGGACCTGGATTCCAAGGACGCGCATACCTTGGCACTATTGGCCGGGCCCGCCTGGGCTTCCCTACAGGACTCGGCCGTGGTCTTCCATCCCGGCAGCCGCGACGTGGGCAAGGCGACCCTCCGCCTCACGGTCAGCGACGGCCAGGCCCTGGATACCTTGGACATGTCGGTCACGGCGATCAATGTCAACGACGCGCCCGTGGCCTTCCCCTATGCCAATTGGCAATCGCCGGCGCATTGGAAGGAACATCAGGTGGATACCTTCACCGTTGTGGTGGTGGACATGGACAAGGGCGATCCCATCACCTTGGCCACGGCCTTGCCACCGTTCATCACCTATGTCTTCGCGGTCGATAGCGCGAATCCGTATAACCGTTTCTTCAAGTTCACGGTCCTGCCCCGCCAGCAGGATTCCGGTTCCTTCTCCCTCAAACTCCGCTTCACGGACCAGGCCGGCGCGGCCAGCGAATTGGCCCTGCAAGCCAAGGTCCAACCCGTGAACGATCCGCCCACCGCCATCATCAAAGACAACCTGGTCAATGCGGGCGCGGCGCACTTCAACCTGGACGTGACCGATGCCGACGGCACCTTGGCCCAGACCCGATTCCATTATCGCCTCGTGAGTGCGGCCGGCGACACCGTCAAACGCGGCATTTCCGCCTCCCCCTTGCTGACCTTGAATCCCATCGCGGACGGCAGGTATACCTTGGCGGTCATGGCGGAAGACGAAGGCGGATTGAAGCAATCCGGATTCACCACCGCCTCGATCACGGTCAGTGGCGCCAGCACTTTGGCCTTGGACAGCGCGCGTTGGAACATGGCCGGCACGCCCGGCGCAGCCTTGCCCGCCGCGGCTTTGGGAGCCGGTGCCGCCATCACCAGTTGGGACGAGACCAGCGATGACGGGCAAGCCCTGGGTCGCTATGCGGCCGGAAAATCCGCCGACTCCCTGAAGCGCGGCAAAGGCTATTGGATCAAGGTCGCCAAGCGCGTCAACCTTTCCATCGCCCAGAAGGATCTTCTCGATCGCCCCCTCAGCATCAAGCTCACCCATAGCAAGCAGGGTTGGAATCAGATCGGCAATCCGTTCCCGTACTACGTGGATCTCTCCGAATCCCATCTCCAGTTCTGGGAATGGGATGCGGATCGCCGCGACCTGATCAATACCAAGGGCCTGCTGAAGCCTTGGGGCGCCTATTGGGTGCAGGTCGCCAAGGATACCATCCTGAACATCAAGGACGAGCCGTTCTTCCCTGCGCCGTCGAACGCGCTGGCCAAATCCGGATCGCTCGCGCCGGGATTCCGAAGCGCTGGAGATTGGTCCTTGCAGTTGGCGCTCCAAGCCGGGCCCTATCAGGATCAGATCAACTTCCTGGGCGTGCGCGCGCATGCGGGCGGTGCGACGGTCCAAGCCGGCGTGGCTTCCACGCAAGCTTCCGTTTCGGAATCCGTTTCCAATCCGGAATTCATTTCCGCCGATGCGCCCAAGTTCGGGGATTATATCGCCCTGCATTTCGAGAAGCCGGACCAAGCCTTGGCCGGCGATTCCACCGCCGACGACAATGGCTTCGCGGCCGACTTCCGCGATCATCTCGGGGCCGATGAGGAATGGTGGGACTTCACCGTCGAGAATTCCGGTTCGGGCTATACCCAGGCCAGCCTGAAGCTTCCCGGACTGGAACCCCTGTTGGCTTCCGGTCTCAACGCCTTCCTGGTCCGCCGCGGCGAAGCCATGCCTCTCAAGGCCGGAGAGCCGGCCGTCCTGGCCATGGAAGGCGCCGCCACCCATTATTCCCTGGTGATCACCCCGCATGCGGACTTCGCGCAGATGTTGAAGGGTAACTTCAACGTTTCCCAGAACTTCCCCAACCCGGTCCTCAACCAGACCACCTTCCGCTTCTTCCTGCCGCAAACCTGGGACGCCAGCGGCAAACGCGAATCCAAGGCCTTCCGCTTGCGACTCAACCTATATGATTATTCGGGCCGCCTGGCCGCACAGGTGGTCCAGGGCGACTTCAAGGCCGGATCGCATACCCTGGCCTGGAAGCCCCAGGCCAAGAACGGCCGGGACCTCGCCAAGGGCGCGTATATCTATCGGCTGGAAATTCCCGGGTTCACCCAGAGCCTGAAACTCCTGATCAGATAGGCGGGCTTGAAATGAATTCGCTCCCAAAAAGGGATTGCCAACCTTTAAAATCTTTTAGGTAGAGAAATCTTTTAGGTAGAGAACCTTCCGGAAAAGTCCGATACCCAAGGACAGGAATCTTTTATGTTGCGACAAAACTCACCGATGTTGGCAAGACTCGGCAGGCGCCGGTCCCATTCCGGACTCCTGGCTTTGATCGCTTTTTCCATCCTGACCTGGATGGGCTGCTCCAGCCCCACCTCTTCCAAGAAATCCGCCTGCGCCTGCGAGAAGGACAAGACCACGGCGACCACGGTCGTCCCTGCGCAGGATTCCCTTGTCAAAGCCGCCAAGACCGCGGGCAAGGGCGTCATCACGGGCGCACTCCAAGGCGAGGGCAAGGACGTCATCAAGGGCCTGCTCAAGACCGGAACCAATGCCGCCGGCGAGCGCCGTTACCTGTCCACCGCCCCTGTCCCCCTGGAAGGCGCCACCATCCTCATCTTCGACGCCTTGCGCGCCACCACCGCCGCCGAGACCTCCCTCACCACGGACAAGAAGGGCAACTATACGGCCGTGCTCAAGAACGGCAAGTACTATGGCTTCGCCGTGCATCTCGACCTGCAGACCTTCCGCCTGATTACGGCCGCCATCCCCTTCATCAATTGCAAGAAGGACACCTTGGCCCAGATCGATACCGCCATCGCCATCGAGGACGTGACCGATCCCACCGTCACCGGCGTCTACGATGCGACCTCGCCCGATGCCGACGGGCTTTTCCTGGTCGGCCCCATCTCTTCGACCAACGCGAAGATCAGCATCATGTTCTCGGAGCCCATGCAGCGGGAAAGCATCAAGGGCCTCATCATCGGCAAGGTCGATGCCAGCAATGTGAACGGCTCGCTCCTGCTCAAGGACACGCTGACCGCCTCCAGCGTGGCGCCCACCTGGAGCGGCGACAGCAAGCAGCTCACTTTGTCCTTGGGCCGCCTGGAATCCGGTTCGCGCTACGGAGTCATCATCCCCACCTCCCTCAAGGACCTCGCCAAGAACCCGCTGGAGAATGAATACCGCGCGGTCTTTGAAGCCGTCTCCGACACCAAGGTCGCGGATCTGGCGTTCACGGTCTCCTCCACCTTCCCCAATGACAACGAATCCCTGAAGCCCACCCAGAACCCCCAGATCAGCTTTACGCGGCCGCCCCAGGTCTTCTCCGCCCTGAACGCCATCTCCATGGATCCCAAGGTGGAGGGTTACTGGGAAGTTACGGGGGCCAAGCTGACCTTCATCCATAAGGCCCCTTTCACGGTCGGGACCAAATACGCCATCGCGATCCCGGACACCTTGATCGATCTGAGCGGCAAGCGCCTGGACAAGGCCTTCCTCTTCAGCTTCACCGTCAAGGATTACGAGGGCGCGGCCAAGGACAAGAAGGGGCGCGATCAGGCCGTGGCCCTGTTGATGGAGGATTTCTTCAACGCCTACCTGCAGGGCGATATCGGTCGCATGGCCGGCTACCTCGATCCGGCCTTCCGCCTGGAAGCGGGGACCCAGCTCCTCTCATCCCAGCAATTCCTCGATCGCATCCGCAGGGAAGTCTCGGAGAAATCCCAGCTCAATGCCGGCTTCGCGGGTCCCGTCTACCGCGCCGACGCAGTCTCCTGCTCGACCAAGGTGGCCTTGCGCAAGGTCGCCTCCGCGGACAAGCAGGACACGCTCTGGGTCCAGGCACGCACCACGCCCGGCATCCTGCCCAAGGTCTACCGCAAGGAAATCCCGATCAACTCCGGCATCACCTGGTCCAAGACCGACAACCGCCTCACCTTGGACGGCCGGGATTTCGTCTTCGACCTGCCCACCACCAATACCCAGGAGAACGGCGGCGACCTCCGTTTCGTCGGCGAACAGCTCAAGCTCAATTCCTCCGTGGTCCTGCAGGAAGTCAAGGACGTCATCAAGGACGACTTCTCCATCGACGGCGGCATCCTCGTGGGCGATCAGGACGCCAAGGTGGCGGTGAAGCTCTCGACGATTACCGTGCATGGGCGCTCCAATTGGGATCCGGCCCTGGCCTGCGCCGAGCCTGCCAAGGTGGACACCAGCTATCGCATCGTGAAATTCATCCTGGGTTTCACCGGCACCAAGTGGGTCGTGAACCATGCCGTGGACGGCGGTACGGTCGCGAAGCAGGCCTTCACGCAAAGCGTGGCCGCCACCGATTTCAAGGTCAAGGAGATCGAACCCATCACGTTACTAGGACCCACCAACGGCATCGACGGCGCCGGCGGCCTGGACGGCAACGTGCTCTTCCGTTTCCGCGGCCTGGATCTGGACAGCGTGGGCGGCTATCTGGTGGGCCTGGCCGAGGATCCTAAATTCACGGGCGGACGCGCGGCCTATGGCGGCCTCTACTTCATGAAGAACCAGGGCAAGGGCCTAGAGCAGGATTTCAAGCTGGGAGCCACCGGTGCGGTGATCAGCGGCGCGACGTCCCTATTGCGCGACGTACAGACCTTGGGCCTGCCCGGTTGGGAGCGGGCGACCTTCAAGTTTCCCGTAGCCGAACTCTTCAATGCCGACAAAGGGATTTCCGGCGTCTTCCAATGGAAGGTCATCGCCATCCGCGATACCTCCGCGGCCCAGTTCCTGGCCAACGGCTTCTCCCCCGACAGGTTCTATGGGGAATCGGACTTTGGGGCCGCCAAGGGGGCATTCGCGGTGCGGGGCTATCCCAAAGCCGCGGACTTCAACCGGCTGGACAATCAGACGGCATCCGCGCAATCCGTATCGGACACGGCCGCGAGCTTCGTCGACAAGGATCTGGACGGGTTCCCGGACTTCATGGAGCTCAACTACAAAACCGATCCGAACGACAAGGCCAGCTTCCCGAATTTCCTGGTCGATACCGATCGGGATGGCATCGCCGATTTCCTGGAGTTGCTCGTGGACCCGAGCGGAGTGGAACGGGAAGCCACCGAGGCGGAGAAGAAGGCCTTCTTCGTCACCTTGGCGGCCAAGCCCTATAACGTGAAGTGGTTCGATACCGACGGGGACGGCTTCCCCGACGACGTGGAAAAGCTGCTGGGTTATAATCCCAATGATGCCGCGAGCCATCCGGCCACCCATGCCCGCGTCTCCCCGCCTTCCGGCATCTATGCGGGCCTGATCAAGCTGGGCGACAATTCCTACCCGCTCAAGTTCAAGGTCCGCCAGCAGCAGGACACGCTCACGGTTTCCTACTCCGCCTACCTCAAGGACACGCTGGCCGATACGGTGCGGGCGGATCTCAACGAGGCCATGGGCGAATTCCTCTTCCCCATCCGGCTTCCCGACAACGGACCCGATTCGGGGAAGAGCCTGCTCCTGCGCGGCAGCTTCGACAAAACCCGGGCCTTCCTATCCGGATCCGCCAACCGCATCAATACCGTGGCCAGGAACAGCATCGCCTTCGCCGGCGGACCCTTCGTGGGCCAATACGCCGCCAGCGGCCGCGGCGAGGACGTCTTCGCCTACC
>DAINDC010000218.1:5410-9046 GCA_036732085.1 Fibrobacterota bacterium | reverse complement strand
AACCTGGGACCGAGCGATTAACAGTCGCTTGCTCTACCAACTGAGCTATCAGGCACCGATTGCAACCCGAATTTCCGGAGCGGAGACCGCCTCGAAAACCGGTTAGGTAGGTGCGACAATTTAGGTAAAGCCCCCCTTGAATTCAAGGGAATTCCAGAATCCGGCGGATGACTACCTTTCCAGGCATGCATTTTAACCAGATATTCACTTTACTACTGCTTCCCATCCTCCTTGCGGGCCTGCATGGATGGTTCACCAACTGGTTGGCGGTGAAACTATTGCTCAAGCCGGTCCAGCCCATTAATATCCTGGGATTTAAAATCCAAGGTCTATTACCCAGGCGTCAGGCGGATTTGGCGGAACGGATTTCCGATGCCATTTCCCGGGAATTCCTCAAGGAGGAGGATATCATGGGCTTCCTCAAAAAGGTCGACCCCGCCAAGGCCATGCGACAGCTCATCCTGGACAAGTGGGAAGAAAAGGTCGGTGAAGTGCTTGGCTCCATGCCTATCATCAGCATGTTCGTCAGCGCGGACAAGCTCACCAAAATCCGGGATAAGGTGGCCGATGTCTTCTCCACCGAAGCTGAGAAATACACCGAGCTCCTGGTCCAGAGCCTGGAGACCAAAATCGATTTGCGCGATACCATCAAACGCAATATCCTCGCCTTCGATGTCCAAAGGCTGAACAAGATCATCGAGGAGATCGGTTACAAGGAGTTCAATGAAATCGCCCTTGTCGGGCTTTTCCTGGGCTTGTTGATTGGACTCGTGCAGGCCGGCGTCAACTACATCATTTTTGTGGGAAGGTAAGCTTCACCCTCTGATACTACAACTTTTTCTTGAACTGATCCAACATTGGCCGAAGGCCACACAACTACGCCATGCCTTCGTATCAGAGCCTCGCTTCGGATGCAACCGCAATGATATTTATTCCTTTTCATATCGGCTTTCAATTCTTCATTTCTTGGTCCGTATCAATTGACCAACCCAAATCGCGACTCCTAATTGATCCAACTTTTGTCGAGACTTCACCGAAGCGGCATCGACAGCCCCGCCAAATTTGTAACGGTCAACACCGCTCGCAAGCGCACGTTCCCTGGGTAAGTAACCATTCGCTAGCGCTCACTCCCGTCTCGCAGCCCGCGAAAAACCCATCCGGGGTTTTGAGCCACCCGGTCGACAACTACAACTGTGGACGGCTCGATCCCGGCTCACGGTCCTCTACGGGCTGTTCGCTGCCCGCGCCGCCTTACTTCGCCTCCCCCACAACCAACTTATCCTTCTGCGCCGGCTCTAACGTCCGCAGCTTCTCCACATACAGCGCTTCTTCCTGCGCCTGCGCCCACCACGAATCCGGATCGAACCGCTTGCGGTAGTGCTCCGTCAGGCACTCGTAGCCCTTCCCATCCAGCAACGCCCCCTCGCGCCCAAAATGGTCGTACGAACCGAAATCCTCCCCCGCGTGATAGCTCAAGGGCGGCACCTGGGTCACCAGATCCTGGCCGTTCAGGAAACGGATCAACACCAGCGAATCCGCGCGCAGGGCGCCTGCGGCGTTCGTCACCTTGGGCTGCCCGAAAGTCTCCACCTCTACTGAGAAGCCTTACGCCCGCAGATATAGGCCGGCGATGGCCGCGACCGCGCCGCCGACGAAGATGAAGCAACTGTCCTTGCTGCAGGCGGTTTGGATGGCGGTGTCGGGGGCGGAAGCCAGGTCACGGCCAGGGTGGCGTTGTGTTGGATGGGAAGGGCCGCGAGGACGGCAAGCATGGATGAGCGTGAGGGATGGGATACGTGCATGGGGACCTCCGGGAGTTGGGATGCCGTTTAACGGGGAACGGTAACCCTTTACCGGAGGATTTGTGTTTTTGGAGAGTCCGGGCGGGTGAACGGTGAGGGCGGTTAAGCGAGATAGTAATGGCAAACGCCGGAGCGGCGACTGTCAGCCAATTGTGCGGGCTCTTTTATGGAGACGTAAAACCTGGCCGGGAATCAGGGGCCGGTGGATCCGGGGAATTCCCAGAAGTGAAGGAAGCGTCCGCGGGCATCGACCCAATCCCGATGTTCCGATGAGTTCATGGGGTCGGCGTCTCCGCGCAGGGGTATCCGGAAGGTTCCGGCGGATCCAGAGCGTTGGGGGGCGGGAGCGCGTTTGCGGCTAAGGCGTTGGGGGGTGATGGAGGTGATGGAGGTGATGGAGGTGATGGAGGTGATGGAGGTGATGTCCAGGTATTGTTCGACCGAGGGCAGGAGCGCGTCGGAATATTTCTGATGGCCGGCGACGTTGGGATGGGAATCGCAGCCGAGGTCGGCGGTGGAGAGGGCGGGCATGTGGACGCGGTGGATTTTGGTATCGCCTTTTGCGGTGGCGCGGGCGACCACGGAGTCCACGTACTTCTTCTGGACGTTGTCGACAGAATAAGTCATGCAAAGGATTTGCGCGTTGGGGAACCAGCCGCGGATTTTGGCCAGGAAGTCGGCATAGGCCGCGGCGTATTGGGCTTCGGTGGGTTTGACGGCGGTGTTGAAGTCATTGGAGCCGAGGGCGATGACGATCAGGTCCGGGATCCATTTCGACATGTCCCATTTGGGAGTGGCGGCGCTGAAGAGGGGGCGCTCGAAAACCGAAGGCATGGGTTGGGCGGATTGGGGATTGGTATCTCCGTAGTTGTGGAGCATGCCGTATCCGGAAACCGCCTGGACGGAGTATTCAGCATCGACAGCGCGGGCGGTGACGGGTCCGTAGGCTACATAATTGTTGTCGAAGGGGCGGCGATCGCTGCAAACCACGGTGTTGGCTTCGTCTCCATAGCCGACGGTGTAGGAGTCGCCGATGAATAGGAGCTTGCGCGTGGGGCGCGCGGGAGGCGCGACCAAGGCTTTTCCGTCTTCGAGCTGGAAGCCCGCGAAGGTGGATATGCCCTGAAAGCCTTCGGTGCGTTTGGCGAGGAGCAGGGTGTGGGCGCCGTCGGCGAGGCCGGAGGCGGCGACCTGGACGGTCTTTCCGTCGACGGTGAGTTTGGATTTCCATTGGCCGTCTATGACGACGTTGAAGTCGTTCTGACCGCCGCTGATCTTGACGGTGATGGAGGTTCCGGTAAAGCGCGCCTGGATGGCGGAACCGGGCCAATCGCACCGGGGCTTCAGAGGATCGGCCATATCGAAGCGGCCGAAATATTGGATGTTGGGATCGTTCGCGGGGACATCCACGGCGGCGAGGGCCGGAACCACCGCGGAGCCTGACATGGCCGCGACCAGCAGCGCGGTCTTCAACTTGTCCTTCATCCGCGCCAAGCCTCCCGCTCCGCACGCAACGCATCCGCTCGATCCATGCCATCCTCCACTTGGGTTTTCCGAATCCCCGTCTCGCGGGACAGCTCAGAGCCTCCTGAAAGTATAGCCAAAATGCAGGATCCGCTGGGCGCGGGGAAGGAATCCTGGGCTAAAACGCAGGAGCATCCACCCCATTCTGACTTTCCAATAGATTTTCGAATACAAAATCGGTTCGAATCCCACCCGGATGAACTGGAAGGCATCGACACAAGGTGCTGACTTGCGTGCTTCCAGAGATCTGAACGTGGCGGGCGTCCTTTCCAATCATGCTGCACATGGTAACTCGCAAGAGACGTTTTCA
>DAINDC010000218.1:0-5400 GCA_036732085.1 Fibrobacterota bacterium | reverse complement strand
AACGCACGAGTTACGAAATGGCCAAAAATCACCCACTCGATCGCCCGAAGACCCTTTTTTCTATGACTGGGAAGTGCGGGTTCGGCGGATGGATGGGATGGAGATGCGCCCGAAAACCGAGCGGATTGGCTCGGGAGCCTTCACCTTGGATATTGATTTGAATCGCTTGCCTGCGAACCTTTACCTTTTGGGGGTTGATCTGGGCGGTAAAGGGGTCTGTGGTAAACTGATCGGGCCCGATTGACGGCTATCTGAGTGCTGCGGGCAGGCTTCCCTTGCCCGGGGGCTGATGCCCCTTGGTATACTATTACACCGGGGGGACAACGGCATGGCGGAAGTGAAGGTCCTGGTGGCGGATAAGCTGGAGGCCCAAGCCCTGCGGGAGTTGGGAGAGGCGGGATTCCGGATCGTTCAAGCCAAATCGCTATCGGCCGGCAATCTTCCCGCGGAGGCGGATGCCTGCGAAATCCTCATCGTACGTTCCACCTTGGTGAATCAGGCCCTGGTCTCGAAGCTGACGGGCCTCAAGCTCATCATCCGCGCCGGAGCCGGCGTCGACACCA
This sequence comes from Fibrobacterota bacterium, assembly GCA_036732085.1. Taxonomy (GTDB): domain Bacteria; phylum Fibrobacterota; class Fibrobacteria; order UBA11236; family UBA11236; genus Chersky-265. Next base: position 4,837 of record DAINDC010000218.1, on the reverse strand, counting down.
TCGACCTGGCCGCCGCCGCGGAACGGGGCATCCAGGTCAGCAATTGCCCCGGAAAGAATGCGGACGCGGTCGCGGAAATGGCTTTGGCCTTGTTGCTTGCCGTGGACAGGAGGATCGCCGAAGGCACCATCGCGCTCAGGCAGGGACGCTGGACCAAGGGCGCGCTGGGGCAAGGGATGGGCCTCAAGGGCCGCCTCCTCGGCATCGCCGGCTTCGGCGCCGTGGGCCGGGCCATGGCGCGCAAGGCCCAGGGCCTGGAAATGCAAGTGGTGGCATGGTCTCGAAGCCTTACGCCCCAGGCCGCGGCAGCCGCCGGCATCGGATATGCAGCCAGCTTGATCGAACTCGCCAAAGTCTCCGATGCGGTGAGCATTCACGTGGCCTCGACCCCGGAGACCCGTAACCTCTGTGCTACGGACTTTTTCTCCGCTCTGAAACCCGGCGCCTTGTTCGTCAATACCTCGCGCGGGGAAGTGGTGGACCGGGCCGCATTGTTGGACGCCATCCGATCCCGCAGCCTGCGCGTCGGCTTGGATGTCTTCGCGGGCGAACCCAAGGTCGCGGAGGCGCCCTTCACCGATACCGAACTGGCCGCCTTGTCGGCCTGCACGCCGCATTTGGGCGCTTCGACCGATCAGGCCGCCGAAGCCGTGGCCCGGGAGGTGGTCCGCATCGCCATGGTCTACCGGGATACCGGAAATGCCCCCAATTCCTTCCTCACAAATCCTTGACTAAAAATTCTCCGCGGCTTTATTATCAATTGTGATGAACCCACCAAAATCGCCGCGCCTAGTCGCGCCTTTGGCCCTGCTTTACGTTTTCTTGGCAGGCTCGCTGCCGGCCTTTCCTGAATCCGCGAGTACCGGCTTCAAATCGGAACCGGGCGTTTCCATAAAATCGGAACCGGGCGTTTCCATAAAATCGGAACCGGGCGTTTTCTGCGTAAGCCTGGATCATCGGGGCTACGATATCCGCGAGCCGGGCACGGGCGATTTCCTGGACTGTCCGGATGCCTCGGGTCCTTGCGATGCGGTGCTGATTCCCAGGGTGGAACCGGACGAGAAGGTCGTCCTGCCCCGTAACCAGCCTCTGGACGGGCTCCGCTTCCTGACCGTGAAAGGCTTTCGCGCCCAAGGAGGGGATCCGGTTCTGACCCTGGCCTTGTTCGCCAAATCCGGAGGCGATTCCGTATTCGCCGATCTCAACAATGATGAGGATTTGGGCAATGACGGGCCGCCGAAGTTCTGGCCCAAGGGCGATTCCTGCCTGACCCTGGAACGGGCGGGCGGGGGTGCCGCTCCGGTTACCCTCTGCCGCGCCGGAAGCAAGGCCAAGGCCTGGCGGAACCGGTGCGATGGCATGAAAGCCTCCATAATTTGGGCGCTTTGCGGCGAGGACCCTTACCGCCTGCGGATCCAGGACATGGCCTCCGGAATGCTCTCGCAAAGGGGCCGTAACCGGCGCATCGGGGTTTGCGACCTCGATGGCGATGGAAAATTCCGGCTGGGATCAGGCGACCGCTTTCTCCTCGATTGGGACGGCGACGGGCTGCTGGACAAATCCTTGGACGGGGATGGTTTTTCTGCGACCGGCGGCGAGCACCCTTTCCGATTCTCGGCGGATTCCGTAACCTACGAGTTACTCTCCGTGGATGAAGGCGGGAACTGGCTGGAACTCCGCCGCCTGGGCGCCTTCGACCCGGCTGCGGCCGCCTTCAAGGCAGTGGAAGGCCGCCAGGCCCCGGATATCCGCTTCGTGAACCTGGACGGGGATACCATGCGCGTATCCGATTTCCGGGGCAAGAAGGTGATGATCCAGTTCTGGTCGACGCTTTGCAAGCCCTGCCTGGACGGAATCGCCGACATCAAGGCCTTCGGGTCAAAAAACTGGCAAATCATAAGCCTGACCACGGATAGCGACCTCCCTGAGGTCCAGCAGGCGGCCCTCAAATACCATATGGATTGGATGGTAGGTATGGCCGGGCCGGAGGCACGCGGGTATTACGCCACCCGCCCGTTACCCCTCAACGTAAAGATCAATGCCGACGGGGTCCTGGAGAAGAAAGGCGTCTCCCTGGGCAAGCGCGCCTTCTAGCCGGCCAAGGCCGGGCCGGGACTTTTCCGGACCTGGCCCTGCGTACAAAATGTGCGTGGAATATTTCGCATCCGGTCCTCCGAAAAGTTCCCAAGGCGGTCCTCCTACCTGTAATATTCTCTTACCGGGGCGCGGTTGCGCATCCGGCCGGATGGCAAATTCAAATGAACAGCAAAAAATACCTGATTGGTACGGTCGTGGCCCTCTCCCTGGCGAACGGTTATTGGGCCTTCCTGACCCAGGCAGGGAGCGGTCGGCTGGAGAAATCCCCCGTGCTCCTGTCCATGTTATCGGTCTGGGCCTGTTACTTCACGGTTACCTGGTTGTTCGCAGGAATGAAGCCGGGCAAGGCCGTGGCTCATCGCCGCTCGCCCCGTTCCCGTTAATTTCGCGGCCGCATAACTCGCAACCACCGCGGGTTCATTTCACCAACGCAGGCTCACTTCAACAAGGAAGCAATCAAGGCTCCGGCGTCCATCAGGAGGCCGCTTTCCGCTTCCGAGAACTCGTAAGGAATGGGTTTGGCCACGCCCAGCGTCCCGCGCAACTCCCCGTTCAACAGCATGGGAACCGTGATCGAACCTTCCATCCGGGTTTCCTTGGCGCCGGGTTTGGCCACGCCGGATGAATCGGTCTGGAGGTTGCAGACTTGCACCGGTTGCTTCCGCTCGGCCGCGATGCCGGCCATGCCTTTTCCGACCGGGATGGCCTTGACCTTGTCGAGGATGATGTCGGGGATGCCGCGCCGCGCGCGGATGAGGAGCAGGCCGGAAGCCGCGTCCAGGCTATGGATGGTGCCCACCGGGCATTGGAAGGCCTCCAGGATTTTTCCCAGCGCCGCTTCCAGGGCCGCATCGGGATTGGCGCCGCCCGTCAAGGCGGAGCGGATGTCGCCCAAAAGGGCTTCGCGGGTTACGGTATTTGGCATGTTACGTATCCTCCTCTGCCGCGGGCCCGGTTACGGGCCGCGGAATTATTCACGATGATGTGGCAGGGCATAATATAACCCGATGGCCCGGTTTTGACCCGAGGGTAAGCCGTGGCCGCATATATGGCTTTGGAGCGAGGGCGGTTTACGGAAACAAATCCCCGATCCGGGCGAGCAAGGCCTTGGCATTCTCCTGCTCATAATGGTTTTCGGGGGCGATATCCGGAACAATGTCGGCCGAAGTCTTGACGACGTATTCGAGTTGGGTCTGGAAAACGGCCTTGTCCTTGGCCTTGACCGCATAAAGTTCCGCGAACAGGGTGCGGGTCCCGAAGTAATTGGGCGCCAGGGCGATGGCCTTTTCGAAATGCTTCCGCGAGTCATCCAGATCGCCGCCCGGGACCTTGGTGGGCAAGGCTCCGAAGAAGCGGTGCGGGGCTGCGTAGAAATAGGTCTCATCCAATTCCAGCACCCTCCGGTTGAAGGCCTCCAAGGTGGACTTGCGGGCCAAGCGGGTCAATATGCTTTTGTCCGAAGCCCAGCGTCCCAGGTTGGCCGCATACCAGTACAATGCATCGATCCCTTCCTTGCCGGTCTTCAGCGCCGCTTTCTTTTCGCTTTTCGTCCTGGCGAATTCGTCCCGATAGGAAGGGGCCAGGTTGAGCGCGTGGAGGGCGGCATCCATGCCGTCCTGCAGCAGGGCATCGCGGGCCTTGCCGTCCTTCTCGACATAGTTGGCCACCAGATAGCGGATGCGCGCCAGCCGGGCCCAGACGGCGGCATTTTCCGGTTGCGCCGCCGCGGCCTCGGCATAGGCGGCCAGGCAGAGACGCGCCTGCGCGGGATCCCCGCGATGGGCCCACAGGCTTTCCGCCTTGGCCAGCGCCGCTGGGGCGGCGGCGGGTTCCGCCCTGAGATTCCATCCGGCCGCCAGGCATCCGATCAACATTAATGCGGAAAACTTCATGATGTCATCCCTCCCGGCCTTGAGCCATTCGAACGCTTTGCGTTTCTTTTCCGTTGAAAGTAAAAAAAATCGGAAAACGGCTTATCCTCTGCGTATTTTATTTGGGATTGTGATTCACGGCCGGGCTGGAGTTATAATCATTCGCATTAGGCATGGAAGGGAGGTGGCATGGGTGGTAATCCGGAACTGGAAGCCTGGGTCAAGGAGATGGAGGCGATCTGCCAGCCTGAAAAGGTGGAGTGGTGCGACGGCTCGCAATCGGAATACGATCGGCTTTGCGATTCGCTCGTGAAAGCCGGAACCTTCACCAGGCTCAACCCCGTCAAGCGTCCCGGCAGCTTCTATTGTCGCTCCCATCCGGAAGACGTGGCCCGCTCCGAGGAAAGGACCTTCATCTGCTCGCGGCGCAAAGAGGATGCCGGGCCCACCAATAATTGGCGTAACCCCGGCGAGATGAAAGCCCACCTGGGCGGCCTGTTCCGCGGCTGCATGCGCGGCCGCACCATGTATGTCGTTCCGTTCAGCATGGGTCCGCTGGGCTCGGAGATCGCGCGCATCGGCGTGCAGATCACGGATTCCGCCTATGTCGCCTGCAATATGCGCATCATGACCCGCATGGGCGCGGGCGCGCTCAAGGTATTGGGGGAGGGTGACTTCGTGCGTTGCCTGCATTCGGTCGGCCAGCCCCTGGCGGCGGGCCAGGCGGACGTGCCCTGGCCCTGCAATCCCGCCCAGAAGCATATCGTCCATTTCCCGGAGGAGCGGGCCATCTGGTCCTTCGGCAGCGGGTACGGCGGCAACGCCTTGCTCGGCAAGAAATGCTTCGCGCTCCGCATTGCCTCGGCCAT
>DAINDC010000217.1:5125-9102 GCA_036732085.1 Fibrobacterota bacterium | reverse complement strand
GCACCATCTGGTATCGGACCGGGGATCTGGTTTTGGAGGAAGCGGACGGCGTGATCCAATACCTGGGCCGCGAGGATTTCCAAGTGAAGGTCATGGGCTACCGGATCGAGCTGGGCGAAATCGAACATGCCTTGATGAACTGTTCGGGCGCGGCCTTCGCGCTCGCCGATGTCGCGGCCATCCGCGGCGGCATGGAAGAAATCTTCTGCGTGCTTCCGAGCCATCTCGCGCCCCGCAAGAAGGAAATCACCCTCGCTCTCAAGCAGAAGCTGCCTTCTTATATGGTGCCCCGCCATCTCTTCTTCACCGATGACATTCCCTTGAACGCCAATGGCAAGATGGATCGCGGCGCGCTCAAGGCCCGGATCCTGACGGACCCGCTCAGGCCGTAGCGCGTTCCTTCGCCTTGAGAGGATCGGTTTCCGATTCTTTCGGTTCGGGAAGCAGCTTCATGGCCATCCAAGGCGTGAGGCACATCGAGGTTCCCAAGAGGACCAGCAATCCCAAGACCGCGAACTTGCCGATGCTGGCAATGCCCATATGGGTGGTGAACAGCATGCCCGCATAACCGGCCGTGGTGGTCAAGGTGGAAACCGCGACCAACACGCCGATGCCGCTATAGAGCTCGCCGATGCGATGGCGGCCGAGGCGCAGATACCCGAGCAGCATATAACTGGCGACATCCACCGCATAACCCTGCAAGGTGGTGATGACGATCAGGTTGAAGGGCCCGATTTTCAGGCCGAAGAGACCCATCAGGCCCAAGATCCAAACCAATCCCACCACCATCTGGATGAAGCAGGCGGTCAGCAGGCGCCAGTCGCGGAAGATGGAGGCGAGGAGTATGACGAGCACTATGCCCATCCAGATGGCCACGCGCAGGCTGTCCGATTTGACGATACGGATGATGTCGCTGAAGACGAAGCTGGAACTGAAGCTCGACAATTTCTCGCCGCCGGCGGAGAGATGGCCGTAGTGATTCTGGAAGACCGCGGCATCCAGGGCATTGGAGGAATTGTAGCGGCCGTAGATGAAGCCCAGGCGACCGTAGCTGCCGTCCCGCTCCCGGAGCAGGTTGAGCGACCAGGCGGGGATATCCGTAGGCGTGAACGGGGCCGTCTTGGTGAGTTCGCGCAGGTTGGCGATCATGGCGGAATCGTCTCCCTTGGCCCTGTCGAAGACCCGGGCCGAGATCAGCTCGCCGATATGATTGATTTCCAGCAGCCGTTCCGTCTGCGCCTTGGCGGGCGGGACGAAGGTGGACAAGGTGAGGAAGCTCCGGAGATAGGGATCGCGGTTCACGGTCAATCTTTGCAGGAGGGTGTCCTGGAGCGCGGCCATGGAGGCCGAATCCTTGGCCATGACCACCACGGGCTGGCTGCTGGTGCGATTGCTTCCCAAGGCCACGCTTACGGGCAGCCCCTTGTCCTTTTCCCCGCGGGTGTCGCGTAGCTTGGAGAAGTCGTATTCGAAAGCCAGGCGCGGGATGAAGAAAGCCAGTACCACCGCGCCCGCGCCGACGAACAGGGCGGTCCGCCGAACCACCTTGGGCCAGTCCGGCTTCCAGGCGAAAGGCCAGCGGAGGGGCTTGGCGGGCTTGATGCGCAGCCAACCCAGTCCGGGGATCTTGCCCGCGCTTTCCGTGGCGAATATATAGGCGGGCATGAGCAGGTAGACGCCCACCAGGCTGACCGCGATGCCGGCCGAGGCCTGGACCCCGAATTCATAGAAGCCGACGAACTTGGAGGCCAGCAAGGTGAGGAGCCCAGCCACCGTGGTGGAAGCGGCCACCACCAAAGAGTAGAACAGCTCGTCCAGGGTCTGGATGAGCGCCGTCGGCCAATCCACTCCCTTGCGCACCAGGCGCAAGGCGTACCCCAGGACATAGATGGAGAAGTCGATGCCCGCGCCGAACAGGATGGAGACCACGAAGGCCGTATACAGATTCAGGTGGCCATACATGCCCATGGTTAACGCCAAGGTTACCACGCAGGCGATCACGGCCTGAAGGAAGATGACCGCCACGGATCCCAGTCCGCGGAAGAAGACGGCGATGATGAGGATGTTCAAGCCGACGGAGATCAAGGTCGCCAGGAGGCCATTGCTAGAGAGCGATTCCACCTCGGCCAATTCCTTATAGGGGCCTTCCACGCCGGTCTGTAGCCGGGCGCCGTATTCGGCGCGGACAGGGGCGAGCAAAGCCTCGCTGCGTGCCACCACGGTTTTCACATAATCGAAATCCGAACTGGGCTTGGACAGGGAGGCCTGCACCAGTCCCACCAACTGGCCTTCGCGCGTGCGGCCCATGAGGCGGGAGCGAAGGGAATCGGGGATGCCGCTCTTGGGATCGTATTTGTCCTCGCCGGCTTTGCCCTTCTTGAGGAAGCGGGTGAAGGATTCGGCGGCCTCGTCCGGGAGGCCGAGCTGTTGGGGGAGATCCGCATCGAACCATTCCCGTTGCTTGGCTGCCGGAGAAGACCCGGAGGCGGGCTGGGGATCATCCTCGAAGAGATCCACGGTCAAGGGCCCTTGCTTGCCCAGATCGGTGCGCAGGTCGACGATCTTCTGGGAAATCTTCTCGAGCTGCACTTGGGGCAGGTAGAGCAAGGCATGCTTGCGGAAAAAAGAATTGTCGCGCGCCACCTGGGCATAGACCACGTCCGGCCACTTGCGCAAGGAATCCGCGAGGCGATCCTGGAGACGGGCCAATTCCGCCGGGTCGTCCATGACGATGGAGATGGTATAGAGATCGGAACTGCCCATGCGGGCCTTGGCCTCGCGCATGGCATGGATGGTCTCGGTATCCCTCGGGAGCAGGGCATCCAGGTTGGCGTCGATTTTCAGATGGGAGGCGTAGAAGCCGCAAAGCACCGACCCGACCAGGCTGAGTGCCACGATGAGGAAGCGATGGCGATGGGAGAAACGGATATGGGACTCAAGAAGGCCTTTCCAGAGTCCGGGGCGATTATGGGATTTTTTCGGATTCATTGCGCGGGTCGAGATCCCTTTTCTTTTTTTAAGACGCCCAAGTCGGGGAAAAATGTGCCGATGGGATTATAACGATTTGATCGGATAAATGCGATACATGGCCCAGGATATCGGGCCCGATTAACCAACCTACGAAAATCATGCGAAAATTTTCCCGACGATAACCTTGGGATAGCCTTCCCGATAAAGTCGCTTCAGCATCGGAAAGCGATTGGACGGAGTCGCCTTTCCTCCCGAATTTACGCCCTGATCCCAAAAAACGCAAGTCCCCCTATAATACCCTGACAATACTCCCCAGTTCACCTTCCACATAATGCAGGTTTAAGGCATGCCTGAAATACGGCTAAGAAAGAGAGCTCTCAATTGAAACAAACCATTACTATGACCCCTTCCCGTTCGGCTTCCGAATCCCAGGTTTCCCGGGGTTCACAGCCAAGCAGGAACCGGCGGTTGGAGTTTGTGAAAGACGACGATGCGCTCACCACCTACCTGCGCGACATCAAGAATGTGAAAAGCCTGACCCTGGCGGAGGAGCAGGTCTTGGCCGCCCGGATTCTGGGCGGGGACAAGCAGGCCATCAATATCCTGGTGGAGGCCAATCTGAAATTCGTAGTCGCGGTCTGCCGCAATTACAAGTATCAGGGCATGTCCATGTGCGACCTGATCAATGAAGGGAACCTGGGCTTGATCAAGGCCGCGAAGCGCTTCGACGCAACCCTGAATTTCAAGTTCATCTCCTATGCCGTCTGGTGGATCCGCCAAGGCATCCTCACGGCCCTCGCGGAACAGTCGCGGGTCCTGAACATTTCTCCCGGCAAGGTGGGCGTCATCCAAAAGATCGGCAAGGCCAGCCAGAAGCTGTCGCAAACCTTGGGACGGCAACCGACCCTGGGCGAGGTGGCGGAGGCGATGGAGATAACCGAGCAGGAAGTCGTCGAATGCCTGCAGCTGGCGAGCTCACCCATGTCCATCAACCGGCCCGTAAACGG
>DAINDC010000217.1:0-5115 GCA_036732085.1 Fibrobacterota bacterium | reverse complement strand
GGATGGAAGCCTGGAAGACTGCCTGCCCGACACCCACTCGGCAAGCACGGATGAATCGGCGCTGAAATTGATCCTGTCCAGGAACATGGCCGGCGTGCTCGGGACCTTGGATGAGCGCGAAGAGAAAGTCCTCCGGCTCTTTTACGGCATCGGCGCCCACACCGCTTCCACCTTGAAGGAGATCGCCGATCGCTTCAACCTGACGCGGGAACGCATCCGCCAAATCAAGGAAAAGGCCTTGCAAAAGCTGAGGCATCCTTCCCGGGTCGGTCAGCTGGCCTCTTTCCGGGCTTAGTCTAAAGGGCGCAAACCGGATCGATTGGGGGTTGCCCCTTTCATCCCTTCCGACAAAAAAGTCTCCCTTCACCGGGAGGCTTTTATTTTGCCTTGGGGATTTTCGATCGGGAATTCTGCAACTTGTGGTCCATGGCCTCGCGCACCACCTCGACCAGGTGCGAAGGCGCAAAGGGTTTTTGGATGAACATGTCCCCTTCTTCCAGCAAGCCCATATGCACCACCACCTCGTCGGTATAGCCCGACATGAACAGAGCCGGGGTATGCGGATGATCCTGTTTGAACCGATCGGCCAATTCCCGGCCATTCATGCCGGGCATGAGGATATCGGTGAGCAGCAGATGGATGATGCCCTTATGCTTTTCGCTCTTTAGCAGCGCGTTTTCCCCGTCATCGGCCTCGATGACCTTGTAGCCATGCATCTCCAAGGTCCTGCGGGTGAAGCTCCGGACCATGGCATCGTCTTCGACCATCAGTATGGTTTCCGATCCCCGGAGCTGTTCGATCTTCAAGGCCGGGCGGGTTTCGGGCTTCTCTTCCTCGCCTTCGACTCGATGCAGATAAATCGAGAAGGTGGATCCTTCGCCGGGAGCGCTCTCGACCTTGATATGGCCGCCGCTTTGCTTGACGATCCCATCGACCGTGGCCAGGCCCATTCCCGAGCCCTTGCCGAATTCCTTGGTCGTGAAGAAAGGATCGAATATCCGGGCCATGACTTCGGCATCCATGCCGGTGCCGTTGTCGCTCACGGACAACATGACGTACTGGATGGGCTTGCAGCCTTTTTTCGGGAGCGGATCGAATTCGTCCGACTCCACATTCCGGGTCCGGATGATGATCTCCCCGCCATGGGGCAAGGCGTCCCGGGCATTGACGGCCAGGTTCAGGAGAACCTGGTGGATCTGCCCCGGATCGGCACGGGTGAGCCAAAGCTCATGATCCAATGTCGGCGTGACCCGGATGTTTTCCCCGATGAGTCTCCGTAGCAGGTTCAGCACTTCTCCCACGATGCCGCTCAGGTTCAAAACCTTGGGCGCGAGGATTTGCTTCCGGCTGAAGGCCAAGAGCTGGTGCGTCAAGGCGGAGGCGCGCTGCCCGGCCTTCAGGATTTCCGAGAGGTATTCCCTCATGGTCCCTTCCTGCTCCTCCATGGCCAGGCACAGGTCGGCATAGCCGTTGATGGCCGTCAGGAGATTGTTGAAATCGTGGGCGATGCCGCCGGAGAGCTTGCCCAGGGCCTCGGTCTTCTGGGCTTGCCTCAGGTTCTCCTCGGTATTGTGGAGGATCTCCTGGGTTTGCTTGCGCTCGGTGACATCGCGGATATTGCATTGCACCACTTCGCCGTCGCCCACCTTATAGGCATTGCTTACGAATTCCACTTCCTTCTTTTGGCCGTCCTTGGTCTGCAAGGGCAGGTTGTCGTATCGGACATAGCCCTTCTCCTGCAGGGTCTTGAAGGCCTCGCGGTTGGCTTCGATGTCGCGGAAAAGGCCTATCTGCCAAAGCTCCTTCGCAAGCAGCTCGTCCTTGGTATAACCCAGGAGCCTCTCCAGGAAGGGGTTAACATCCATGATACGCCCCTCCTTGGCGTCCAGGATCAGGATGCCGTCCTGCGCGGTCTCGAAAAGCCGGCGGTAGCGGTCCTCGGATCGCCGGAGCAGGTTTTCCGCCTGCTTGTGCTCGGTGATATCCTGGAACTCGACCACGCTCCCGGCCGGCTCGCCGTCTGGATACAGCGGGGAGATGGAGCAGGAGACGAATATCGGGTGTCCGTCCTTGTGCAGGAAGACTTCGCCGAGATTTTTCACGGGCGTGGAGGAACCCAGGGCTTTTTCCAATAAGCATTCCGGGACCGCGCAGGGCCTGTCCTCCGGGTCCGAAGCATGCGCGACCTCGTGCAAGGTCTTTCCCTGGACTTCGTCGAAGGCGCGGCCGAGCGATTTTTCGGCGGCGGGATTCATGAAGCTGATCCGGTTGTCGCGGTCCAGCATGAAAAGGCCCGAGGTCGCATTGTCGGTCAAGGTCTTGGTGACGGCGTTCTGGTAATGAAGCTCGGCGGTCCGTTCCCGCACCTTCACCTTCAGCTCGACGGACTGGCGGGTTTGGATTTCCTTTCTCTGGAAGAACTCGGCGAAGAATTCCACCTTGGCGCGGAAGATCTCGGGGATGACCGGGAAGATCAGGAAATCCATGGCGCCCAGGGAATAGCCCTTGAGCATGTAGGCCTCAGGCACCTGGGCGGTGGTGATGAATATGATCGGGATGATCCGGTCCGGTTCGAGATAGCGTATGCGCTCCGCGAGTTGGAAGCCGGTCATGCCGGGCATCCGGACGTCGATGAGGACCACGGCGAATTCGTCCGTCTTCAGGAGTTCCAAGCCCGCCAGGCCCGAGTCAGCTTCCACGACTTCCAGACGCGGATCATCGAGGACGGCGATGATATCGCGCCTTTGTTCCCGCGAATCGTCCACGAGGAGAATCCGGATTCGTTTTATCGGTTCCATATTATCCCTCGATATTTGGACGTTCAGTCGTGGACCCCGGAAGACGTCCGGTCGGAAGTTGCAGCCAGAAGCGGCTACCCTGATCCGGTTGGGACTCGAGGCCCAAGGCGCCTCCCATCCGTTCCATGGATTTTTTCACGATGGCCAGGCCGATGCCGGTGCCCGAATAGATTTCTTCGGGATGCAATTTTTCGAACATGCCGAAAATCCGTTCGTGCTGATCCGGCGCGATGCCGATGCCATTGTCTTCGATCCACAGCCGCACCTCGGAACCCACGCGCTCGGTCCAGACGTGGACCCTGGGCGCTTTTCCCTCGGGCATGAATTTTACGGCGTTCAAAAGGAGGTTGGACAGGCATTGCGATAGGGAAGAGGCCTGACCCATAACTGTGGCGAGCGGGCTGTCCACGGTCAGGGTGATTCCCGCGGACTGCAAATCGGGTTGCTGCCGGATGACCTCCTTGACGAGGGCATCCAGATCGACCGCATCGATGCGGACCTCGGCCAGGGCGGTGCGGCTGTAGGTCAGCATGTCCAGGATGAGCCGCTCCATCCGCGCGCCGGATTGGATGATTTTCCGCAGGCGCTCCTCGACTTCGCCGTCTACCAAGGTTCCCAGGCCCTCGAGCAAGGCCTGGGCATTGCCTTGCATCGCCCGCAAAGGCGCCCGCAAGTCATGGGAGACGCTGAAGGAGAATACCTCCATCTCGGCATTGGAAGCCTGGAGCTCGGCGGTCCGTTTCATGACCGCCTTTTCCAGGACGGCGCTTTGGCTAGTGAGGACTTCCTGCGCGAGTTTATACTCCGTGATATCCCCGATGGACAGCAGGAACATCCGGGCCTTGCCTTGCTCGCGCAGCAAGGTCCGTCCATTGAACAAAAGGGTCCGGCGGCCGGCGGCAGGATCCTCAAGGGTCATTTCGAAATTTTCAAAAGCCTGATTGCGGAGCTGGCAGCCCTCCACCAATTCCCGCAGGCGCGGGGAATCCCAAAACTTGTTTCCGGCCGCGAATAGCAATTGCCCTTCCGACTCCGCCGGCGTGGTATGGAACATCTTGTAGAAGGCGGCATTGGCGGTATTGATACGGAGATCTTCCCGCAGGATGAGAAGGGGCTCGCGGACGGTGGCCACGATGGAGCGCGCATACTCCTCCGCCTCGCTCAGCTTCTCCTGGAAGTTCCGGAGGACGTCGATGTCCATCAATATGATCACGGCCCCGTCGATCCGGTTGTCCGAGGTCCGATAGGGATGGATCCGCAACGATTGCCAGCGCCCATCGCGATTGCGGACTTCGTGATCCTGGGGGATGGCGGTCTCCACCACTTCCAAGACCGCCTGCGCTAGATCGGGCGCCGTCAGGTCCCAATGGAGATCCCGCAAGGGCCGGCCCAGATCGCCGGGAATGAGATGCAGGGCCTTGCCGGCCGCCGCGGTGAACCGACGGATGCGCACGTCGCTGCCCACGATGACGACCGGAACATTGATGCTGTTGAGGAGATTGTTCAGATCGTTATTGAGGAGGGCCATCTCCACGCTGCGATGGGTCATCTCCTCGTTGACGGTGGTGAGCTCCTCGTTGGCGGACTGGTATTCCTCCTTGGCGGTTTCCAGCTCCTCGTTGGTGCTCTGCAATTCCTCATTGCTGGAAAGCAGCTCCTCATTGGAAGTCTTCAGCTCCTCTATGGCCGAGTCGTGCTGGTCCCGGATGGATTGCAGGTATTCCCGCAGCGAGCTTGCCTCCTTGCGCGCTTGCATCAGCTCTTCGGCGGAAGCGGCTGCGCCGGGGGATTGGCCGGCCAGGACCGCAAGGGTTTCCGGAAGCATGCCGTCGGGAAGCGGAAGTCCTGCATGCGGGATCGGTTGTCCGTCTTGCGGGCGTTTTGCCGTGGAGTCCTCATCGAACAGGATGAGGAAGCAGGTCTCTTTGGAAATCGGCAGGGCGACGGGAATGACCTCCAGGCGGACGATCAGGAACCGGCCTGCGTCCCGGACTCGCACGCCCCTTTTTTCGACGATGGCATTCGCGGCCTGCGCTTCGAGGACGGCGGAGGGAAGATCCAGGAACAGTCCCTCGTGGGCCATCTTCAGCAGGTTGAAGCTGGCTTCCCCTTGGGCGGGCGCGAGGAAGGGCTGGGTCTGCCCGCGGAATTGCAGGATCTCCAGATCGGCATTCACCAAAACACAGGCCGGTGTGAACCTGGCGAGGAGAATGCGATCGGCTTCCTTCCGGAAGTCGGCATGGGAAACCGGATTGGTTGGGACGATGGACAAGGCTTGCAGGGATCCGGAGGGGGGATGCTTGACGAGGAAATGGGG
>DAINDC010000216.1:0-9116 GCA_036732085.1 Fibrobacterota bacterium | reverse complement strand
CCATTACCCCTGGCCACAACCTGGACCCCAAGAACCGGGCTCACGGTTTCCACTTTACCGATGAATTCCCCTTGATACTTGAAATCCAAATCTACGATTAACGGACTTGAGGGCGTGGCCTGGCAGCTCGCGGCGGATAGAGACCCAATAATTAAAACCAATAGCTTCAACGTAGTTCGTCCTCCCGTAACAGAACGCATCAGGGATCGAAAGAAGTTTTGAGCACGGTAAGCAAATTGCCGTTGGCTCCGTCCTGACAGGAGAGATAAGGAACGCCGGTCGGGCTCAGGGCCAACGAAGGATAAAGCATGGCCCCGGCGGTAATTCCAAGACCGCCCACGGCTTCCCAGGTGTTGCCGTTAAAGCGCATCACCGTTGCCTTCTCACCATTAGCGGCATCCTGGAATGCCACATATGGAATACCTGTTTGACTTAGTACGAGCGAGTTCATGTATCCGCTGGATATGGAGGTCGCAACTCCAACATTTTGCCATTTACTCGCTACGAATCGCATGACGGTCGATTGATCTCCGTGGGAATTATCTTCAAAAGCGACATATGGAACTTCGCCACTCATGGCTAATGATGGATTATAGGCGCTGGGCGCTGGAACACCGTCGGTCCCGACATTTTCCCAAGTTGCTCCATTCAGCCGCATAACCGTTAACGCCTTATTCCAATTGACTTGGTTAACAAAGGCGACGTAAGGCACATCGGTGGCGCTCAGTCCGAAAGAAATCTTATCGGGCATGACTGTACCGGTTGAAAAGCCAGCTGTCCCCACTGTTTCCCAACTAGTTGCGCCAAAGCGCATGACGGTCATTTTCCCCGATTGTGATCCATCGTAGAAGGCAACATACGGTACACCCGTACTGCTTAACACAAATGTATTGTAGGCCGTGGCCCCTGGGGAAAATCCTGCATTACCGATATATCCCCAGGAATCCAAAATAAAACGCATCACTGATACTTTGTCGCCGTTGGCCTTATCCTGAAAGGCTACATACGGAACACCGTCATCACTGATTCGCAGCGTGATGTACTCCGCGACCCCGGCGGAGAAACCTCCTGTCCCAACCATTTCCCACGCCGTGCCGTTAAAGCGCATCACCGTAGCTTTACCCCCATTCGCATCATCCCGGTAGGCGACATAGGGTACACCCGTTTTGCTGACGGCCATTGAAGTAAAGAAAACGGGATTAGGTGAGAATCCCGCCGTTCCTACGATTTGGCGCAAGGAAAGTATCAATACCCGCGATGAGGTCGCGGACCAGTTGCCCGCCGTGTCGCGTTCCTGGACGTACAAGATGTGAGAGCCTTCCTTGAGAACCCCTGAGGGTTTATACAATCCGGATTTGAGCGTATCGGATGCCTGCGTTAAGGTTGAATCATCCATTTTATAACGATAGGTTCCCATGCCGCCGCCACCGCCTTTCCATGTCCACGAGGGTAGCAAGCCATTCAAGGGAGAACGAGGCGTGGCATCGAACACCGGTACTGCGGGAGGAATTAAATCGACCATAATGCCCGAAGACTGAATAGGTGACCAGTTGCCCGCCGAATCCCTCTCCTGCACGTATAGCGTGTGCGGGCCGTGGGCAAGCGTGGAATCAGGCGTGAAGCTGTTGAACGATCCCGATTTCGTGTTTACGGTCAAATTGGAATCGTCGAGCCTGACCCGATAGGACCCCATGCCGCCCACGCCGCTGGAAATGGTCCAGGTAGGACGGGGGTTATTGGTAGGAGAGGATTGGGCCGCAATCATTTTCGGTTTGGTTGGGGCCGTGAGATCAATGAGCAACACCGTGCTGCCCGAGTTGGACCAATTGCCTGCGGAATCCTGTTGCTGGACATACAGCGCATGGGCGCCTTCATTGAGGCCCTTGTCCGGGGTAAAGTGAGCGACCCGCGTTTCAGTCCCGCCGGATTGGAAATCATTGGTATCCAGCTTATAGCGGAAGAGGCCGGATAGGTCATCCCCGCTTCCGATCCAGTTCCAGGTTGGAAGTGAATTGTTTGTCGGTGATGTGGGCGTTACAGTGACTTGTGGCGGGGCAGGGCGAGTGGTGTCGATACGGACGGCGCGCAAGCCGGATAAGGACCAATTGCCCGCCGCGTCCCGCTCCTGCACAAACAATGTGTGCGTTCCGGGGTCTTGATCCTTCGAAGGGACAAAAATGGTTTCGGTTGTGGGCGCGGCACCGGACAAGTCTTCGTTGTCCAGGCGGAACCGAAAGAACTTCGAGCCATTTCCGCCGCTGGTCCAATTCCATGAAGGCGTCCTCGTGCGGACGGGCGAAGCGCCGTTCACAACCGGCCTTGCGGGCGGAATGGTGTCCAGCGTGATCCAAATAGTGTCGAATCCCGGCCGGTTCAGGACCGTGGTATCAATGCGGATTCGGTTCTTGCCGTCCTTGAGAGGGAATTTCTTTTGAAGGGGCGTACCATTCACGGTATACAGGATGGTGATAGGCGTGAAGTTGACGGTGGTATCGTTCGCGGGAGACGTAATGTCAACCGTCAGGGGTGGGGGAACATCCACGTTACCCACGGTAATCAGGACCGATACTTGATCGGAATCCAATCCATCGAAGGCACGGAATTTCACGGAATAATTTCCTGCTTGGCCCACGCTGGGTTTCCATGTAAAGGTAGCTGCGGTGAAGGTCGCACCATCGGGTAGGCTGGATGCCGTCAGAGTCAGGGAATCATGATCAGGATCGGATGCCTCGACCTTGAAGGACAGGCTTTCGTTCTCCTTGACCTTTTGGTCCAAGATGGGAACAAGCTTGGGTGGCCGATTTATGTTCAGTACCTTCACGCGTGTGATCTTCTCGACCTTTTTATCCGCCGAGGCGTACACGAAAGTGACGGCGTAAGGTTCGGCGCGGCCCTGGTCAAAACTCGGCCGCCACGTGAAATAACCGTCGCCGGGATTGCGGCCAACCGTGTCAAGCGCCGCGCCGAAAATGGCATCCTTGAGAGTCAAAGTGGTAGGGCCAGTCCAAGTGTTGTGAATGCTAACGCGGAACCGCAAGGAATCTCCTTCGGCGATGCTAGTATCGGCGGGGACCAAAATTTCCGGTAAATTGGGTACGACAACGACCGTTTCGGGTTTGTCGGTGTGAATCGGAAGTTCCTTTGATTGGATACCTGTTCCAATGAAGGTCACTTCCTTGTTGACCCCGATTTGCCCGCCTCGATACCCGATAATGGTAACCGTGTAATCATTGCCCACGCGTGCATCAAGCGGCATGCTCGCGACTTGTTTCGGATCACGCAAGACGCCATGGAAAACCACCTGCGAATACTTGCCGTCCTTGCTGTGGACCGTGACAATGAGCGAATCGAAAGTCAAAAGACTGTCATTCTTATCTGTGACTTTCATGCTCAGCACCTGACCGGGCTCATCCGAAGTCGGACAGGCAATGAAGAGGATAGCGGCGAATGAAAATAGCACGAGAAAAAGTCTATTAGTAAATTTCATACTTTGCCTTTAGGGTTCGAAGCTTTTGGTCGTCGGCGAAGCGGGATTGTCATGGAGTACGTAATAACCACCGGCAACGGCAGCCGCCACGCCCACGCCGCCTACGGTCCACCATACCCATTCTGAAGACTGCCTGGGTTTTTCCTTGGCCAAAACGGGTTCCTGTTTTGGCTTCCCGCCGGTCGAGTCTTCGAGAGTGCGGCCAAGTTCATCATGATGACGCACATACTGCTGTTGCTTCAGGTATTTTTCCTGCACGTTCTTGAAAATCGCCTCAATGTTATCGGATATGTACATGTCCACCAATTCGATAGTCGGCATCAGCTTGATCAGTTGGACCATGTAACTTTCCGCCTTGTTCCGTGTGGTGGAATCCGCGGCGTAGATGACGCTGAGATATTTGTAAACAAAGATGCTGTCTTCCCGGGTTTTGGTTGCGCGGCTGGTGCGCCAGGCTTCGAGCGGCGGGAGGACGCGGTGGAAATCACCCTCGAAGTAGGCCTTGCTGATGGAGGGTTTGTCGAGGGTGCCGTCCAGGTTAAAGCCGTATCCGGCGCAAGCTGGCTTAATCAAAACGATAATCCCAAAGAGCATGAACGTTTTCAAATTCATGGTCCTAATTTCCATTTTTAGAATGGAGTTGTATCATATCTTTTTCCCGCATCCATCCTGAAGTTTTCTTAAAGGTTACTTTCAGCCAGCCATCTTGCGATTCGGTCACTTGTGCTTCGTTGCCATGGACAAGATACGCTTTTCGTTTTGTTGAGGAATCAGGTTTCGAATAAAAGAAAGCCTTCTCAGATTTAATACTGCGAATTTGAATGAGGGGTAGTTTGTTTTTAAGAATAAACGTCGCCCCATCCTGGACAAAATCCGCTACCCTCTCGGAACAACCCGGTCCTTCTTTTGTTTTTAGAAAAATTGTAGAATCATTTAAAATCGTGACTGTGCCGACAACAGTACCGGTGTCCACGAAGTTCCCACAATTTACCTCAAACTTTTTACCTGCAATTTTACCGTCAAAATAAAATTGACAAACGCCTCCCGACGAGTCGCCAATAAACGTGTCGATTAAACCGGTTAATGTTTTCCCATCATTTCCGATTTTCGCAGCGCCGTCCCAATAAACTCCTGATGGTGGAATTTTGATTTGAACGTCTGCTGCTCCACAACACGTAAAACTGGCTGCAAAAAGAAGCCAAAAATAAATTTGGCTGAAACTATTACCAAGATTTGGTTTTACCGAAGGCATGTTCCCATTCCTTTTCGCTTTTAATAATCAATTTTTCGGATTCAGATTTTATCTCTTCATCGGAAATGGCATTCAATAGAAACCGCGCCTCTTGGCACCTTCGAGAAAGAAATTGCATGATATTAACTTTTTTATGAGTTGTTTTATTCTCAGCTTCGGAAGTAAGAGTAGTATAGTGCAAAAGAGTATTTACTGACTCCTTGTATTCTTCGGCTACTAAATGCCCACGAATAGTTTTAGTTGCGCTACCGTACTGAAAATACACGGAGGCAAAAACCGTCTGCACCCTTCCATGCATGGATTTAAACTGATTCTCAGGGGGAGCGGATTCATTATAAAAGGCTTCTGCCTTATGTGCATATTTTTCATGAACCTTTTTATTAATACCTGCAATTTCGTCGTCAGAAAAACTTAATGGATTTTTTAGTACAAACTCTTTTGCCTCTACGTTTCTTTTGCCGATATAGGGGGTCAGTTTGGTCTCAACAGATTTTTCAAATTTGTAATTTTCTAGGCCTTCTTGATCCAATTGGCCAAGATCAAATCCACTTGCAATAGTTGGTCCGCTTTTTCCAAGGACATTTCCGTCCTTGTCGCATGGCACATACATATCATTGCGAGTGCCTTCCATCTTTGCAATAAATTTCCAATCGATCGCAAATTCATCTCCCATTACGACTGGGTTGCCAACTTTTTCCTGCTTGACCATATCGTCATAATGCTTGCACCTAAATCCTTTGATGGCCCTCTCTCCTGGCTGATAACATTGCTCTTCGCAGGGACCGATGGTGCTGTAGCGACACGGGAAGGTAACCGGAAAGTTCGGGTTCTCCTGAACGATTACGAAAACAGCGCGGCGATTTTCATCATGTAATTCTTCGCCGCCCAAGTATCGATTGAATGCCGAGCATCCGACGTATGGATAACCCGATACCAAGCGGAACGCCGAACTGGGAAGTTCGATTTCTTCCCGCTTGAGATTCATGTACTCGCGGTATAATTCCTTGCGGATATACGCTTCGGTCAAACCCAACATCGGATTGATGTTTTTGCAGCGTGCTTCATTCAGAAAAGCGATGAAGTCTTGTGTGGCCTGTCTGGTTTTTGGGCCACGGGTTCCCGTGGGCTTGGCTTTGAAGAACCCGAGCGCGCGGAGCATACATTGCTGCTCCCAGACGCCCCAACGCTCTTTCTCTGCCAAGTCGGCCCATTGATCCACATCGCCAATAACGAATAAGAAGGCCGACATTGCCCGACTCCGGCTGATCGGATGCGGATCGCCATCCTTGTCCGCTTCCGAATGACCATAGACAATGATTTGCGCTTTATCTTGGGATTTTTTCCAGTCGAGAAATGTTTTCTTTAACTCGTAAAAGACGTGGAGATTGTCATCCGATATGAAACTTTTGTCCTTCGGAAAATGGAGGCCAGAAACTTGCGTGTGCTCAAAACTGAACTCGGCCGTTTCAGAAACTTCGCGTTCCGTACCTTGACCACTGGACCAGTCCGCCGTACAGTGCTTGACCTTGATGATAAAGGTTGACTTCGGATCCTCATTTTTACGGATGGGTATCTTTACGGTGACCCTGCCTGTTTCGTCCAGATGTCCTTGCGCCTTTTCGTAAGGCTTGAACACTCCTTTTTCTTTTCGCAGTACCTGAAAATCAGTCAAAGTCCGCTCCTTCTCGGAAGCAGGTACATCGAACTCCGCGTAAATCTCAGCGTCTGTTTTGAACCGCGTAACGGAATCCGTCCAACCCGCCTTTTTCAAAGTGGCTTTGGGCCTTACCGTCGTGTTATCGGGTCCCGGTGTGTTCGCCTTTTCCATCTCCTTGGTGGGCGCGTCTTGTTTGGCTGCTAGCTCCTGATCGGATCGCGCCCGGTCTTCGAGGACTTGCTTTCCAGCGGAGCCAGTCCTGCCACCCCGGCTTTTGACAAGGGATTCGTCCGCTGAACTGGGCTTGGGTTTCAGCCCTTGGGGATTCTGCCCGGTCATTTTTTTCAGGTCATCGTCACCGGGACCTTGGAAAGGATTTTTTAAGGGGTTTATCATGACGATTTGTTCTACTGATTTCCTGGTGCTGCGAATACAAAAATTTACCATATTCCCCCGGATTCGTAATGGCCATGTGCCCGGATAGTGCGGAAAATCACAGATCTTGCATGGAGCGCCGCCCTTGCGGCGCAATAAAATGGTTTTTTTATCCCGATTTGTTTCCTTTTTTCTCTTTTCCGGCACGCGCTCTTTGTTTTCTTCTCTTGGGGGTGGGGTTTGTAATTCGCTTCTCTTGTGTGGGGGCATTGCATATAACGTTGCCGTAGGGCGACGTGGGTTTTGGAGTATGCCCGATTGGTGAGGATGAGAGCGAAGTGGGGGCTTACCGCCCCCCGTAGCGAACACCCGCAGCCAGCCACAAAGGACGGGTTGAGACAAACTAACGTAGACCGCGGTGGAAGACTTCAGAGAAAGTTAGTGCAGTCGAAACCCAGTCCGACTGGCCGGGCATGCTCCAAAACCCATGTGGGCGGAGCCCCCGGAGCACGGGTGGAAACCCGTGCGGAGCACCCTACGCGCTTGTTATACGCTGGTTTACCTCTCCATTTTCTTGGGGGGTGGGTTAGCCTTTGCATTCATCTTCGCGCACCGGTTTTCCCCCGTTTTCATCTTATGGGGAAGGGACCCCATTCTTCAATAATCTTCCGGTATGGCGAAGTGCCTTAGCATTTTACCATACACACCGTTTGTGTGAATGAGTTGGCCATTAATTTTAATTTTGATAATCCTTTACTTGGTACTTTCATTTTCAATACTTTAACTCTGAATCAATGCAATCGGCAGGCTTGCTTTCTGGATTATAGAAAATTCCACCAAAATTTATATTTGGGTAATTTTTTATAATTCCATTAGCCCACAAGCTTTTTACGCCTGAATATTTCGTTACAAGAACTATTCCAGTATCACCATGCTCGCGAACCGTCACATCAATTTGGATTTTCTTTTTAGAATCTTTTAAATTACAGTCGATTGATCCAAGTATCTCTTTATTGCCACCTTCTGGCCAATGGTAGGTTAATTTGAATGAATACTTTCCGATTCCATGTTTTCCAATGTTTAAATCCCTTACTTTATCTTCTGAAGCTATTTCGTCGCCACCC
The DNA here is from genome assembly GCA_036732085.1 of Fibrobacterota bacterium. Taxonomy (GTDB): domain Bacteria; phylum Fibrobacterota; class Fibrobacteria; order UBA11236; family UBA11236; genus Chersky-265. The sequence continues at coordinate 1,221 of DAINDC010000216.1, read as the reverse complement.
AATAGAAGTTTTCCTTCATTTGAGGACAACCCCGAAAAGTTTAAGACCAAGGGTCTAAATTCGTTGACTTTACCGATCCCGTGGGAATGCACTGTTCCATCAGGAGCTAAATCGGCCTGGATTTGTAACGCTAGGGTGCCAACGGTTTGTCGCTCAAAGAATCGAGTCATTCCTGAGTCAATGCTTCCATCCGATTTTTCATAGTACTGTGATTTTTCACAAGCGACATGAACAATAAACTTTGCCTCTCTTGTTTCTCCTGAATAGGACAGGCATAGAAAATTTAATATTAAGGCCATAACGAATCTAATTTTCAGTTCCATAGTCATTTCCATTTTGAAATACCTTGTTTTTGCCCGATTATTTTTAAATCGAAATTTGACATAAGATTTAATACCTGATCTAATTCCTTGTTAATCTTGGAATAATAATTTCTGTCCGATTCCCATTAAGATTGATGGAAATCGGAAAACTAGTAGCGGTTTGGTACTCATCCAAAAAGCGTCCATAGTTAATTTCTTTCTTGTTAACTAAAAGCACATCGAATACTTTTAAAATATCTTTTGCAATTTCTATAAATCCCCATGCGCGCGATTCTTCTGTAAATTTGTTTCTCTCATAGGTAAGATGAGCAATTTCTTTTCCAACTCGCCAGTGCACAATTTCAAGACTGGTAGGCTTTTTTGGCCGAACGCTTTCCCAAATAATTCCATCTTTTATATAATGGCTGGCAAGTACATCGTCATTACGGATTTTTTCCGGTGGGTATAGAAAATAGACAAGTGACCTAGAGTGTGTCGCGAAGGATTCCAACAGTGAATGCTTTACGGGATCTTTTCCAAATAATCCTATTCCAAGTAATGATGCGCTCATTTCCAGCATTTGTAATTCGTAAAATAGGTGCTCGACCATCGTTTCCAATTCTACTAAAGGTATTGGTCGCCGCATCGATTCTCGTTTGGGTTTGAATTGATTTTTCTCAGATCCATTTTAGATTTCAGTCCGTATCAATGTATTGAACTGATGTGATAGTTTCAAATTTAGCTCTACTGCACGGTTTTCTTTCTTCAGGATTCCGTAATTTCTTCTCTTCCCCACCCCCCAAAAAAATCGTTCTATACAATTGCCGGGCAAACTGGTAAGTTTGACCGGCAACACTTGAGGTAAACTTGCGTATAACGTTCACCCAGGGTGACGTGGGTTTTGGAGCAGGCCCGATTG
>DAINDC010000215.1:3542-9149 GCA_036732085.1 Fibrobacterota bacterium | reverse complement strand
GCTTCGGCCATGAGAAGGGCGCGTATACGGGCGCCATCAAGACCCGGATGGGCAAGTTCGAACTCGCCAACGGCGGGACTTTGCTGCTGGACGAAATCGGCGAGATGCCCATCTATGCGCAAAGCAAGCTGCTGCGCGTCCTGCAGGAACGCGAGATCACCAAGATTGGCGGCAGCGACGAGGTGGCCATCGACGTCCGCATCGTCTGCACCACCAACCGCAACCTCCAGGAGGAGGTGAAGAAAGGGACCTTCCGCGAGGATCTCTATTACCGTCTCAACGTCATTCCCCTGGAAGTGCCGCCGCTGCGCGAGCGCATGGCCGATATCGAGGCGCTGTCCCATCATTTCATCGCCAAGTACAATAAGGAAAACGGCTTCACCGTAACCGGCATGAAACCGGAAGCCCTGACGCGGGTCAAATCCCATGCCTGGCCCGGGAATATCCGGGAACTGGAGAACGTGATCCAACGGGCCGTCGTCTTCGCCAAGAACCAGGATATCGGCATCGAGCACCTGCGCCTGGACGGGGCGGGGCAGAAGCCCGCGGCCTCCGATTCCGGGCTCACGGCGGGCATGAGCGTGGCGGAAGCGGAACGGCTGCTCATCATTAAGACCTTGGATGCCTGCGGCGACAATCGCACCAAGGCGGCGGAAATGCTCAATATCAGCATCCGCACCCTGCGGAATAAGCTGCATGAATATAAATTGCAAGATCCGTAAGAGGCAAGAACCGTGAGGAAATTTTCCCTTTGTTGAGTGGCGGCATTGAATCCCCGAAACTATTAATCGTGACGCGCGATGCCGCCTGGGAGACGCATTACCGCAAGGCCTTGGATACCTTCCCTTTTGCCGAACCCGGCACCGTGCCCGGCAGCGACCTCAGCCAGGTCTGCCTCGTCGACATGCGCATCGCCCATGAATTCCCCGGCGAGCTCGCGGACGGCGCCGATGTCCTCTATGTCCTTTCCAGCTCCGTGACCCTGTCGCCCGAGAATATCCCCATGGAGGACCGGCTGTCCCTGTTCGAGATGGGCTACTCCATGGTGGCCGAAGGCAAGGACTCCCTGCCGTCCGTGCGCATCCGCCTCCAGGGCCTGCTCGCCTCCAAGTCCAAGGTCCTGACCCAGCAAATCGTCAATCGCCGCCTGCGCGCCCGCATAGAGGCCCAGGGCGCGAACCTCAAGCATCAGAACGACTTCCTGCATATGGCCGTGCACGATCTGCGCTCGCCGCTCGCGGCCATGATCTGCTATGCCGAACTCCTGATGGAAGGCGTGCTGGGCAATCTCCAGACCACGCAGCTCGAGCCCATCCGCACCATCCACCGCAACTGCCAGTTCCTGATCGATATGGTGACCGATCTGCTCGACTCCGCCAAGATCGGCGCGGGCAAACTCCAGCTTAAATTGGAGCGCGTTGACTTCAACAAGGAAGTGGAGTTGGCGGTCCAGTCCCTGCGCGGCCTGGCCAATGCCAAAAACCTACAAGTCCAGACCGACCTCTGCGAGGTAACCGACATGTATCTGGATGTCCAGAAGGTCAGCCGCGTGCTTTCCAACATACTCGGCAATGCCATCAAGTTCAGCAAGGCCAACGGCAAGATCATGGTGAGGTCCCAGCATCAGGAGAACTACCTGGCCCTGTCGATCCAAGACACGGGCCCGGGCATCGCTCCGGCCGACCTCGAGGCCATCTTCGAGAAGTTCCATACCGGCGCCAGCAGCAATGTGGCGGGGAAGGGGCATGGACTGGGCCTGGCCATCAGCAAGTCCTTCGTGGAACTCCATGGCGGAAGATTATTCGTCGAATCGACCCGCCATAAGGGCTCGGTCTTCATCGTCCACCTGCCGGTCGAGAAGCGGAAGCAGAGCGCCGTGCGCCAGGTGCAGCGTAAGATCGTCATAATGGATCTGGGACATGACGTGCCGGGCCTCAAGGAAGCGGCCGCGGATGCGGGTCTGGCCAATTTCCATGTCGATTATGTCTCGGCCCCGCTCCGGGACTGGAACAAGATCCCGTTGCCCCGGTTCGATTTCCTGCTCATCAACGAGGCCCCGGCCTTTGAGGAATTTGGCCGCGATTATTATCTGCTCGGGCTGAGCGGCCTGCGCGCGGACGCCCGTTGCGCGCTCCTGGTGAACGCCGGAATGACGGATGACGATAAGGAAGTCAGGAAATACCTCGGTTTCACCCTGCTCGAAAAGCCTTGCACCCCCAAGGAATTATTCGATAAACTTCAGGAGATTGTCGGATTCGACCGGCGTCAGAGAAACCACTGAGGTGTAGGTGCTCGGAATCCGCAGGAACTCGCTGTCTTACAAGACGGCAATCCTCTATATAGTCCTCACCGTTCTCATCACTTCGATCTTCAATTTCATCATTTGGGAGAACCAGAGCGATCTCATCACGCGCAACCAGCAGTTGATCTCCGAGAACCAGAGCGTGCGCTTCAAGCAGATCTTCGCGCGCCAGAAGGATCAGCTCACGGACAAGCGCAATCCCGAGCCCTATAAGAAGGTGGCCGAGGCCGTGGCCCAGGAGGGCGTGAACGACATGACGGTCTTCACCGAGTCCGGCGACATCCTCTACCATCGCGGGACCACCACGGCTCCCAAGGTGGACGCGGAGGAGAAGCTCATCCTCAACCGCGTCATCGCCAAATCCGAGCTGGAGGACAAGGAGTTCTACCACGACATCCATATCCAGGAAAGGCTCATCAACCTCTACATCCCCCTGACCTTGGGCAATGGCGAGAACATCATCGCCAAGTTCCCGATCCGGATCAAGAGCCTGGAATCCGAAAAGAACGTGCTCCTGCGCCTCTGCCTGCTCGTCACCGTCATCGTCATCTTCCTGCAATTCATCTTCGCCCTGTTCCTGCGCAAGATGGTCATCGTGCCCATCTCCAAGCTGGAGAAGATCACCCATGAGGTGTCCAAGGGCGATTTCACCGTGGCCATCGACATCAAGCAGGAAGACGAGATCGGCCTGCTCGCCAGCGCCTTCAAGGAGATGATGCTGAGCCTGGTGAGAATCCGCGAAGAGGCCAAGGGCGCCAATCCCCTCACCGGCCTGCCCGGCAACAATGTCATCGTCAAGAAGATCGAGGACATGATCCATGCCAAGCGGGAATTCGCCGTCATCTACGGCGACTTGGACAACTTCAAGGCTTATAACGACAAGTACGGTTTCTCCAAGGGCGACGATGCCATCCTGTATTGCCGCGACTGCTTCCAGGACGCGGCCAAGCGCTTCGGCGACGCGTCCACCTTCGTGGGCCATGAGGGCGGCGACGATTTCGTGATCGTAACGGGATACAACAATTGGGAAGAGGTCGCCAAAGGCATCATCTCCGCCTTCGACAGCGACGTGAAGCAATTCTATAACGAGACCGACGCCAAGTCCGGCTTCATCGAATCGCTGGATCGCCAAGGCCGGCGCATGCGTTTCCCGCTGATGTCCATCTCCCTGGCCGTGGCCAGCAACCATTACCGCCCGGTCACGGATCATCGGGCCATCGTGCAAATCGCGGCCGAGATGAAGAAGTACGTCAAGAAGGTCGAAGGCAGCAATTACGCCATAGATAAGCGGATCAACTGAGGCCCCGTGAGTTCCGGGATCCGGTTCGCAGGGGCGCGATGATATGAGCCAGGCAAAAGGAGGCGGTGAAAAGGGAGGCGGTGAAAAGGAAGCCGATGCCCAGGTCGGCCTGGAGCCTGACAATGCCGGTCCGGGCTCCAAAGGTTTCGGGAACCTGTCCGAAGCCTGGTTCCATTCCAAGCCGATCATCCTGATCGGCTGTCTCATCCTCTTCAGCCTTTATACCAACGAGGCCATCATCCAGTACCGGATGGACGAGTACAACCGGGCTATGGAAACGCTTTCCCAAGCCTACAATTCCAGCCATGCCCTGAACATGCTGGCGCGCTTCGAACTGATCAAGAAGCGCCAGAACATGCCCGAGGAGGACGAGACTTCCCTGGAGCTCAAGCTGAAATCCCTGGCATCCGGTAAGCTCCTGGATTCCGAGACGCAGGAGTCTTCGCTGAAGTCCAAGATCATCGGCGCGGCCATCAACGGCGTGGGCTTCATCCTGGGCAAGAAGAAGACCAAGGCCGACGTGCCCAACAAGGTGATGAACAATCTCGAAGTCGCCTATTTCTACGAGCGCTCCCGCAAGTACGACAAAGCCGTCGAGATCTACGCCAAGGGCCTGTCCGATAAGAACCTGCCTCCGGAAGTCGCCGCCACCTTGCTCCTGCATCGCGGTTTCTGTTCCAGCCTGATGGGCGATTATGAAAAAGCGAAAGACGATTTCGACAAGACCTCCAGGCTGGTTCCCGGGTCGGAGGAATCCAACGTGGCGATCAAACTGAAGGCGCTCACCCAGGGCCTGGAAGATCAGGTCCGGCTCGCCTTGGAATCCAAGCAGGCGCCGTTCCAATCCGGCAAGCAGATGTTCCTGCTCGCCAATTATGCGGAGGCCGCCAAGAGCCTGCAAAAGGTTTTGGCCAGTCCCTCTTCCGATTCCCTCGAGCGGATCCAAAGCCGTTACCTGTACGCGCGTTCGCAGGAGGAACTCGGCCAGGACAGCGACGCGGTGCTGACCTATCGTACCGTCATCCAACTGGCGCCCAATTCGGAAGAGGCCAAGAAGGCGAACCGCCGTCTCTACGTGCTGGGCAAGTTCTACAACAATGATGAGGATCTCGCGAAGTCGGCGCTGAAGAAGATGGAGAAGTACCAGGACTTCAAGTTCATCAATAGTTTGAAATCGCTGGACGTGCCCAAACCCAAGGAGGGCCGGGCGACCCAGGCCGCGCCCGCCGAGGAAGTGGCGGCCACGATTGCCGCCGAACATGGAGCGACCGCGCTCGACAAGGTGGACATGATCGATCTCAAAGGGAATGACAAGGACAATGATAAAGCGAAGAAGGCGGCGGAGAAAGGCGAAGCGGAAAAGGTCGCCGCGACCCTGAAGCGTGATGTGAAGGCCCGCCGCGCCGAAGCCCGCATCATCGCGGATCCGCTCCGTCAGGAAGCCATTTTCTCTTCCATCGAAGGCAATATGGGGGAGCTGGAATTCATATATCAGAAGTTCATGCGCAAGGGAATCGTATTTGAGGGAAACCTTACCGTCCGGATCCTCATCGATCCCTCGGGCCAGGTGAAGGAGGCCCGCATCGTGACTGAAAAGAGCACCATCGACTATGCGGCTTTCAATACGGAAATACTTCAAAACGTCAAAAAATGGCGATTCCGGGAAGACCCTCATGCCAATGGGGATATTCCGGTCTCCTTTCCCCTCAAGTTCGTGAACAAGGAATGAAGCATGGAAAAGGTTGGCGTTGTTTTGGACGGTGGCATATTTTTACTTTACCTCAAAACCCGTTTAGTCAACTCCGGATCTAAAGGCCAAGAAAGGCCGGACTCAATCCGATAAAATACTTGACAATCCTGGTTCCCAAGATATATTTGCACCAAATTATGATAAGATTGTAGGAGGCCAACATGGAATTCGATGATGCCGACAAGGCCGCCAAGGCTGATAAAGCCGGTAAGGCCGACGGGGCCAACAAGGTCGGAAGGCCCGACAGGTGGGAAT
>DAINDC010000215.1:0-3532 GCA_036732085.1 Fibrobacterota bacterium | reverse complement strand
GAATGTGGTAGACGTCCGAAGCACGATGACTTTGACGATTTGGAGCCCTTCGAAAACGAAGAGGACGACGTCGACGAAGACGACGATGAGGAGGATGAGAACGAAGAGGTCGATTTCGACAATCCCAAGTTCAAGAAAACCGATATGTGGAACGATTACGCCGAGGATCTGGATTTCGAGGAGTAGTCGCGTTCCGACCCCGGGGCCGAGGCGACCACAGTCGCATGGGCGGGTTCCGGGGCAAGGTCGATACCAATGCCTCGACCTACTCTTTCGCTTCGCCCGCCTGAGGGGAGCTCCCCTCCACCAACTTCTTCAACCTCTTCCTTCCAACCAGACATGAGACTTGCAGCTTAAAACAGGGATTTCTCCTTTCGTTCTCCTTTGCACGGGCGCAATCCTGCTTTGCCTGGGCGCCTGTTCGAGCACCAAGGCCGGGAAGGCGGGCAAGGCCGGTACGATCAATGCCGCCCTGCATTCCGATTCCGCGCATGCGGTGGTCCGTGCTCCGGTCCTGGTTCCCGAAGAGGAAATGCTTTTCTCCGAGGTGGCCGAGTTCGTGAACCTGGGCCAGGAAAGCATCAAGGACTCGCTCTGGTTCCAGGCCGGATCGGATTTCGACAGCGCCCTGGTCCGACTCTCCGGACTTGAGGCGACGGATTCCCTCAGCCCCAATGTCTATACCATGGTCAAGGTCTACCGTGATAGCGTCCAGAAAATGCTCATCATCACCGTCGCCAAGACCAGCCAGATGTCCGAGCCCGCGCCGCTCACCCAGCAATTCGACAATGAGATGCAGGAGGTTTCGGATTCCTCGGTGAAGGTTCTCGATTCCATCACCCATCATATCGACGCCAAGGCCTATGATTTGCCGCTGACCCAACCTCTGGACAACCGCATCCTGCAAGCCATCTCCGTATTCATGGGTCCCGGTCACGGCTATTTCTCGAAATGGCTGAACCGGAAATCCCGTTATGAAGACATCATCCGGAAAAAACTCGACGAGCGAGATATGCCCCATGACCTCATGTATCTGGCCATGGTCGAGAGCGGATTCAATCCCAAGGCCTGGTCCAAGGCCTCCGCCAGCGGCATGTGGCAGTTCATCAGCGGCACTGGCCGACGATATGGATTGATGGATGACTGGTGGTACGATCCCCGCCGCGACCCGCTGCTGGCCACCGATGCGGCGCTCGATTACCTGGACGATCTCCATGAGGAGTTCGGCGATTGGCATCAAGCCATGGCGGCCTATAATTGCGGCGAGGGCCGCATCCGCAAGTACCGTGAGAAGGACTCGGCGATGAGCTATTGGAAGATGCCTCTGCCGCAGGAGACCCGCTTCTATGTCCCCAAAATCCTGGCCGCCATGATCATCGGCCACGATCCCGCGCGCTATGGCTTCACGCTCGATCATCCGGAATTGCCGCTCGCCTTCGACACCGCCACCGTGCACCATTGCCTTTCCATCGGGACCATCGCCAAGGCGGCGGGAACCAGCGAAGACAGCATCATCAGCCTCAATCCGGCTTTGCGCCGCTGGTGCACGCCGCCCAATAAGACGGACTACATGGTCCATGTTCCGCTCGGCAGCCGTGAGCTGTTCTTCAAGAATTACGAGCTCTTGGACAAGTCCCAATTGGTGAACTGGCATCATCATGTGGTGGGGAAGGGGGAAAACCTCTCCGGCATCGCATCGCGTTATCGGGTTTCCGTGGCGGCCATCAAGGCCACCAACAAGATCAAGGGCAACCGCCTCCATCGCGGCCAGAGCCTGCTGATCCCGCTCGCGCCGGGCGACAGTCAGAAATATGCGGAAGCCGATGTGCCGGAAGCCCCCGCTCGCTCCAAGTACCAGAAGGGCACCTATAAAGTTCGGAGCGGAGACAATCTCTTCGACATCTCACGCCGGTTCAATCTGACCGTCTCGCAACTCATGGCCGCCAACCACCTCCGGGCGGGGACCACCATAAGGCCCGGGCAAAGACTGAAGTTGGGATCGAAATCGTCGGGCTATGCGGCGGATGATGAGCCCGAAGTCCACGAAGCGCCTATCGCCAAGGCGGATTTGCTTCCGATGTCCAAATCCGAAGAGGCTCCCGTTTCCAAACCGGGCCGGGCCGCCAATGCGGGCGGTAGTAGCGGCAGCGGCGGAAAATTCCAGATCTATTCCGTGGCGGCGAACGACAACCTTTTTTCCATCGCCCTCAAGCTTTCGGTCAGCGAGGACAACCTCCGGAAATGGAACGGCATCCATGGCAACCGCATCCTGGCGGGGCAGCGGCTGAAATACCTCTCCGCGAAATCCAAATCGGAATCCGATGATTCGGAATCCTCCGATCCCGTAGCAGCCCATGCGACAGGGACTTCCAGAGTGGTCGCCGCGGGATTCGCGCCTGCGGGTGGCCCCACGGTTGTGGCTTCGACCCAGATTTCCGTGAACCCTTCCGCCGAAGTCCCGGCCAAGCACGGCTCTTCGCCCGTAAATGTTGCCTCGGCGGCAACGGCTTCGAAGCCCGCCAGTCCGCATGCGAATGTATCCGGCCGCAAATTCCATTTGATCAAGCCCGGCGAAAACCTATATCAGATCGCCCGGCAGTACGGGACCGATTTCAAGAATCTCATGGAGATAAATGGATTGGAAGACGGCGCGCAGATTTTTCCGGGCGATAGTCTGCTCGTCTCCGGCGGGAATGGCAAGGAAGCCGCGAACCCCGCCAAGGCCGCTTCGGCAAAAGAAAAGCCGGAGGAGAAGGAGTATTACGTCGTCAAATCCGGCGATAGCCTTTGGGACATTTCGGTGAAGTATCGGAGCACGGTGCAAAGAATCAAAGAACTGAACGGCAGGCTGCCTTCGGTTTTGAAACCGGGCACCCGCATCCGGGTCCGATGATCCGGCAAGAAGGGTTTATCATGTCCAGATTCATGAAGGTAATGGCCGCATTGTCCATCGCCGCGGTCATCGCATTCTTCCTTTTCCTGGGTTCGGTATTCAGCCTTATCGGCAAGTTCGTGGATAAGGACGGCGGCTTCAAGGAAAAGCGCGCGCATATCACCGAGCTCAAGATCGACGGGCCCATCCTGGGTTCGGATGGATACATGGAAAGCATCCAGCGGATCTCGGAGGACGAGAACTGCAAGGGCATTCTCCTGCGCATCGATTCGCCCGGCGGCGCGGTAGGCGCTTCCCAGGAAATCTATTCGGCCTTGAAAAGCCTCAAGTCCAAAGGCCTTCCCATCGTGGTGAGCCAGGGGAATCTTGCGGCTTCGGGAGGCTTTTACATCTCGCTCGCGGGCGATAAGATTTTTTCCAACCCCGGGACTTTAACCGGCAGCATCGGCGTCATCTTGCAATTTCCAGAGGCATCCAAACTCATGGCCAAGGTGGGATTGGGCCTGTATACCGTCAAGAGCGGGCCCTTGAAGGATATCGGAAATTTTTCCCGGACTCCCACTTCGGGAGAACTGGCCTTTCTGCAATCGGTCATCGACAATACCTACAATCAATTCCTGGATGATATCGTATCGAGCC
>DAINDC010000214.1:7780-9206 GCA_036732085.1 Fibrobacterota bacterium | reverse complement strand
GCAGGAAGCGCAGGTCGAGCCCCGCGACGGTCAGCCCGCGCCCGGCGAGCGTCTTCACGAAGGGGATGCGGGCGAGTTCCGGAAGGATGGGCGGGAGCTTCACCAACCCCATAGATAGCCTCGTCCCCCCAGATAGGGTTGATCCGTGTGTCATTGAAACCTCAACCTTGTGAGGCTATGCCTGCTTTGGTGGAATTCGCGCGCCAGGCTTTCCAATTCTTCCAAGGAGTAGGGATGCCCATTCAGTCGAATCTGTCCCTTGGCGGGAATCTTCCCGGCCCGGGACAGGTCGAAAATTTCAAAGTTGTCGCCCAGGATGATTTTCAATGCCGCCATGACCCGCTTGGAATAATCATCGCCGAATTTGACTTGTTCCTCTATGGATTTGAGATCGGTCAGTTCCGATGGCGGAACCGAAGAGCCGCCCTCCAATCGCTCGTCCACCTTGAAGTAGAGGGGATTGGAGTAGAGATAATCCGATGTGGGGCCGCGCAGCAAGGCTCGGGCGCGCCAGATATATTTGACGCCCGGCTGCAAATGGGGTTGGTTGGGAGGATAGGCAATGGGCGATTCATTGTTGACCCCGAACTTGGCATACTCGATGCCGTCCATGGCATCGCTCGGCAGCACGCCAGGGGGCAATTCATAGAGGAAGATTTCAATCTTGGATTCTCCGGGCGGATAATCGAATTCATTGGAATTGAACAACTCCGATGCGATTTTGAAAATCGGTGTCACGGTATAGACGGGAACAGGCGTGGGATTGGTGATCTGGGTGCCCGGGTAGAGCGCCTGAATCATTTTCACATATCGCAAACGACCTTCCGAACCGAACTGGATGGGCAAGCTGTTTGCCGTGGCCACCACATCGTTGGTTTCACATGTCAAATTGAACCTGAAGGTCAGGTTCATTTCGGGCGCCACATGCTTCTCGGCGATGATATCGAAAAGCGGACTGTCCTTGAAGTCGACTCCACCGGAGGTATAGGTCAATGCGAATACGTCCTGGGACCGCAGAACCGTACCGATCTTCGTGGCATCCAAAGCCGTGGTAATCCGATCGAATGCGACGATGGCGGAACCCGGATCGCGGCCCATGGAGGTATCGGCCCGGATTTGCACGCGCAGGCGCAATTGGTTGGCGAAAGGCTCCTGCAGAAAAGACTTATTGATCTTCAAGGTGAAAAGGGTGGGCGAGTTCTCGGGATGATCAGTATCGAACCAACTGGGATCGAAATTAGTGACCGTATATTGAAGCGCCGGAGTTTCGACAACGAGGTTGCCCGGCGTGTTTGCATCAGCCGAAGGGCAGGAATTGATGAGCGATCGCGCGGAGGCGCGGCCACCCGCGAAGAAGATGCAAACGGCCGCGATTAGGAGATGCCGAACCATGCCCAACTGACTCCCTCCTTAGTCCCTGAGTAAG
>DAINDC010000214.1:5418-7770 GCA_036732085.1 Fibrobacterota bacterium | reverse complement strand
GAGTAAGGCTAGCTATTCCCCACGGCCAACCATGTGTCCGGGATCACAGTGCCTGAACCCGCCATTCGAGTAGTGGCAAAGGTACTAAAAAGGTTCGTAAAAATCGGTCGCGACTTGGGCCTTGATCAGAGGATAACTGACTTCGCTAAGAGGAATCCGCAACCGTGCGGCGGGTACGGCCGGAGCCGCTTGGAGCGCGAGGTGCTTGACCCGCGGCGGCCCCTGGAAATGAAACCAGAAGGAATCGCGAAGGTTGTTGGCCGCCTCCACCTTCCCATTATGGCAGTAGACATGATAGAGCAATTGCGCCATGCTCCGACTCTGTAAATCATGGGGGAAGCCCTCCTCCAGCAACCTCTCGGCGGCATGCCATCGCTCTACGCTGCCGTTCGCCTTTTGACTGACCTCCTGCAATATGCGGCTGTAAAGTTCGAAGACATAGGGATCATTGATGCCGAATTCAAAAGCCTGATGCACGCAGGTTTCCGCGAAGACCAGATAACCAAGATGGTAATAGATATCCGCCAATTCCAACCACGCGGGTCCGTTTTTGGGCGCGCCCTCCAGGCCGCGACTGTAGTATTTGGCAGCCTCATCCAACTGGCCTTGGTCCTTGAGGAATTTCCCATAGGCGATCTGGATTTCGAACAGGGAGTCTTTCCAGGAAGATTTTTCCTTGAGGAATTCTTCCCAGTCCTCCCCCGGCGCCAACATGCGCAGAAGGTATCCTTTGGCGAAATTGGCCCATTTGTTTTTTGGCGATTCCCTCAGGGCCTCATCCACCAATCCATGGGCATCCTTGAAATCCTTCTTGCCGAGATAGAGGGAGTAAAGATTCCTCCACGCTCCTTCCGCGCAGTCCACCTCTCCTTCCCCGCCACCGCCATGCAGAGCCCGGCGCCACTCCTTTTCCGCATCATCAGGAAATCCGGACAATAGCAGTAAAAGCCCGCGATCAATTTTTAAAAAGGGTTTCAGCTTGGCCGGAGACTTTGAAGACAAGGTCCCGATTTCGGTGCCCGCCTCCCGGACTCGCCCTTCCAGAAAATCCCGAAGGGCCAGCAGGAATCGTCGCTCGGTGGCAGTGAGAGGCTTGGCCTGCCAGTCCGCGCCCTTGACCATGGCTTTGGCCTTGGGAGCGGGCGCTTCCAAAAAAGCGCGGATAGCCATGGGTCCCATCGAGTCCGGATAGGCGAGGTAGACGGGAAGTTCATTTAAGGTCGAGTCCCCGGGCTTGCCGGGCGAGTGGAGTTCCAGATATTTACAGCTGTTTCCGGCCGCAATACCCCACGCGCATAGCCACGCGCAGATTACCGCCTTCATGGCATTAAGTTAAAAGCAATTGGTTCCCGGGCAAAGCCCTCGGGTCCCGGCCACTTTTTTTAGTTTTAGCGCCGGAGATAAAAGCATGGTCTTAACAGGTCGGGAAATAGTGCGGCAGATGGACCTGGGCACCATCCATATCTCCCCTTTCCTCCCAGCCAATCTTGGCCCCAATTCATACGACGTTTCCTTGCATCCCAAATTGCTGACCTATGATCTTCCCGATGGATCCGTCCTGGATATGAAGAAGGAGAACCGCACCCGTTCCTTGGACATCCCCGAAGAGGGATTGGTTCTCATGCCGGGCACATTATATCTCGGATGCAGCAACGAGACCGCGACCAGCCATCGCTTTGTGCCGATGTTCGAGGGCCGCAGTTCCATTGGGCGCTTGGGAATCAATACCCATATCACCGCAGGTTTCGGCGACGTGGGTTGGGGTTATCTCATGGATGCGGAGGGAAAACCGGTTTGCCAATTTCCGACCTGGACCTTGGAAATCGAGGTTGTCCATCCCATCCGCGTCTATCCGAATGTCCGGATCGGCCAGGTCTATTTCATGATGCCGGAAGGCGAGCTCACCTATTACAAAGGCAAGTACACCCAGCAACGGGAACCGCAGGCGAGCAAGCTGTTTCAGGACTTCAGGGATTCTGCGGGCCGCGGCGTTGGAGGGGGTTAGGGTAAGACTCGAATTCGTTCTGGTTCGCTTGGGACTCGTTGATGCGGCTCCGAATGCCCTGCCAGATAAACCCAGCCGCCACTCAAAGCGAGGGGTACGACATCCGGATTTTTTAATTTCTCCCTTCGGATTCATTTTTGCCTTCCTGGCATCTTCGTTCCCAACCCCGTGACCCAAATCCCTTCTTCCCTGCTCCAATTGGCACATCATTAGCTCTACTGATGATTGATCCCGAACGGGGTTGGATTTTGGTAAGGGCCCATGAAAAGAGCTCATCCAAAATCGGGGAAAAGGGTTCTGGCAAATAAGTTTTTGGCCAATATCCTCAAATTCGAGACTTAACAATT
>DAINDC010000214.1:3639-5408 GCA_036732085.1 Fibrobacterota bacterium | reverse complement strand
CGACGATATGGGTTAATGGGTCGAAGGAGGACAGAAAGTGACAAAAATATCTAGTTGTAAAATTAGGTCCGCATTTGTCGCCGATTGTCAGGTTTTTACTCAGAAAACTTTTTTGCTACTTTGCCCCTTTGTCTCAAGAGCCTCGTGCTTTCCTGAAGCTTAGATCCTGAACCACCACTTCCAAGAGGAATAGAAGAAGATATGACCCCAGCTGAAGTCATCAAACTGGCCAAAGACAATGGCGTCCAATTTGTGGATCTGTTGTTCGGAGATATGTTCGGTCAATTGCAGCATTTCACCTTCCCGGTGAGCCGCCTTGACGATGAGATGTTCAAAGTCGGAATGGCCTTTGACGGCTCTTCCATCCGTGGATGGAAAGGCATCGAGGCTTCGGACATGATCATGAAGCCGGATCCGGCTTCCGCTTACCTCGATCCGTTCGTGACCGCGCCCACCTTGGGCATGTATTGCGACATCATCGAACCCCGCACCGGTCAGCCCTACAACCGCGATCCCCGCTCCATCGCCAAGAAGGCCTTGGAATATCTGAAGAGCACCGGCATCGGCGACCTCGCCTTCATGGGACCCGAGCCCGAGTTCTTCGTGTTCGACGGCATCCGCTATACCAGCGATCCCCGCCAGGGCACCTATATCATCGAGACGGGCGAAGGCCCCTGGACCTCCGGCGCCGAAGGCAGCCTCGGCCATAAGATCGGCTTCAAGGGCGGCTACGCCCCCGCCGCTCCCCAGGATACCTTGATGGACATCCGCAACGAGATGGTCACCAACCTCATCAAGATGGGCTTGACCCCGGAAATCCACCATCACGAAGTGGCCACGGGCCAGTGCGAAATCGGCGTGAAGTTCAACACCGCCATCCTCGCCGGCGACCAGGTCCACAAGCTCAAGTACGTCGTCAAGAACACCGCAGCCAAGTACGGCAAGACGGCCACCTTCATGCCCAAGCCCATGTGGGGCGACAATGGATCCGGCATGCACGTGCATACCTCGATCTGGAAGGAAGGCAAGAACCTGTTCGCGGGTGACAAGTACGCCAACCTGTCCCAGACCGCCATGTACGCCATCGGTGGCATCCTGAAGCATGGAAAGTCCATCCAGGTCTTCTCCAACTCCAGCGTGAACAGCTACCGCCGCCTGGTTCCTGGCTATGAAGCGCCCGTGAACCTGGCCTACTCGGCGACCAACCGCTCCGCTTCCGTGCGCATCCCGCACGTGCAGGGCGACAAGGCCCGTCGCTTCGAATTCCGTTGCCCGGACAGCTCCGGCTCCGCCTATCTGACCTTCGCAGCCATGCTGATGGCCATGATCGACGGCATCAAGAAGCAGATCGATCCCGGCGCTCCGATGAACAAGAACATCTATGAGTTGCCCCCGGAAGAGCTGAAGAACATCCCGTCCACTTCCAAGAATCTGGAAGAGGCGCACGCCGAGTTCGAGAAGGACAAGGAATGGGCCTTGGCCGGCGACGTCTTCGATCCGGATATGGTCGAAGCCTTCCTGAGCTATAAGCGGTCCGCCGAAATTGAACCGCTGAAGCTGCGTCCGAACCCCTACGAGTTCGAGCTGTACTATCACGGCTAAGACCAGGGCTAAAGGGTCTTAGGACCGCTTCCGTCTTGATTCCATGGGCTCCCCAATCCGGGGAGCCCTTTTGTTTATTTCTATTTTCCCGGTTTCCGATGCCTTTGACACCAGCCGAAAAAAAAGCCGTGATTCTGCAAGCGGCCACGGACCTGCCCCCGGAGGTG
>DAINDC010000214.1:343-3629 GCA_036732085.1 Fibrobacterota bacterium | reverse complement strand
TGAAGCGCATATTCGCAGCCTGGATTCCGATTATTTCAATGAATTCACCCCGGAAGAAATCCTGGGTCATCTGCGGAAAATCGCCGCACTTGGGCAGGACGGGTCGTTTCATTTCGACCTTGTTCAACTGGACGAACGGAGCTGCGGCCTGACCCTCATCGGCCAGGACCTGCCGGGGTTTTTCGCCGCCTTGTCGGGACTCCTCGCCAGCCGGGATTTCGATATCCGACTGGGCAAGGTTTTCACCTATGCCTCCGATTTGCCGACGCGGGAAGGCGCGGCAGGGAACCGGCTCCAGCCGGCTAAGATCATCGATTACCTGGTCCTGGAGCATCCCCAGCCTGGATTCCTGACCGAGTCTTTCCGGGCCGGACTCATATCTGAAATGGAAGTCTTGATAGGTCTGCTCCAAGGCCGGAAAACGCAAGAGTTGCGGAAGGATCTCTATCGGCGCATCGGCGATTACCTGAGCCGGAATGCGGCGGGCCTGGAAACCCCGCGGTTACCCTTGGAGATCCAGGTCGAGTTCGAGGAGAAGCAGACCGTGCTGATCGTGCGGGGGGCGGACCGCAAGGCCCTGCTTTTCTCCCTGAGCAATGCCCTGATGCTGCAAGGCGTGTCCATCCAGAAGCTGCTGACCAAGTCGGAAGAGGAACAATTCGAGGATCGCATCTACATCGCCGATGCGGACGGCCGGGCGATCACCGATACGCGTGTCCTGGAACGCCTGAAGGTCGCCATCGTGCTGATGGAAAGATTCACCTCCACCCTGCCACAGGCATCGGACTTTCCCGCGGCGGTGGAAAGCTTCAACGATTTCATAGACGCCCTGATGGAGAAATCCGGCGGCCATCCGGACCTGCCCGCCTTCGAGGACTTTTCCACCTTGTCCACCTTGGCGAAGATCCTGAGCGCCGGCCCTTATCTGTGGGAAGAGCTGATCAAGCTGCCGCTCCCGGACCTGACCGATCTCCTCCGGAGGTTGGACGAGGAGAAGAAGGGCCGCAGCAAATCGGAACTGGAAGCCCTGCTCCGGATCGAGATGGACAAGTCCGCCGGCCAGGAAGGCAAGGCCGCGGCGCTGAATCGTTTCAAGGATTACCAGCTTTTCCGATTGGACGTCCTCTACCTCGTCTTTCCCCACAAGACCTTGCAGGAATTTTCCGGGGAGTTGAGCGATCTGGCCGAGGTCATTCTCGAAGCCGCCCTCTGGCTGGGCTATGACCGATTGCGGGCGGAATACGGCGAACCGAAGGAGGCTGCCGGTTCCTCCGGAAAGCCGGGACCTTGCCACTTCGGACTGTTCGCGCAGGGGAAGTTGGGCGGTCGCGAGCTTGGGTATGCCTCCGACCTGGAACTCCAGCTCCTTTACGGTAACTCCGGTGAGACCGGTAACGCCGGTGATACTGGTAATGTTGGTGATACTGGTAATGTTGGTGGTACTTCCGGGACCGACCGTTCCATCAGCCATTCGGAATTCTTCTCCCTGCTGGTCCAGGAAATCCGGGCCATCATCACGGCCAGGACCGAGGGCATTTTCGAATTGGATCTGCGCTTGCGGCCGCATGGGGATAGCGGCCCCCTCGCCTCGCGGGTGGATGTCTGGGTGGAATATTACGGCGAAGACGGCGGCGCCCTGGACTTCGAACGGCAAGCCTTGCTCAAATTGCGGCCGGTCGCGTCCACGCCGGGATTCGCCGATCGGGTCATGGCGGCGCGGGATGCCCTGGTCTTCGGAGAGATACCCGTCGGCATCGAGAATACCTTGGCCCTGCGCGCCAAACAGGTGGAGCTTAAAACCGGCCCCGGCAAATCCGTTCCCGCCATCAACGCCAAATATTCGCCGGGCGGCTTGGTGGAAGTGGAATACGCGGTCCAGTTCCTGCAACTGCGGCATGGACGCAGGCTTTCCGCCTTGCGCGAACCCAATACGGAAAGGGCCCTGGAGGTGCTGCTGGCGGCGGGCATCCTGCCTCCGGCCGAATTCGAGCTTCTCTACAAGGGCTATGTGCTCCTGCGCCGCCTCATCAACGCCTTGCGCATGGTGCGCGGGCACTCCCGCGACCTTTTAATTCCCGCGCCGGGCACGGCGGAATTCCTGCACCTGGCCAAGCGGATGGACTATGTGGCGACGGAGCGGTTCGAACCGGATTCCCAATTGGATTGGGATCTGCGGCATACCTTGCAGGCTGTCCATGCCCTTTTCGCCAGGCGCTTCCTGGGGTCTTCCGAACCGGAATCGGACACGCCATCCCTCACCGCCGTCCTCCTTAATCCAAAAGCCTCAAGCGAGCAAATGCATGAGGCCATGGAGCGATTGGGATTGGGCGAGGTGCCGAATGTCGGGAGCCTGATCCGGAAATTGTTCGCTCCGGTCGCGGAAAAGGGATTACTCTGCGCGGCCTTGGTGGTGGCGGAAACCAAGCTGCGGGCCAGCCCGGACCCGGAGGCGGTCTTGCGGCACCTGGGACAATTCCTGGAGATCGCGCCGGATGCCGATTACTTCGTGCGGCAGATGTTGAACCATCCGCATCTTTTGGAAATCCTCATCAAAGCCTTCGGCCATAGCGAATACTTGACGCAAATACTTTTGCAACAGCCCGAATACCTGATGGCCTTGGGCAATCCCCGCGCCCTGGAAAAGCCCAAGCTCCAAACCGAATTCCGCCTGGAGGCGAGGGAAAAGGCCGCGTCCAAGGTGGGACTGGAACCGGCGCTGGAAAGCCTCCGCCGCTATCGGAACCGGGAATACCTCCGCATCGGCCTGCGCGACATTTTTCTGGGCGAGCCTTTACGGAAGATCACCACCGAAATCAGCCACCTTTCCAATGCCCTGATCGAATCCACCTTCGACCTGACCATGGTTGCCGCGGGGACCGAGGCCTGGCGCGACGGGATCTGCGTGATCGCCTTGGGGAAACTCGGAGGCAATGAACTCAACTACAGCTCCGATATCGACATCGTCTTCGTAGTCGATCCGGATAAGGTCAGCTCCGAGGGCCAGACCGCGCTGGAAGATTGGGCCCGGACCTTCATCGCGGCCCTGAGCCAGCCCGGCAACCATGGCAAGATGTTCCGCGTCGATACGCAGTTGCGTCCCTATGGAAGCCATAGCCCGCTCCTCGGATCACTGCACCATTACGAAGATTATTTTCGTGAGGCTGCGGCCGGTTGGGAACTGCAGTCCTGGCTGAAGGCGCGGCCCTTGGCGGGCAATGCCGAAATGGGTCAAGCGCTGGCCCGGCGCATCCAGGAGGCGCTGGACGCCCTGCCTGCGCCGCAGCGC
>DAINDC010000214.1:0-333 GCA_036732085.1 Fibrobacterota bacterium | reverse complement strand
CATCCAGGCCATGGCCGTCTCCCCCGCGAATCGCGCCAAGATCGAAACCAGCATGCGGCAGGTTCGGCGATTGGGCCTCGAAAAATTGCGGCAGGAGGATCGGCTTTCCACGGAAGTGAAGTTGGGACCCGGAGGCATCCGCACCATCGAATTCTACGTGCAATACCTGCAAATCCAACATGGAGAGGACCTTCCCGAACTCATCTCCGGCAATACCTTGGCCGTTCTGGGGCGCTTGTTCCGTTATCGCCTCATCAGCCACAATTATTTCGAACTCCTCACCAAGAGCTATATCTTCCTCCGTCGCATCGAGCATGTCCTGCAATTACAGGG
>DAINDC010000213.1:0-9211 GCA_036732085.1 Fibrobacterota bacterium | reverse complement strand
GTTTTAAGAAGGATGTGAACGTGGAAGAGAACAAAGCCGTCCAGGTGCGGGCGTACGAAGCCAGTGACATCAAGGTCCTCGAGGGCCTGGAGGCGGTGCGCAAGCGCCCTGCCATGTATATCGGCACCACCGACGCGCGCGGATTGCATCATCTGGTCTACGAAGTGGTCGACAATTCCGTGGACGAGGCCTTGGCATCATATTGCACCCGCATCGACGTGGTCATCACCACTTCCGGCGGCATCAGCGTGGAGGACAATGGCCGCGGCATCCCCACGGACATCCATCCCACCGAAGGCATCGGGACCGTCGAGCTCGTCATGACCAAGCTGCATGCGGGCGGCAAGTTCAGCCACGATACCTACAAGGTTTCCGCCGGCCTCCATGGCGTGGGCGTCTCCTGCGTGAACGCGCTTTCCTCCACCTTGATCGTGACCGTGGGCCGCAACGGCAAGCTGTTCGAACAGACCTTCCACAAGGGCGCCCCCGCGGCCCCGGGCGTCTTCATCGGCGATACCGACAAGCGCGGTACCAAGGTCTTCTTCCAGCCCGATGCGGAAATCTTCTCCGACCTTGACTACAACTTCGACACCTTGAGCTCCCGTCTGCGCGAACTCGCGTTCCTGAACAAGGGCCTGACCATCTCCATCCGCGACGAGCGCGGCGACAACAAGTCCCATGAGTTCTGCTTCCCCGGCGGCATCTCGGCGTTCATCGAATACATGGATCACAATAAGAAGCCCTTGATGGACACGCCCATCCATATCCTCAAGGAGCAGGACAACGTTCCCGTGGAAATCGCCTTCCGCTACAATGAAGGCTATACCGAGAACCTCTTTTCCTTCGTGAACAACGTGAACACGGTCGACGGCGGCACCCATGTGGTGGGCTTCAAGTCCGCGCTCACGCGTTCGATCAACAACAAGGCCAAGGACATCATTCCCAAGAACAAGTCCCAGGGCATCGACCTCACGGGCGAGGACATGCGCGAGGGCCTGACCGCCGTCATCTCGGTGAAGGTCTACGATCCGCAGTTCGAAGGGCAGACCAAGCATAAGCTTGGCAACCATGAGGTCAAAGGCATAGTCGAGGCCGCCGTCTTCGACATGCTCACCAACTTCTTCGAGGAGAATCCCGCCATCGCCAAGAAGGTGGTGGAGAAGGTCTACAATGCCGCCGTCGCCCGCGAAGCCGCCCGCAAGGCCCGTCAGCTGGCGCGCCGCAAGAGCGTGCTCGAAGGCGGAGGCCTGCCCGGCAAACTCGCCGACTGTTCCTCGCGCAATCCGGAAGACTGCGAATTGTACCTGGTCGAGGGTGATTCCGCCGGAGGCAGCGCCAAGCAGGGCCGCGACCGCACCTTCCAAGCCATCCTGCCCCTTAAAGGCAAGATCCTCAATGTCGAGAAGGCGCGCATGGACAAGATCCTGGCCAATGAGGAAATCGCCACCATGGTGCAGGCCATCGGCACCGGCCTGGGCGAGGAGAGCTTCAAGTACGAAAAGCTCCGCTACCATAAAATCATCATCATGACCGATGCCGACGTCGACGGCTCGCATATCCAGACCTTGCTCCTGACCTTCTTCTGCCGCTACATGAAGGAACTCATCGAGAATGGCGTGCTCTATCTGGCGCAGCCCCCGCTGTACAAGATCAAGGCCGGCAAGATCGAGAAGTACGCCTTCAACGAGGAAGAACGGGACAAGATCCTAGCCGAGATCGGCGACAAGAAGGGCATCTACATCCAGCGCTACAAAGGCTTGGGTGAAATGAATCCCGATCAGCTCGCCGTGACCACCATGAACCCCAACAACCGCATCCTCAAGCGCGTGACCATGGAGGACGTGGTCGAGGCCGATCAGATCTTCACTATGCTCATGGGCGAGGAAGTGGAGCCCCGGCGCAAGTTCATCGAGGACAATGCCTATCTGGTCAAGGAGCTGGACGTCTAAGGCTCGTCGCTACCGAGTTCGCTTTGCGAACTCGGCGCTTCCTCGCTTCTAGGGGTCCGCCGGCTCGTCGCTACCGAGTTCGCTTTGCGAACTCGGCGCTTCCTCGCTTGCAGCGGTTTGCCGGCTTGTCGCTTCGCTCCTTCGCGTTTTCGTAATGAGAACGGGAAAACCACCAGCCGCCCTTCGCCGCACGGGTGGGGGCAGATTGGCCCAGCCATAGCGCTTTGAGTCCGGCCATGCGTAAATAGGGGAACGATATGTCTTCCCTGCTTTTCCTGTTAGCCATGGTCCTGAGCGCATGCCTGTCGGCCCAGGCCGGACCGACCGTCCAGGACCTGCATGCGGCCTTTCCCGGCAGCCCCCTGCGCGAAGCCGATGAGGCCACGTTCCGGCGATTCGTTGCCATGCATGCTTCGGAAGGTCGATTGCTCACGGGGGCCGCCTTGGCCGCCACGGTGACATCCACCACCCAAGCGGTGGCATCCACCGCCCAGGACCCGGCTCCCAGAGCTTCCGCCGCGACCACCTCCATGCTCTCGGATGACTCTGTCCCTCCCGCCGCATCCGTTTCCTCCGAAAATCCGCCGGGCACCATGCCCGCCGCCTGCCGCTCCCTGCCGCCCAGGCGCCGCGAGGCTTGCGGGGATTCCGTGGCTGCCCTTTCCCACAGCTCCGGTTCGGCCGGCCTGCGCGCGCGCGCCGCCCGCGAAGACTCCCTGGACAAGGCCCGGGATCGGGGCCTTCGCCAGGGTAACACCTGGGATACCCTCGGTTCCGGCTCCGCCTCTGGAACCCCGCCGGATCATAGCGAGACCGCGGAGCGGACCAAGGGGTATTTCAGCAATTTCCTCCTGGACCTGAACGGCAATTGGGATATGGGCGGCAAGGAATGGGCCGCCGTGCTGTATGTGGTGGTGGGCGTGGTGGTGGTCGGCGCGTTCGTCGTCTATGGCGCGCAAGCCCTGGTCGAGCTCGCCACCAATCAGGACGACGATCCGGTCTTCCGCGAGATCGGCCTGCGCTATTCCTATTCGGGACGCCGCTGGTCGGATGGCGGGCCCCCGCTTTACCGCGATGCCAACCTCATCGGCCTGCGCTTCGGCATCGGTCTCGATCGGGCTGGGATGGGCCTGGGCGTGGCCATGGAAGGCGGGTATATCGATTTGTCCTTACGGCCCGTGGACGATCCCACTAAGGTTTTCGATTTCCAGGGCGGCTATCTGGTGGCCGGACCCATGCTTCGTTTCGGGCATAACGATCCGCTTTCCCTGACCTTGGAATTCCTGAACGGGGCCTCGGACCATGCCTCCATCGGATGGATCAGCAAGTCCCGCATGACGGTCCAAAGCAGAGTGGGCAAGACCGGATTCCTGGTGGGCGCGCATATGGGCGCGGTCTTTTACGACTTGTCCTTCTACGACGGCCTGGCGCAGCGGCAAGGGAATTTCAATCGGGACCTGAGCCTGGTCATCGGCGCCGATACCGGTTGGGAGTTTTAAGGACCGCTCTGCAAGCGTCCCTTTCAAAAAATCGTCCGTATAAACAAACGTCCCTGGGCGTACTGCGGGTTCGGGACCCCTTACTTGTCCCCGCAACGCGTAAGCTTGCAAAAATAGATTCCACGGACATTGGATGACACTCCAACGCGCGGTGGCGCGGCGACTTGGGATCCGGAGTGCTCGGCACGGATGGCAAGTCAAGGAATCCTCAAGCGTCCCGGTATGCCATAAAGGTTTTCTAGGATCTCGACCTTGTTTGAGCAGCTTGGGTTTTTATAAGCTAAGCCATTGATTTTAATCTGGATAGTCCAAAATGGCGCGGGCTACAATAGCAACGCCATCGAATAACAAATACGGGGAATATGTTAAAGCGCCATTCCGACGAAGATCTTTCACACGACGCCTTGGACTGGTCTTTGGGAGCGAACGGCGCCCCGGAAACCGGCCTCTTCACTTCCATCCGCGCCCTGATCCATCCGCGCGAATTGCCGGGAGCCGCGAGCCTGAATGATGTGGATTTGATCTCCCTCCTCAATGACATCGAATTCGATCTGATGCAGAACCGCATCCATGTGGACTTCCTCGATCGCCTCCCCGCCCGTGTCGCCTACCGTGGTCTCTTGCAGCTCCTGGACTCGCCCATCGACCTGGCCGATTCGGCCTTCGCCATCAAACATATCGACGGCTGCGACAGCGCCTGCGAGTCCTGTTTCCAACTGGCCCATTGCAACGTGGCCCGTCAGGTCCTGGGCGCCGATTGGACCCTCGCCGTGGCCCAGGCCGGCATCAATCCTTCCTGGTCCGCCCTTTTTTCGGGTGAAGCCGCGAAGGAAGACGAAGAGTAAAAGGCGCTTCCGGTCCCAAATCCAGTCTAGCCGGGCCTTCCGCAAAAGCGGGAGGCCTTTTTTGCGCCTTGTTTTTGCTTTGTCGACTCCCAGGCCATTAATTGCCAGGGTTGTGGCATTGCTGGGGCGGGACCGGTTATTTACCTTTCACCCCTTGGGCCTTTAACAAGCTTTAGCAGGAATCAAGATGCCGAATCGAATCGTGGTCGGAGCCCAATGGGGCGACGAGGGCAAAGCCAAAATCGTGGACTTCCTAACCGAGGAAGCCGATCTCGTGATCCGATTCCAGGGCGGCGCCAATGCGGGACATACCGTGGAAGTGGGCGATCAGAAGTTCATCTTCCACCTGATACCGGCCGGCATCATGCATCCGGGCAAGCAATGCGTCATCGGCAATGGCGTGGTGCTCGATCCCGCCCAGCTCCTGCATGAGATCGACGAGGTCCGTTCCAAGGGTTTCGATATCGACGGACGGCTCTGGGTGGCCGAGAACGCGCATGTGGTCCTGCCCTATCATAAGGTTTTGGATCAGCTCAAGGAAAAGGCCGCCGGCAAGGCCGCGATCGGCACTACTGGAAGAGGCATTGGACCGGCTTATTACGATAAGGTCAATCGCAGCGGCATCCGCGTGGCCGATCTCCTGGAGGAATCCACCTTGCGCGCGCGTCTCGAAGGCACGGTCTCCGCGCATAACCAGACCATCCAGAAACTCTATGGCGGCGAACCCTTGTCCGCGGAAAAGATCTTCGTGGAATTCCGGGATCTGGGCCGGCTGATCAAACCCTACGTGGCCGATACCGTGGCCATCGTGAACTCGGCCCTCAAGCAGGGCAAGCGGCTCATCTTTGAGGGCGCGCAAGGTACGGTCC
Organism: Fibrobacterota bacterium; assembly: GCA_036732085.1. Taxonomy (GTDB): domain Bacteria; phylum Fibrobacterota; class Fibrobacteria; order UBA11236; family UBA11236; genus Chersky-265. Next base: position 4,049 of record DAINDC010000213.1, on the reverse strand, counting down.
TGGACGTCGACCATGGCACCTATCCGTTCGTGACCTCTTCCAATACCGTGGCCGCCGGCGCCTGCATCGGTTCGGGCGTGGGACCCACGGCCATCGATCAGGTCATCGGCGTGGTCAAGGCTTATACCACGCGCGTGGGCAACGGGCCTTTCCCCACCGAGATCCCCGGCGCTATCGGCCAGGAACTCCGCCGCATCGGGCATGAATACGGCGCTACCACTGGACGCGAACGCCGCTGCGGCTGGTTCGACGCGGTCCTGGTCCGGCGCGCGGCCATGGTCAACGGCCTCACCCATCTGGCCATCACCAAGATGGACGTGATGGACGGTTTCGACTCCATCGATATCTGCACCGCCTATGAATGGAAGGGCAAGCGGATGGATCAATTCCCGTCCCAGATTTCCAGCCTGGAAGAGGTGAAGCCCATTTACGAGACCCTGCCCGGTTGGAAGTGCGAGACCAAGGAAGTGACGGCCTGGAAGGACCTGCCCGCCAATGCCCAGAAGTATCTGACCCGCCTAGCCGAACTCATCGAGGTGCCCATCGGGATCGTCTCCTTGGGTCCCAAGCGGCATCAGACCATTCTCTTGGATATGTGAAGAGGATATGTGAAGAGGATATGTGAAATCGATAATATGAATTCGGAAATCTGAAGGGATCACATGGGTTTGAAGAACGAACTGCTCAAAGGCGTGGACCTCTTCTCTGCCCTCGACGATTCCCATCTCGATGTCATCGCCAAGATGCTCGTCGAAAAATCCTTCCGCAAATCGGAAATCATCCTGATGGAGGATGACGATAGCAGCCAGAGCCTGTTCATCATCGCCAAGGGTGAGGTGAAGGTGGTCTTGACCGCCGAAGACGGCCGGGAAGCCATCCTGGCCACCCTGAAAGAAGGAGACTTCTTCGGGGAGATGGCCTTGCTCGATGGGGAGCCCCGTTCCGCCACGGTGCGGGCCGTGGAGGATTCCCGGCTCCTGACCATCCGACGGGAAGAGTTCCTGGCCACCCTCAAGAAGCAGCCGGATCTGGCCCTGACCCTCCTGGGCGAGATGTCCCGCCGCCTGCGCAAATCCAACCGCCAGATTTCCTCCCTGGCGCTCATGAAGGTTTACGGCCGAGTGGCCGCGACCCTGCTCCAGCTGATGGAAGAGCGCGGCATGCGTTCCAAGACCAAGGACGGCAAGAGCATTATCGTGGTCAAGGATCGGCCCACTCAGCAAAGCATCGCGGAAATGTCCGGCACCACGCGCGAGACCGTTTCGCGGGTGCTGAATTACTTCCAGAAAAAAGGGTATATTGTGCTGGACGGCAAAGACCTCCTTATCCTTCAGGAGGATGAACTCAAAACCTGAGAGGAATACCCCTTCGGTGCTCGCCCGCTTTTTCTCCAAACCCTTCTTCATCGCGGTCCTCCTATGGTTCTTCATCGGGGTGATCTTCTACTTGCTGCTCAACCTCCTGGTCATGCCTTACTTCGCCGGAAAATTCATCGGCAAGGTCAAGGTTCCGGTCTTGGTGAACCTCCAGCCCGAAAAGGCCCGGGACCTCCTGAGGAAGGATGCGCTGATTTACATGCTGGACTCGACCGGCGACTATAGCAACGATGTGGGCGCGGGCAGGATTTTGAGCCAGTATCCGGTGGAAGGCACCGAGGTGAAAAAGGGCCGGCGCATCTGGGTCCGCATCAGCAAGGGTCTCAAGAGCGTGGAGCTGCCTCCCTTGCGCGGCCTTTCCCTCCGCCAGGCCGAGATCACCTTGCAGCAATTGGGACTCAAGCTGGGTCGGGTCCGTGAGATCCGCAATACCAATGTCCCTTCCGGCGCCGTGATCGGTCCCGGGCGCGCATGCGACCTTGGAAAAAGGCCATACCGTCGATGTCGATGTCAGCCAAGGCAAGGACGCCGTTCCCACCGGCATGCCCACCTTGACCGGTCTTTCGCTCAGCCATGCGAAGGAGCAGGTCCAGAAGCTCGGCCTCAAAATCGGAAAAGTCACCTCTAAAAAAGATTCTCGGAGCCTGCCCAATACCGTCCTCTCGCAATCCCCGACCGCAGGCGCGGCCTATGAGGGCAAAGCCGTGGACCTGGTGGTCTCCAAGTAGGGATGCCCATGATTGGAACCTTCGCATATCCTACCCTGGGAAAAAAGTATTTCCATGGCCCGGGCTCCCGCGCCCCGGGACTGCTGCTCTTCGGCCTCCTCGCCGGGATGCTGTCCGCCTGCGCTCCCACCCGGAAACCCGTCGCGATCGTGGATCCGGCCGCGGAACAAGCCAAGAAGCAGCAGGAGATCCGCAATGAGCAGCGCGCCTTCATCGCCCATGAATTCTTCCTGCGGGCCCGCCAGCAAGAGATGGAAGGCAACGATGCCGTGGCCCTGAGCTATTACCAAATCGCCTATGAATACGATGCCGATAGCCGCGATCTCTGTTTCCTCTTGACCGAAAAGCTCAAGGCCGCGGGCAAGATGGACTCCGCCCTGGTGACAGGGATGCGCTGCCTGGATCTCAAGGGCACGCCCGAGAGCCATGAATACCAATCGGTCGCGGAAATCCAGCTCCGCAAGGGCGATATCAAGAATGCGCTCGTCTATTATAACAAGGCCGTGGAACTGGACGATCAGGACAAGGATCTCCTGTATACCTTGGCCACTTTGTACGAAAGCCTCAAGGACATCCCCCGGCACGTGGCCGTCATGGAGAAGCTGCTCCCCAAGGTCGATTATCCGGTCCGCCTGGTGGACAAGCAAGGCCAGAACTATCGCGCGCTCGGCAAGGTGGACTCGGTCGCCAAGCTTTACCGGGAGGCCTGGGACAAGACCGGCAATGCGCTCTTCGGGGAAAAGCTCGCCTCCTTTTTCGAGGACCAGGAAATGTTCACGAGCCTCCTGGACGTGCTCCGCAAGCTTTCCGATGAGAATCCCGACAACCTCCAGTACGAGCTCCAGAAGGCCCGCGCCTTGATCCTGGCCGGTCAGCCGGATTCGGCCATGACCGCCTACGAAGCCCTGATCAAGAAGAACCCGGAGGAACGCGAATTCATTTCCCCCTATGCCACCTTGCTCTATGAGAAGGGGCGCTTCCCGGAGGCCAAGGCCCTGTTCCAGAAGCTCGTCAAAGGCCAGCCCGACAATCCCATCTACCATTTCTTCCTCGGTTCCATCGGCATGGAGCTCCAGGACAAGGCCTTGGCGGAAGCGGAACTCAAGAAGGCCATCGATCTGGATGGCAAGGTGCCTGAATACTGGGCGAAATTGGCCTCGCTGTATATCCAACAGGATCAGGAGCAGAAGGCCCTGGACCTGCTCGAGAAGATGGGCGAAGGCAAGGATTGGTATGCATGCTATATCCAGGGCATCGTCTTCACCCAGGTGGCCAAGAAGCTGGAGGCCGATCAAGCCGCCCATGCCAATCCAAAGGCCGCGGAGGCGAATCCGGCCGTCGCAAGTGCGGTCAAGGACACCGCTGCCGCCAATCGTCCGCGGCGTTTCCGCGAACAAGGCGTGGCCAATTTCAAAAAGGCCCTGGAGCTGGAAGGCAATAACCGCCGCGTCCTCTTTGAGCTGGGCGTGGCGCTGGAACAATTGGGCAAACGCGGCGAGTCCATCGACGTGATGAAGCGGCTGGTGAAACTCGATTCGAGCGATGCCACCATCCTCAACTACCTGGGGTATATGCTGGTGGAGGAGGATAAGGATCTGGACTTCGCCGGCAACCTGATAGAACGGGCCTTGCAGTTCGAGCCCGAGAACGGCGCGTTCCTGGATTCGAAGGGCTGGCTCTACTATCATAAGAAGGATTTCCCCCAGGCGCGGAAGTTCACGCAGATGGCCCTCGATCATATCCCGCAGGATACGACCATCCTGGAGCATTATGCCCTGATCCTGGAAAAGCTGGGGATGGGGGAGGCTGCGGCGGAGAAGCGGCGGCTTATCCTCAAGCTCGATCCGGATCATGATCTGGCGCATCGAAAACTGAACTGAATCTCCCCCGGGCGGGTTCGGGGCTGGGCGGGCGGGGGCTAAGACGGCTCCGCCCTCGGCTAATC
>DAINDC010000212.1:6287-9250 GCA_036732085.1 Fibrobacterota bacterium | reverse complement strand
TCGCGGCGGGCACGATGATGAGCGGATCGTATCCGGTTTTCTTGGCGGCGATGAGATCGGTTTTGAGCTGTTCCCAATTGTCCCAGGTGCGGGTATTGCAAAAGGCCAGGATGCCTTGGTGCGGGCCCTTGTACCAGTAATCCAATTTCTGCTTGGGCAGTTGGTGGATGCGGATATGCTGCTCTTCCGCGATCTTCTGCAGATCATGGAGGCGGCGGTTCTGGCCGCCTTGCAAGAGCACCAGGTGGTTGATTTTCCCGGGCGAGGAGCGCAGCAGGGATTCCACCGCATGGACTCCCGCTACGATGGAGGATTCGTCGACTTGCTTGGGCATAGGGTTCCGTAGGCGCCGGGCGCCTTATCCGTTCCGGTGGCTGGGAGCCTGGCGGCCGGCAACGGCAGTCGCGGATTCCAAGGCATGTTTCTGAATCTGTCCGTAGAATTCCTCGAACAGGTAGTGCGAATCCTTGGGGCCCGGAGAGGCTTCCGGATGGTACTGCACCGAATAAGCCGGCAAGGTGCGGTGGCGCAGGCCGGCCACGGTCTTGTCGTTGAGATTGATATGGGTGATTTCCACCACCTTGGTGTCGATGCTGCCCGGATCCACCGCGAAGCCATGGTTCTGCGAGGTGATTTCCACCTTGCCGGTGCGGAGGTCCTTTACGGGATGGTTTGCGCCGCGATGTCCGAACTTGAGCTTGAAGGTCTTGGCCCCCAGCGCCTGGGCCAGCAGCTGATGTCCCAAGCAAATTCCGAAGATCGGTTTTACTCCAATGAGGGCGCGGATGGTCTTGATGGCATAGTCGAGAAGGGCCGGGTCTCCGGGTCCGTTCGACAGGAAGATGCCGTCCGGATTGAGCGCCAGGACATCCTCGGGCTTGGCATCGGCGGGAAGGCGGATCACTTCCGCGCCCAGGGTCTGCAGTTTGCGGAGGATGTTGAACTTGGCCCCGTAGTCGATGGCGGCGATGGTGAAGCGGGCCGCATGCTTGGGGATGGGCCGGAAGCTGAGTTCATTCTCGCCTTCATCCCAGCTTTCGTTCGCGCGGATCGAAACCTTTTTCACGAAATCGATATTGGAAAAGGAGGGCACGGCCTTGGCCTTGGCCACCACCGCGGCCACGTCATAATCCCCGGTCACGATGATGCCGTTCTTGGCCCCCGTCTCACGCAGGATACGGGTCAGGCGGCGCGTGTCGATTCCCTGGATGCCGGGGATGCCGTTCTTCTTCAGGTATTCCGACAGCGACCACGGCGTTTTCGCGGCTCCTTCGGCTCCCTGTGAGCGCCAGTTGGAAGGGTACTCGCAGCAGTTCTTCACCACCAGGCCGGCCACTTGGATCTTCTTCGATTCCACGTCTTCCGGATTGATGCCGTAATTGCCGATCTCGGGATAGGTGAGGGTGACGATCTGCCCGGAATAGGAGGGATCGGTCAGGATTTCCTGGTAGCCGGTCATGGAGGTATTGAAACACACCTCGCCGCCCGCGCCCAGGGCGGTTCCTTCGTTCTCGGCGCCAAAGGATTCCCCTTCGAAATAGCTACCGTCTTCAAGGGCAAGTATGGCTTTCATGCGATCTCCGAATATTCCTTCAGGTCAAGCCGGTCCCGCATCCACGCGGGGTTCCGCCGTCACGGCCGCGGTCGCGGATGGCAAGGCGGGTGCGGAGAACATCAAGATGCGTTTCTCCGAGATGAGCACATCCATGAGCTGATCGTGATGATCCAAAGCTAAATTTTTCTCGGTGATTTGCACGTCGAAGCCCAGCGCGGCCCTCACTGCCGTGGTTCCGGGCAGATAGCGGTCATAAAACCCCAATCCCTGGCCCAATCGGCCTCCCCGCAAGTCGAAGCAGGTCCCGGGAACAAAAATCAAATCCGGCTTGGGGCATTCCACTGCATGCCTGAGCTCCGCTTTCGGTTCCTGGATGCCGAAAGCTCCCTCCGACAAATCGCGTTCGATATCGGACACCTGGGCCATGCCCATGGTTTTCGGCGCTTTCCCGGCTTCCGGGCCCCTGGCTTCCAGGCCCCCGGCTTCCAGGCCCCCGGCTTCCAGGCCCCCGGCTTCCGGGCCCTTGCCCTTCTCGACGGTCTTGTCCTCATCCGGTCCGGCAATCACGAAAGGCATGAGCAAGGTCTTGCCATCGGCCAGAATCCGTCGCAACAGCGGCTCGGTGTCCATTTCCTGCAAGGTCCCGGAATAGCAGGAAACCACCTTCGCATGCTGATAGGTGGGCCAGGCCGCAATCTTTTCCACCACGGCCAAGGAGGCGTCGGAGCGGGCGGTCGCGGTCAAGGTCTTTACCTGGTCGCGTCCCCAATCCCGCAGGGAGGCTTTATCGCCCTTGAGCTTTTCGTTTCTTTCCCGGGCGTCCTCTTCGAGATTAATGGCATCGAGTTGCGATTTGACTTCGGCTTGGATTTGGGAGAGCTTGCGTTTGAACTTGGCGAATTCCTTCATCACCTTGCCGAGCTTTTTAGGCTCGACCAGGATTACCGCCAAGGCCAGGACCACGCCCATCTCGCCGATGCCGAGCGAATCGAAAATCATGTCGTCACCTCCGACTTTGCCGCGGCCTTCTTTTGGGCCAAGGCGCAGATCCCGATCGAGATCAAGTACAGGACGCAGAGAGGGACGGCCATCATCACCTGGGAGACGGGATCAGGGCCCGGAGTCAAAACGGCCGCCACCGCGAATATCACCACCACCGCATATCGGAAGAAGCCCCACATGCCTCCCGCCGTTATGAGGCCCATGTTCGCCAGCACATACGCGGCCACCGGCAATTCGAAGATCACGCCGAAGGCCAGCATGAACTGGCTGATGAAAGAAGCGAATTCCTCCTGCCGCCAATTCTGGGTGATGGCCCCGTTGGTATAGGTGGCCAGGAACTGGAGTCCCGCCGGCAGGACCGCGAAGTAAGCGAAGGCGGCGCCGACGAGGAACATGACTATGGAGG
>DAINDC010000212.1:0-6277 GCA_036732085.1 Fibrobacterota bacterium | reverse complement strand
TCCGAAGACGCGCCTTTCCTTGGCATAAAGACCCGGAGCCAGGAAACGCCAAAGCTGCCACATGACCCAGGGGAAGGCGAAGATGATTCCCGATATGAAGGACATCTTGAGGCTGGTCATGAAGGTTTCCATCGGCGAGGTCGCGATGAGGTCCACCTTGAGGTGCTGCTTGGTCAGGGGATAGGCGATGACGGCCCAGATTTTTTCCCAATAGAAATAGGCGACGGATGCGCCCACCCCAATCCCAATCAAGATTTTGACGAGTCGGGAACGCAGTTCCTGGATATGATCCCAAAATGTGAGTTCGGAGTTCAAAGGGAGGCGGAGGAGAGGGCGCGCGTTCAGTCCGGTCAGATCCGGAATTCCCGCGAAGCCCCTAGGCTATTAGGATTTGGGGTTGCCGGATTCGGCTTTGTTGGCATCCGGATTGGCCAGCTTCTTGGCATCTTCTTCATCGGTGCCGTTCATGGAGGTTTTGAAATCGCGGATGCCCTTTCCCAGGCCCTTGGCGATTTCCGGGATCTTCTTGCCGCCAAAAAGCAGAATGACGATCAGGAAGATGATGATGAGTTCCATGGGACCGATTCCACCGAGCATGACTAACCTCCTCGTAAGACTGATAGAATTATAGCAAAAAAACCTTCGAAACACCCATGAAACAAGGGTCGGAGGCTAGGGAGTTTTCCGTTCTTGGGGCTTGAGCCAAGCCTCCAGAAGCAATTCTTCTTGCCATTTCATCCATTTCGCGGCGGCGGTCATTTTTTGCCGTGAATTGGCTCCGGTCAAGGCGACATTGGTCAAGGTGGATTTGGTGGCCAGCAGGGACGGATCGAGTCCCAATTCTCCGGCGATCTTGTCGCGGATTTCCTTGAGATGCGTGAGCACGCTGGCACTGGGACTCGGCCCGGTTTTCTTAGGCAGGCGCAGAGGCTGCGGCCATGCGGCGGGTGACAGTATGAGCGCTTCCTCGAAAGCGCTCAGGAACCCATCGCGCATTTGAGGGGCCAGGCGGGAGGGCAAGGACGGAGTCTTTTCCGGGTCTCCTTCCGCGGGGACGGCCATGGCGAAACGGAGCAGGATATCCGAAGGCAGGATTCGATAGGCGGGCAGGTCCATGCTCTTGGCAATCTGGTCCCGATACTTCCAAAGGCTTTGCAGGGCGGCCAATTGGCGCGGATAAAGTTTCGAGGCCCCATCGATGCGCCAGGTATTCTCAAGATCCACTTCTTTGGATCGGGCCGTGGCCTTGACCAGTTCCTGACAGGTTTCCTCATGCCAGGACAGACGGTTTTTTTCTTCGAGCTCCTGGGTCAGCGACTGATACAGGCCCGGAAGGAAAAAGGTATCCTGGGCGCCATACTCGAGCATGCCCGCGGATAAAGGCCGCACCGACCAATCGGCCTTTTGCTGATCCTTACGGAGCGTGATTCCGAAATAGGCTTGGACCAGAGAGGCGAGACCGAAGCCGGGTTTGCCCAAAAGCTGCGCGGCGAGCATGGTGTCGAAAATCCGTTGGGGCCGGAAACCATTCAATTGGTAAAGCATGCGGAGATCGTAATCGGCGCCATGCAGCACGACCAGCTTGGTCGAGAGTTTCTTCAGGAAGCCGTCCAAGGTGATTTCGCTCAGGGGATCGACGAGGTAACACCGATCCTCGACCAGGATCTGGATGAGGCAGATCTTGGCGTAGAAATGATGCATGCTATCGGCTTCCAGATCGAGAAAGACCGTAGCGGTCTTGTCCATCTGTTCCAGCAATTGATCCATCCCATCGGGACTATCGATATATTGGATGGGGAATTGGGGCTGGGAGGGAACCGTCATGTTGGAACGCTGCTCATGCTTGTTGGTTTTGAATCTTGTAAGGCGCCTAATTTCATAGTGTTAGGGCGCTTATTGAGCCCTCCGAAACAAGTGCGGGGGTTCCGTAAAAGTATAAAAAAATCGATACCTGCCGATTAAGCCCCGGCTGAATATTTGCCAATGGAATCGGATCCGAAATCTGTCCAAGCGGTGTCTTCGTCCCGCGAGGTGTCCCTAAAAAGTCCCGCGAGGGGTCCCGAAAAATCCTGGGACGGCGCGGAATTCTAACTTTGGATTAATGAGGACTCAAGACGGATTCAAGCGGGAAGGAACGAGGCAATGGCATTGCGGGCTTTGACGGGCATCAAACCTACGGGTGAGCCCCATTTGGGAAATTGGCTGGGCGCCATCAAACCCGCCTTGGCGCTGGCCGCGGAATACGAGACTTATTATTTCATCGCCGATTACCACGCCCTGACGGCCATCCATGATGCCGAGGAATTGCGCAAGAACAGCCTTTCCATCGCCGCCACCTATCTGGCCTTTGGCCTGGACCCGTCGCGTTCGGTATTTTATCGGCAGAGCGAGATTCCGGAGATTTTCGAACTGTCCTGGATCCTGTCCTGTTTTACCGCCAAGGGCCTGATGAACCGGGCCCATTCCTATAAGGATGCGGTGGCCAAGAATCTGGAACAGGGCAAGGATCCGGCCGATATCCTGATCTTCCAGGCCGATGTGGTCCCGGTGGGCCAGGACCAGAAGCAGCACGTGGAAATCGCCCGCGACGTGGCCGAGCATTTCAATCATAACTACAAGGCCCAGGTATTCACCTTGCCCGCACCTAGGATCGATAACCAGGTGAAGACCATAGTGGGACTGGACGGGCGCAAGATGAGCAAGAGCTATGGCAATACCATCCCGCTCTTCCTGGATGAGAAGCCCCTGCTCAAGCGCATCAACCAGGTGGTCACCAATTCGCAGACCCCGGAAGAGCCCAAGGATCCGGATCAGAGTTCGATTTTCGCCCTGCATCGCCTTTTGATCCCCGCCGATCAGGAAGAGGGGTTACGCCAACGTTACCTTGCCGGCGGCCTGGGCTGGGGGCAGGCGAAGAAGGATTTGTTCGAAGCCCTGAACGAACGCCTCAAGGGACCCCGGGCGGAATACCAAAGGCTGATGGGCGATCCCGGCGGCCTGATGCAGGTCTTGGCGCAAGGACGGGACAAGGCCCGGACTCGGGCAGCCGATTTCCTGGGACGCGTACGGAAAACCATCGGCATCGTTTAGAATCATCCGGCATCGATTAATATCGACTCGCCGGAGCCGATTCGGGAAACAGAGAGAAAAAGGAGCGGAATATGAGTTTCACATTGACGACCGGGACCCAGTCCCCGGAATTCGATTTGCCCGGCAGCGATGGGAAAAACCATTCCTTCGTGGGCGCCAACGGAGTGCAAGGCAAAGCCGGCACCTTGCTTTTCTTCACCTGCAACCATTGCCCCTATGTGGTGGGCAGCGAGGAGCGCATGGTGGACCTGTTCGCGAAGTGCGAAGCCTTGGGAATCAATATGGTGGCCATTCATTCCAATGAGACCAAGGACCATGCCAGCGATTACTTCGACGAGGTCCTGGTGCGGATGAAGGAAAAGGGCTTCCGCTGGCTGTCCCTGAAAGATGAAAGCCAGATCGTGGCCTCGGCTTTCGGCGCCGAACGCACGCCGCATTACTTCCTTTTCGGCCAGGACGGCAAGCTCGTCTATTCCGGCCGCATGGACAACAGCCCGCGCGACGCGAGCAAGGCAGAGACGCACGAACTCGAGGATGCCATCGGCGACATGCTCGCGGGCCGTCCGGTGGCGGTGCCGCGTACGGATGCGATCGGCTGCAATATCAAATGGTGGGACAAGGAAAAGCATTGGATGCCCAAGGAGGCCTGCGACCTTGATTATCTCTACCAGCGCAACGAGGCCGGGACCCGGGGCTGAGCCCGGGGCCGTCATCCGGGGGCGGGTATGGCGCAAGGTTATCGCGTCCGGCAGGGGGACAATCCGGACAATCGCTTCGACTCCGTGCAGGTGGAATGGGAGGATGGGGTGGAGCTGCCCCAGACGCTCCGCATCCATAAGGAAACGGCCAAGAGCATCCTCTCTCAGAACGAGAGCCCGGATATCCCCTTCCGATACAGCGTCAATCCCTACCGGGGTTGCGCCCATGCCTGCGCTTATTGCTTCGCGCGGCCGAGCCATGAATACCTGGGGCTGGGGGCGGGGACGGATTTCGATACCCAGATCTATGCCAAGATGAATGCGGCGGAATTGCTCCGCGCAAAACTGGGTTCCAAAAAATGGGCCCCGGAAACCATCACCTTTTCCGGCGTCACCGATTGTTACCAGCCCGCGGAAAGCCAGCTCAAGTTGACGCGCGCCTGCCTGGAGGCTTGCCTGGAGTTCCGAAACCCGGTTTCCATCATCACCAAATCGACCTTGGTGCTTCGGGATTTGGACCTCCTGACGGCGCTGCATAAGGAGGCGGGAGCCAGCGTGGTGATCTCGGTTCCCATTATGGACGCGGCCACGGCGCGTCTGATCGAACCGTTCGCGCCGCCGCCGGAGGTCCGGTTCCGGGCCCTGGAAAAATTGGGCCGCGCGGGCCTGCATACCGGCATTTCCGTGGGACCTGTGATTCCGGGCCTCAATGACAGCGATATTCCGGCCCTGCTCGCGCGCGCCAAGGAATGCGGGGCCGCCTTCGCCTTTTACGTGATGCTACGCTTGCCGGGAAGCGTCCGCGAGGTCTTCCTGGAACGGGTGCGCCGACACTTGCCTGGGAAAGCGGGGAAGATCGAGCATCATATCCGCGAGACTCGGGGCGGGGACCTGTATCGTTCCGGTTACGGGGAGAGGATGGCGGGCACCGGCGGCATGGCGGATATGGTGGGCAAGCTGTTCAATATCCATGCGCGCAGGCTGGGCTTGGAGAACGGGGAAAAGCTGGCGGCATTGGAATTCCAACCCGAAAACAAAATTGCAAAGGAGCCTCCGGCGAGGTCGAAGGCTCCTTCACAGCAATTGGATTTGGGATTGTAGTCCGGTCCGTCCGATCCGGATCCGGATCCTGAGTGGCGAATCCATTCTGTTAGGGTCTCTTATGGAAACAGAAAACCCCATAATTCCACAGCCCCTGTTTCAGGGTCCGATATTGGTAATAGGTCGCATAGGCGTTACCCAGCTTCTCCGGGCTCGTCAACCGGAGTTTCTGGAGGAGCCACCGCAAGGGGATGAAAATGAGGCCGAAGCGGAATATGGCCCGCGCATGCGGCATTACGTCCGCACTGATGTCCTCCCGATGCCGGAGTTCGAATCCGGCCGCGGCTCCGTAGCTTTCCAATTCGTCCGCGGAACAAAGGTGGGGAACGGCCCAGCCGGAGAGGAAACTCGCATAGGAGTCCGCCTGCGTTGCGGAAGCGGGCGCCCGGGCGCGGAATCCATCCGCTATGATCAACCTGCCTCCGGGCTTGAGGAGGGAATACATGGTGCGGACCCAGGCCTCCTTATCGACGGCATGATCGAAACTTTCCACTGCCCAGACGATATCGAAGGAGGCCGGCTTGAAGGCGGGAGCGTGGAAGTCATTGACGACGAAACGCGCGTCCGGTTCGATAATCGAACCGTCCGGTTCGCTTACCGAACCGCCCGGTTCGATTATCGTACCTTGGGCGTTACTGGAAGAGCCGTGGGCTATATTGGCGAAACTCCGGGCCGAACTGGCGAAACCCCGCGCCAAACGCGCCTGGCTTTCCACCAAGGTGATGCCCACGCTGCGGCAGCCTAATTCCCTGGAAAGGAAAATGGAGGAGCCACCCACGCCGCAGCCGGCATCCAGCATCCGTTCACCCTTGCTGATGCCCGCCAGCCTGGCGAGGTAACGGACCATATGCTCGGTGGGATTCCCTCCGGGAGGCAAATCGCGGTCGAAGCCGTAGTGCATATGATGATGCCAATCGGTCTGATAATATCGGAGGTAATCTTCCGTGGTCGCCTGATAATAGCGATGGACCTGGGCCTTGATTTCCTTATCCGTCGACGCTTGGTTCGGCGCAGGAGTCGGAACCGGGACCGGTACCGTATTGACCAAAGCTTCAGGCATCGGCGGCCTCCTTGGCGAAAGCCAAAATGCGTTCCAAACCCTGTCGGAATTCCGCTTCGTCACCGAGCAGGCTGAGGACCAATCGGCAACCCTCCTCGAATCCGAACAGGGATCCGGCATGGACATGGACCCGATAGCGCTTCAGCAATTCCAAGGCGAAGGCCTCGTCCTCCATCCGCGTGTCCACATCGAGGATCAGATACCAACCCGCTTCCGGCCTGTGGCAGCGCACCCGCTGGGAGGCCTGGACAAGGTTTACGGCTGCCAGGAGGTTGGTTTGCAGTCGCCGCGAGATTCCCGCCCGTATCGGTCCCGCCAGGGCCAAAAG
>DAINDC010000211.1:4593-9264 GCA_036732085.1 Fibrobacterota bacterium | reverse complement strand
GCCCATGCAGCAGACGCAGGAAATGGCCCGCCACCGTGGCTTCCGAAGTCTGCAGATCGAGCCGGACGCCTTGGTGATGGTAGGCCCACCAGTAGACCAGGGCCGAACCCAGGCAGGCCAGCAACCGGTCGGCGGCGGCCAAGGCGGTGCCTTCCCCGGTGGCTTCCGGCTCCAGATTGCCCAGCATGGAAACGGCGGTCCGGAGCGCGTCCATAGGATGGGAGGTTCCGGGAATCCTTTCCAGGGTCTCCTTCAAGGGAGCGGGAAGTTCGCGTTGCGTGCGAAGCCGGTCCCGGTATTTTTCCAGCTCGGAGGCGGTAGGCAATTCGCCCCGCGTAAGCAGCCAGGCCGTCTCCTCGAAGTTGCTATGCGCGGCCAATTCCTCGATGGGATAGCCGCGGTAGTTCAAGCCCTTGCCTTCGATGCCGCACGTGCAGATCCGGGAATCCCCGGCGATGATGCCCGCCAATCCACCCGTCTTGCCTTTTGCCGCTTCAGCCACCCTGGCCTCCCTTTTTCGCAGAACCACCACTTTTCCTGGTTTTTATTCCGGATGCTTTCGTTGCTGCCTTCCCGGTATCGTTTACTTTACTTTGCTTACTTTGCCTGCCTTGCTTGGAAAAGACACGGCAGATTCGTCTTCGGGCGCTTTTCCGAACAAGGCATCCAGCCTGCTTTCGTAGGCATAATAGCCAAGCGCGGCGTAAAGCTCTTCGCGTGTTTGCATTCTGCCCACCAGCCGCTTCTGATGCCCGTCTTCCCGAAGGATCCGGAGGCCTTCCACAGCGGCCTGGTTCATCATCCGGTTCAGGGTCAAGGGATAGAGCGCCATATCCACGCCTGCCTTGGCCAGCTCAACCCTGTTGAACAAGGGCGTCTTTCCGAACTCGGTCATATTGGCCAGGATGGGCATGTCCACGGCGGAGCGGAAAGCCCGGTATTGTTTCAGGTCCGTCAAGGCTTCGGGGAAGAGCATATCCGCCCCGGCCCGCCTGCAGGCCACGGCCCTCTCCAAGGCGGAGTCCAGGCCTTCCACCGCCAGCGCATCGGTGCGCGCCATGATCACGAAATCCCCGTCCTTCCGCGCGTCGACGGCGGCCTTGATGCGATCGACCATTTCCGCCTTGGTCACGATGGCCTTGCCGGGCCGGTGCCCGCACCGTTTCGCGGAAACCTGATCCTCGATATGGATCCCGGCCGCGCCCGCCTTCTCGAATTCCCGCACGGCCCGGGCGATGGACAAGGCCGCCCCGAAACCCGTATCGGCATCCGCCAGCAAGGGTATTTCCGTGGCGCCCGTGATGCGGCGGACATCCTCGAGGACATTGTCCAAGGTGGTGATCCCAAGATCGGGAAGGCCGTAAGAAGAATTGGCCACGCCCGCGCCGCTCAGATAAAGCGCCCGGAAGCCCGCCTGCCCGGCCAGCATGGCGATATAGGCATTGATGACGCCCACGATTTGCAGGGGATGTTCCGCTGCGAGCGCAAGTCGGAATCGCGCCGCGGCCGTTTCGGATTTCCGCTTCCCTATTTTGCTTTTGCCCGTCATGTCTTCCCTAACCGGAAAATAGTTCCACTCGACTCATCTACGAAGTTTAAAATACCAAGGCGCCCCGCGTAAACGGGCATTTGCGATGGTTTTTATTATTATCATGGACCGCTTGAACGCATGGTCTATACGGAGGCGCTTCCATGGGCAAGAAACATTGGCTGATGAAAACCGAACCGGATGCCTTCTCGATCCAGGATCTCAAAAGCCGTCCCGGCAAGCGTGAGCATTGGGACGGGGTGAGGAATTACCAGGCGCGCAATTACATGCGCGATCTGATGTCGGTCGGCGACGATGTCCTGTTCTACCACTCGAGTTGCACTCCGGCCGGCATCGTCGGACTCGCGACCATTGCCGCCGCCGGCTATCCCGATCCCTCGGCCCTGGATCCGCGATCGAAATACCACGATCCCAAAGCGACGCCGGATAAAAACCCCTGGGTCATGGTGGACGTCAAGTTCAAGCGGGAGTTCCCGACCATGCTGACCTTGGATGGCTTACGGCAGGTTCCCGGCCTCCGGGACATGCTCCTCCTCAAGAGGGGCTCGCGCCTTTCCATCCAGCCCGTCTCGCCGGAGGAGTTTTCGATTGTGATGGACTTGGCGGGCGTCTGAAAATCCCATCCTTCCGCAAATAGCCCCAAACCCCTCCGGACCGGGAAGGGAATTCCCGCCTCCCCCATTCGTAAGCGATTTACATTATGGATATGCGGAACGGTATGCGACCCGATCTCGAAAGGCCCTCACCCACCGATCGTCCCCTGGTAGGCGACGTGGAACCCTTGTCGGGCCCGCGGACCGGCATCGGCCAGGAACCCGATCGGGATCAAGCCATCATTAGCATGCTGCGCCAGAACCTGAAGGATCGAGCCCTGGGTAACGTCCCCGTTACCGGAGGCCGCCGGGCCGGCGATAAAAGGGCCATTGGCGAAGAAGACAAGTACGAGCCCCAACGGATCAGCCGCAAGATCTGCTGGCAATACGACCATACCGCCCATAAGATCCCGCTGCTGCGAAGGCATTATATCTAGCCTCCCCACTTAGCCAAGGTTTCTTCCCCGTCCGGGGATCTTACCGAATCCCGTTTACCCGCCCTTTACTTTTCTTTAGGTTTTGCCTCTCGCTTCGGGAATCCCGCAAAATCCCCAGCAAAAACTACCCAAAATCCTTCAAGATTTACTTCAAGAAAAAATTGCATGCGCACGCCTACCCCCCCCATAATGGATAAGCAAGCCGAGGCATTGGGTGTCCTCGGAAAACAGGGAAATCGAAATGGAAAAAGTCACCAAAGACTATGGTCCATCGCTTCTACAGAAGAATCCTTCCCGCGAGGTTCTCCTGGGCAAGATGCGGGACAAGCTGGCGCGCAACCATCCCATCGCGCATGTCCAGGAAGTCCAGATGCGCGAGGTGCGCAAGCGGCAGAGGGTCTCTTGGGCCGTCCGCATCCTGCTTTTCGCGATTATCGTGGGCGTCAACTTCATCCTGATAGGCCAGAAGGATACCTTGATGTCGCATCTGGGTTACCAGGCGGTCCCGTCCCTCCCTAAGCCGCGCGCGAGTCTGAGCCCGGACGAGCAGGCCCTGTATTGGACCTATGCGCTTTATGACATCCAGAAATTCCGTACCCGTTTCAACGTCCTGGGGTATTTCGCCATCGACCAGAAGTCGGCGAAGAAAAGCCTGGAGGCGCTTCTGCCGGAGATCAGCAATGCGACCTTGGGGGAGATCTCCTCGTATGCGCCGGTTGCATTCCGGTCCGTGGGATCGGGAGAGCCATCCAGATGAAAGGGCTATCCATGGGCGCGAAAGGCCAAGCGGGTTTCGGACTTCTGGAGATCCTCATTTCGATCGTCATGCTGGGCTTGGTCGGAAGCTCGACCTTCTATTTCCTGCACGGGCAGAATACGGCCACCACCGTCGGGACCGATATCACCAAGGGCACCTTGCTCGGGAAGCGGAAGCTCGATTCCCTGCGGGTCACCAGCTATGGCGCCGTATCCGCGGGCTGCGATACCATCGGCAAACGATACATCCGGCGGTGGTATATCACTACCGATCTGGTGGCGGATAAGAAGACCGTGGAGCTTTTGATTTCCTGGCCGCTGGCCGCGACGCATACCATAACCTTCAATACCGTGGTCGCGGACGACCAATACAAGGTGTACTGATGCAGAGGCAGATCGGCTCTTCCAGGATGGCGGGCTTCACGCTTATCGAAACCATGGTCTCCGTGATTATCGGCAGCATGCTCCTCACCGCGCTCTACCAGATCTGGACTTCCAACCAGCGCGAGACCGACCGGATCCAGGATAAGACCGAATTCCGCGACCGGGCCGCCTTGGCCACCACCCAGGTGAATCGCTCCATCACCATGGCCGGATTCGGGATGTCCAAGATGGACGTGATCGCCAAGGGCGTAGGTAACTCCTGTGACACCCTGAAGATCTACTCGAACCCTAGTGAAATCCGGACCACGCTCATCGACACAGCGCGCATCTCATCGAACTCCATCCTGGTCTTCAAGGATTCCGGCTTCACGGTGGGCGGCCTCATCGGCATTACCGACAGCATCCACCAGGAATACGTGCGTGTGTCCCAGATGTCCGGCGACACGGCGAGCGGATACACCGTCACCTTGGCGAGCGCCTTGGCCAACCTCTACCTGCCCGGCGTTCCGGATATCTATCCCGTCCAGAAGGAACTCATCTATATCGACGACAACCGGCATTCCCTGATCCGCAAATTGGATTCGCGGCAAATCAACCTGGTGACGGGCATCAACGACTTCCGGATCGACATGCGCGATGCTTTCGGGAATCCCGCGACCTCGTATAGAAAAATCAGGGTCGTCACCTTCAATGTAACGGGCACTTATAAGGCGCCGGCCGGGACGCCTAGTACGATGAGCTTCTCGTCCACCGTGATACCGAGGAACATCCTATGAATCAAAACCCGATCCAAAACCGATTCACAGGCTCCGCCTCCGCAACCCGGCAACCAGGCCAACGCGGGGTCGCCGCTCTGCCCATCATCATCTCCGTGGCCGTGGCCATCACCTTGCTGCAGGTCCCGTTGCTCTATAAGACCAAGTCCGGGAACAAATTCACCGGGACGCAGAAG
>DAINDC010000211.1:1352-4583 GCA_036732085.1 Fibrobacterota bacterium | reverse complement strand
ACCGCGAAGAGCCTGGCCGAAGCCGGAATCGATGAGATCATTTCCGATATCGGGAGAAAATCCATCACCGTCACGGCGACCACGGATGTCACGCCCTACCAGGACGTGGGCCTTGGACGCGGCAGCTATACCACGCATATCCATGCCTACCAAACCAATCCGGATCGGGTGGAAGTCATTTCCACGGGCAAGGTGGGCAGCAACAGCCAATCCATCCGCGCGAAGATGGAGCTCGTCAAGACTTTGACCACCATCCCCTACGATACGCCCAAGATCTCGGTCTGGGGCATCCGCGGAACGCCGCCCACCCTTTACTACCACTCCCTGGACGAACGGGATTCCGGCTATGCCTGGATCCATCCGGAAGGCGAAGTCCTGATCCCGGGCGGCGGGGCCATGAATATCGACGACTTCACCGTGGCCCCGAACGGGACCATGTATTTCATCAACAATGTCGCGGGCTCCAATAGCACCCTGTACAAGATCCGCCCCATCGATCTCGACAATAATCCGGCCACGCCCGTGACGGCGCGTTTGGTGGGCCCCACGGGCCTGGTCGCCGGCTCCGATGACGAAATCCGCGGTCTGACCTTTATCGCGCGGGACACCACGGGCCGCAATGGCGTCCTCTATGCCGTTACCTGGAAATCCAAGAAGGTCTATGAACTGAGCCTCGAAAACGGCGCGGCATCCTTCGTTTCCAACTTGGTGCCTCGAGGAGTTGCGGCGGGTACCGATTTCTTCTGCGATGCGATGACCCAGGATCTGGCGGGAAGCATCTATATCGTCCGCAACAATGCGAAATCGGAATTGTGGCGCTTCGATGAATTCGAGGAATACCCGGGCGTGAGGCAGGACTCGGCTTCCTATATCACGGATATTTCCGGAACCAACAACAAGACGCGCGCCCTGGCCGGGCATCCCAACGGCTATATCTACGCCACCGACGATGTGAAATGGTACCGAATCGACCCCAATGCGAGTCAGGTCAATCAGCGGACCACCATCCTGTTCTCGGACAGTTCGGATCTGAAAGGCATGGGCTTCCATTTCGAACGCGAGGATCTGAAATTCACGGGCCGTCCCATCGCCCATAAAATCAATGTCTGCCATTATCCGCCGGGCAATTGCGCCAATATGCAAACCATCCAAATCGACAGCAGCGCCCTGAATGCCCACATGCATCATGGCGGCACCGGGGCCTGCGCGGCTGATGTGCCCGGCTATTGCGGCGGCCTGGTTTCCGTCGGCACCATCGTCGATACGACCATCCAACTCAAGATCATTTCCTGGGAAGAGATGGCGGGAGATCTCGCGCGATCTCCCTGATTTAACCCCCGATATTCACGATTCACACCGAGACTCGAAGGGGTTTATGGATAAGAAACCGCATCCGGATGATTTTGGCATGTCTTTGGTCCAGACCAACGGGGCCCAGAGGGCCATGGTCAAGAAGATGCGCGCCAAACTCGCCGGGGGGTCGGAGTTCAATCTCCACGTGGTCCAAGAGCGCAGGCTAGCGGTCCATAAGCATGCATTCGGCTGGGCATCCAAGATGGGAGTAGCCGCAATCCTGATCCTGGCCAATCTCGCCTACCTGGGATACAAAAGCGACACCGTAGCCAAGCAGGCGGTCAAACGCGCCCAAATGCTTCCGTCCCCGAAGACGGAATTGAGCGAGAACGATCAGGCCTTGTATTGGACCTACGCGCTTTATGACTACCACCGCCTCAAGTCCCAATTCGGCGCATCCGGTTCCTCCGTGGTCGATGAGAAATTGGCCTGGGCGCGGCTGACGGAATTATTGCCCAAGGTGGACACTCGCACCCGCTTCATCATCGACGGGTATCTCCCGCCGAATAAGAGGAACCCTTGAAAAAAATTACCGCAGCAATCAAAAGTCACGCGGATTTGCCAACCAACCCGCGAGCAGGCTCCCAAGGCGGCTTCAGCCTCATCGAGATCCTGGTGGCGGCCGTTGTTTCCGGAATCTTGGCCGTCTCAGTCTTTTATTTCCTTTCCGCCCAGAACGGCATGAGCGTGCAGGGCAACGACGTGGTCAAGGGCACCAATCTGGGCAAGCTGAAAATGGATTCCCTGAAGGTGGCGGCCTACATGAACCTGTCCTCCGGATCGGACACGGTCGCCGACAGGTATATCCGTTCCTGGCATGTTACCCCTCTTCACGATTCCAGCGGGGCCCTTTCCGGCCGCAAGCAGGTGGACCTGACCATCATGTGGCCGCTGACCGCGGATCATACCGTCACCTTCGCCTCCCTCAAAAGCGACGACAAATACAAGGAGGAAACGCCATGAATCCCCAAGTCAAGTCGGCTTCCCAAGGCCAGGCCGGGTTCTCCCTGGTCGAGATGATGGTGGGCATGGTGGCCGCGGGCCTAGTCCTGGCCGGCACCTACACCCTATGGAATACCCACCAGCAGGAAGGTTTCCGCATCAACAAGAAAATCGACTTGCGCAACCAGATAACCTTGTCCTCCAAGCGGATCCAGAGATCCATCACCTTGGCCGGCATCGGTTTGAACGGCGCCGCCAACCTCGCCAAGGAGGATGCGCTGGGCAGCGACACCTTGATCATCTATACCAATATGGCCGATGCGCAATCGGTTTTGACGAGCGACATTTCCCATGCCAACACCGTCATGACCGTCGCCAACCCGTCGGTCTTCACGGGAGCCTCCTACGTGGCGGTCAGCTCGGGAACAGGCGGTGAAATCCGCCGCATCGATCACCAGGCCGGGTCCAATCTCTACCTCGCCACGGCCTTCACGTCGGATTACCCCATGGCCAAGACGACAGCCTATCCGGCGGCCTGCGAGAGATATTTCACCGATCAGTCGCAAAACCACCTGATGCGCGAGTCCGGTGGGACCGCCACCGCCGTAGCCGGGGACATCCGTAACTTCCAGGTTTCCTTCAGGAACAAGAGCGGCGACGCCACGGAAATCCAATCCGATGTGCGGACCGTCCAATATTCCTTCACCGGGGTCTTCCCCGCCAAAGAGGGCGCCCTTACCAGCATCGTATTCTCCTCTACGGCCATACCGAGGAATATCCTTTGATGGGAGAATCCGGCGATTCGAATTCCGAAACAGGTTCGGCCGGAGAATCGCGGTCGGACGCCGAATTCGGCGGCGGCCTGTTGGCGCTCGTGACCATTTTGGCCGTGGTCATGGTCCTGGTCCAGGGCAGCGTCTACTATCGGGCCAAGGG
>DAINDC010000211.1:0-1342 GCA_036732085.1 Fibrobacterota bacterium | reverse complement strand
CGGAAAAGAACAAGATCCTTGCCCAGCAGATGGCGGAGGCGGGCGTGGAAGACAATATCGCCGATATCGGAATGCGCAAGCTGAGGGTCACGCCCTATATGTCGCATTATTCGACCTATGCGCATAAATCACTCGGCGGCGGTTCCTATTCCAGCCAGGTGACCATGGTGGCTACCGGTAACATGGCAGATACCATAGATCTCTCCTCCACCGGGACGCTAGGGACCGCCAGCCAGACCGTGCAGGCCAGGCTCCGGCTCAGAAAACACCTGGACACCACCCGGACGCCGCTGCTGGTCGTGACCCCGGAAACGACCCTGACCTACTCCAGCCATTCGAAACCGGAGACCACCTCCACCACCTCGGTCAAAGACCCGAACACCATGCCCGCCTTGAACACCACCCCGGCCTATGCGGACTGCATGTCCTCCTCCGGCAAGAAATGCGATATCTGCCACTTGCCTGATGGGGATCTCTCCAAAGCCAATGTTATCGAGGTTTCCAAGAGTTCCATCGACACCCATATCAGCCACCATGGGGATTATGTCACGACCGATGGCACTTGCGATCTCTATAAGCCCAAGGCTGTCTTGACAATAACCTTCAAGACCGTACCGGATACATCCGTGCATATCACCGATCATACCGTCTATGACACCACGTTCAGCGTCGACACCGTCATCAGGGTGCAATTCCTGTCTTGGAAGTAGCCGCCATGACCTTGCACGAGGCCAATCCTACCCCATCCGCAAAGGGAAGGCTCCATGAACCAACCTATCGAACCTGCCCCCGGAGCATTCCGCAAAGTCAACCTTCGTTCCCAAGCGGGTAGTGCCGTATTGACCATAGTGACCGTGCTCGGTCTGATGCTGGTCCTGGCGCAAGGCACGCTCTTCTATCGGGCCAAGGGGAGCGCGGAATTCGTCCGAACGGAAAAAACCAAGATCCTGGCCCAGCAGATGGCGGAAGCGGGAGTGGAGGATAATATCGCCGATCTCGGTTCGCGGAAACTCAAGCCTACGGCCAGCATGGCGAACTTTCCCACCTACGACCATAAATTGCTTGAAGGCGGGAACTATTCGAGCCAGATCACCACCGTGGGCCTGGGTAGCGCCGCCGATACGGTGGATCTCCGCTCCACGGGCGTGGTCGGGAAAGGTTCCCAGACCGTGCAGGCCCGGCTCCGGCTTAAGAAGTTCCTGGACACCACCTTTACCGCCGCCGTGGTCGACAGCGTCGACTCGGTCACGACCATAGGCGCCAAGGCCGTGCCGGAAACCACCACCACCCCGCCCATGGATCCCCTGACCATGCCCGCCGTGAATACCACACCGGCCTATAC
>DAINDC010000210.1:9012-9320 GCA_036732085.1 Fibrobacterota bacterium | reverse complement strand
AGGTTGAAGAGCGTGGTCTTGCCGGAGTTGGCCGAGCCCACGAGCGCCACCAGGGGCTCGGTAACCTTGGAGTTACTCTTGGAGGCGGGGTTGGCCGGGTTTGCTGAAACGGGGACGTTCAGGTCAGGACGCGGATGCATTTGGCCTCGCTCTTCCGCAGCGCGATCGACGTCCCGCGCAATGCGTAGATATTGGGATCGCCGAAAGGCGTGGACATGAGGAAGGCGATGGAGCTGCCGGCGACGAAACCGAGTTCCATCAGATGCAGCTTGAGTCCCGCTTCGGCGGAAATACCCAGGATGGTTCCG
>DAINDC010000210.1:0-9002 GCA_036732085.1 Fibrobacterota bacterium | reverse complement strand
GGGCGCAGGGTGTCCAGGGAAATGCCGGCCTCGGCGGCGGCTTCGCTTGGCGCTCCGTTGGCGGAGGCCTCTCTTTTGACGATCTTTACCATTGAGCGCCTTCCCCTGTCTTCAAGTCCTGTGCATAAAGTTTACTCTGTTGCCGGGACAAAATCAAGACTTAGTCTCAATCTTAAACCGATCAAAAACCCATGGAAAGGCGTCTTTATGAATATCGGTTGGTTGGGACCGAGATTCAATATCAAGTTTAATAGCTGGATCGGCCGGAAACCACCTGGTTTTCCGGAGGCTTTCCTGCCAATGTGGCAAGATTTTCCGAAGCAGGGAATCCATCGGGCAAACGGGGGAATCCTGTTCATGATCCCGGGATTGGCTCCGTGGGCATTCCCGATATATGTTTAACCTCACAAGAAAAGATCCATTCCATGCCCGCAGTCCTGTTTTCCCTCCTGACTTTTTTTTCCACCTTGGGGGGAGGGCTGATTGCGCTCAGGTTCAAGGAACGACTCCATCTGATCCTCAGCTTCTCGGCGGGCGTGCTGCTGGGCGTGGTCAGCTTCGGCATCTTGCCCGAGATTTTCGGCCTGGCCCAAAAAAAAGGAATCGAAGCCACGGGCGGCATGATTGCGATGGTCGTCGGATTCCTGTTCTTCCATGGCCTGGAAAAATTCATCCTGGTCCATCATGGCCGCGAGACGGAATACTCCCCGCATCATCATCCCCACGTCGGCATCGTCTCCGCTTTCGTGCTGGCCGGACACAGTTTCATGGATGGCGTGGGCATAGGCTTGGCCTTCCAGGTTTCCAAGGAGGTGGGCATCGCCGTAGCCTTGGCCGTAATCGCCCATGATGTCTGTGACGGCTTCAATACCATCAGCCTGATGCTCGTGCACCGCAATACCACGTCCCGCTCCCTGATGATGCTGTTATTGGATGCGCTGGCGCCCTTGGGCGGCGCGGCTTCGACCTTGTTTTTCAAAGTTCCGGACTTCCTGCTGATGATTTATCTGGGATTCTTCGCGGGATTCCTTTTGTACATCAGCATTGCCGATATCCTCCCCGAAGCCCATTCCCGGGCGCGCCCCGCCACCGCCCTCACCCTCATGGGACTGACCTGCCTGGGCGCGGCGTTCATATTCGTGGTCATCCGTTTAGCGGGATAAGCCGGCTTCCATGCCTATGCGACCTTGGCCGCCTGGTTCACCTACCGGTTCGGTCAGGCCCAATGGCTAAGGCTCCCAGCCCGATCCCCGCTCCGCCGCGTTCATGAAACCGGCGGTGCGGATTTCCGTGCCGGCCACCGCGACCTTGGCCACCGAGAACTGCGGCTGGTCCGAGAGCCGCAGATAGGTTCGGCCCACGTATTCACCGAGCATCCCCAGGCAGGTGAGCTGCAGGCCGCCCAGGAAGGCCAGGGAGATGGCCAGGGAAGCCCAACCCTCGACCGGGTAGGCGTCGAACAGGTGCGCGACCAGGAAGGCCAGGCCCATCAGGAAACTAAAGGCGGAAGTGACGAAGCCCATGGCCGTGATGATCCGCAGGGGCTTGGCGGAATATCCCGTCAGTAACTTGGCGGATACCCGGATGGATCGCACCAGGTTGTAACTTCCCGCTCCCTCCGCCCGGGGATGGTGCCGGATGGGGATTTGCGTGCATCGGGAGGTGATCTTCCACAGGATGCCGTCTATATAGGGGAAGGGTCCCCGATACCTGAGCATCTCCGCGACCAGGCCCGCTGAGAGGGCCTTGAAGGGCGACAGGTAGATATGGCCCGGCTTGCCGAGGACCCATTGAGCCAGCTTGCCGTTGAGCCAGCTCCCGGCATTCTTCCACGCGGCTTGCCGCTTGCGGCCGAAGTGCTCGAAATCAGCGTAACAGACATCATACCCCTCCCCCAACTTGGCGCAGAGGGCCGGGATGTCCGAAGGGGAATGCTGCAGGTCGTCGTCCATGATCACCACCGCGCGGCCGCGGGCCTGCCCCAAGCCAGCCATGATGGCATTGTCCTGGCCCACGTTCTTCCTCAGGTCCAGCCCGGTGATGAAGGGATGCCTCCCCGCCAGGGATTCTATGACGCGCCAACTGTCGTCGGGACTGCAATCATTGACCAGGATAAGCTCGAACTCGAGCCCACTCCGGGCGAGCGTCTCTTCCACCTGCCTCGCCAAGTCCGGAAGGGTGGCGCGGCTGCGATATACGGGAACGACAATCGAGATATCCATCCGCGCCTACCGCATCCTTGCGCCGAAGAATTCCTCGACCGCATCCGCGACCCGGTCGAGCTCGCCCGCATCCATGCCGGTATAGGCCGGAAGCCTCAGGAGCCTGGCGGCCAGGGATTCCGTCACCGGAAGCTGGCCTTCGCGCCCGCCCATGGCCCTGCCCATCGGGGAAAGATGCAGAGGCAGGAAATGGAAGGCGGAAGCGATGCCCCTGGCCTCCAGATGCGCCATCAAATCGCGCCGCTCGGCTTCGTCCTGGAGCAGTAGATAATAAAGGTGGTGGTTGGAACGGCAATCCTGGAACTCGCGCGGGAGCCCCACCAGGCCACGGTCGCGCAGACGGGCGAAGCGTTCCTGGTAATATCGGAACAGGCTCCGGCGTTTTTCGGTGATGGTCTCCAGGCCCTCCAGTTGGGCGAGCAGAAAGGCCGCCTGCATTTCCGAAGGCAGATAGGACGATCCGATATCCCGCCAGGTATACCTCTGCGCCTCCCCGCGGAGGAAGCGGCTCCGGTCGGTGCCCTTCTCGCGGAGGATCTCGGCGCGTGCCAGGAAACGTTCGTCATTGATCATCAGGGCTCCGCCTTCCCCGCAGCTCACGTTCTTGGTCTCGTGGAAACTGTAGGCCCCCACGTGTCCGATGGTTCCCAGATGCCGGCCCCGGTAGGCCGCGTTCAGGCCTTGGGCCGCGTCCTCGGCGACCAGCAGGCCGTGCCGGGAAGCCACCGACATGATCGCGTCCATATCGCAGGCATGGCCGGCATAATGGACGGGGACGATGGCCTTGGTCCGCGCGGTCACGGCCTTAGCGAGGAGGCGTTCATCCAGGCACAGGGTATCGGCGCGGATGTCCACGAATACCAGCTTGGCGCCCCGGAGCAGGAAGGCATTGGCCGTGGACACGAAGGTATAGCTCGGCAGGATGACCTCATCGCCCGGACGGATATCGAAAAGCAAGGCGGCCATTTCCAGGGCCGCGGTGCAGGACGGAGTGAGCAGGGCCTTGCGGGTGGCGAAGCGCTTTTCCAGGAAGCGATGGCACTCGGCGGTAAACGCGCCGTCGCCGGAGAGGCGCATGTGGATGGACTTGGCGACATACTCGGCCTCCCGTCCGGTCAGGAAAGGCCGGTTGAGGAGGAGACGGGGCAAGGCAATCGGCGGGCGTTCGACAACCAGGCCGGTGGGAACTTCACTCCTCGTCAGGATTTTTTCCATTTCTCATTCCTTGGAAGCGGGAAGGCGATAGACCGTGATCTGCGGGCCGGTGGAGTAACTTCCCCGTGACCTGGCATAGTTCCGCAGGGTCGGCCAGGCCAGCGCCAGGTTGCCGATATCGTTGAAACCCTCGAACCTCTCCCCCATCGGATTGGCCTTCAGATCAAGCACTACGGGCCGGGAGAACAAGGTCTGATAGAAGGCGCATTCCATCGGATACTTTTCGGGCTCGTTGAAATAGCGGCCATAGAGATCGCTGGACACCACCGCAAATTGTTTGCCCTGCATGGCGTCCTTGTCTCCATATGCGTAGATGAAATCGAAGCCCCGCTGCCAACTCGGACTTAACGGAGTGTAATTCCCGACCAAAGAATTGGATCCGGTGATACCCAGTTCGCGGAATTTATCCAACCCGGTGATCCGCGTATCCTTGGCTTCGAACCCGGCGAGGACGGCGATGTCCTTCAGCAGCAGGTTGATTAAAACCACGGCCCCAAGCGCGACGAGCACGACCCTCGCCCCATTCGACAGCAAGGTTCCGTTAACCCGTATCGTCCCATTGGCCATCCGCTTTCCATCCAGCCTGGCCGTAAGGCCCCACAGCCAATGCATGCCGAAGGCGGTCAGGAGCAAAGGCGTCACCACCATGGGCAGATCCCATCGCTCCCAATGAAGGGGCAGGGCGCTGAGCATCGCCCAATACAGGAGACCCAGCAGGATGGGGAAGGCTTCCCGGCTGCGCAGCTTCAGCAATCCGATCGCCCCCGCAACCGCGAACAAGGCCAAGATCAAGGAGGTGCTGGCCGCGTAGGTATGGATGTAATAGCCCAGGTTGCCGAGAAAGCTCAACCCATCATGACCGGGATGGGTGGGTCGCGATTCGGAGATCAGGTTCAGAAGAACCTGATGGGGCTTGAGGACCAGGTAGGGCGTGGTGAGAAATAGCGCCGCGAGAAAAGCGAATCCCGCCCGGGCCGCAGCCAGCTTGAGGCGATCGAGATCCTTACGGTGGACAATAACCAAGGCCACTCCCAATGCGGCCAAGGTCAGCACGCCGGGGTATTTTTCAGCTGTGGCCACGGCGGCGCAGGCGGAAGCATAAACCAAGTTCGCCAGGGTCGGGGATCGAACGTAGCGAATCGAGAACAGGACCACTCCCAGCATCGTCAAGGTGAGGGAGATATCCGGTGTCGCATAGTGGGAGTTCAGGATGAACTGTGGAAAAAAGGCGAAGAGCAAAGCCGCTAAGAGGCCGAAGCGGGGATGCCATTCCGCGCCGATGAGAAAGGCAAGGTAGACGCAAAGCGCGCCCATGACCGCCACGGACAGCCTGGTAATCCAATGATAGAAGGCTTGATGCGCGGCGAAGGTATCCTGAAGCGGAGCATGAAACCGGGCATGGCTCGCGATTCCATAGAGAATGGAATTGAGATAGATGCTCGCATGGTTGGGATGCTCGTAATCGATGGGGTCGATGGAATTGGCCGCGGCCATCTGCGGCGGGAAAGACGTGATGGCGTATTCATCGGTATGGAGAAGCAGGGGAAATCCCCAGTCCGCCTTGTAAGCCCGCAGGCAGAAGGCCACTGCCAAGAGAAGGAAGAGGAGGAATCGATGCCTGCTTAAGAGGGGCGGCGCGCCGGGATTGCCTCCGGTTCCGTCCCAAAGGAAGAGACGATGGAACGCGATGCCTCCCAGAGCCACGCAGCCGAAGTAGAGCAGCACGAGATTGTGGAACCAGGGGAGCGTATAGACGATGGCGAGCCCGGCTCCGGCGGCGGCGAGCTTTTGATAGAACCGCTTTCCGGGATGGAGAATGGGCCTCAGGTCCAGAATGCGCCGGAAGTTTCCGACGACAAACCGAAAGGAAAAAACCATCGAGACGGCCATGGCGAGGGCCAAGACCAAATCCTGCACGGAGAAAGAATGCGCCAGGAATCCTTTCGGGTCGGCCCAATTCAGGAGGATCAGGTTCGGCCGGAGCTCGGCATTCGCCCAGGCCACGTCGGATTTGAGCTTGGGCAGGAAAATGAAATAAACGAAACGGCCTCCGGGTTCCAATCCCTGGAAACCCGGGGTATCGGACGCGTTACCCTGGTTCCGGCCGCAAGGCCCGGAAAAAAGTCGTCCGCCAATCCGCACGCTGAAGCCATCGGTTCCGCCCGCCGCATAACCCTCGATATCATGGCACCAAGCCCGGACATAGGGTTTCCCTGCCGGCGCCCCAGCCGGTTTCGTACCCGCTGCCTGTCCGGACGCCGGAGTCTTACCCGGTGACAAAAGCTGGGAACCCATGAAGGCCCGGAGCTTGGTCTGGGCCTGGGGGCCGCAATTCCGGCATTCCCATTGAACCGGCTCCCGCACGATTTCATAGTGCAAGGATCGGACGATTTGGAAAATCCAAAGCCCCGGAAAGAGAAGGGAGAAAAGGATGGCTACGGCCCAAAAGGTCGATGGCACCCGGAATTTCCAGCCGACCCCTGACTTCCCGGCGGGTTCCCTGGGAAGCTCCTCCACGACAAGGGTATCACCCACGTTTCCTATGCCCGGCATTTCGTTTCCCGGGACGGCCCCATTGGCCACGGCCACTTTGGCCGCCACGGCCACTTTGGCCGCCACGGCCACTTTGGCCGCTTTCACACTGGATGAATAATCGCTTTCGTTTCGCAAATCATCCCTTTCGACAGCCCTGAGCCAAGCCCATCCGCAGGAAAAACGGAAACAACCGAGGAGGGCAAACTATTTTTTGCGAATATCGTAATCAACAAATAAAATCATTCAATGAATCAACCTTGATTCGAAAAGGCTTCCCGCCGGTTTCAGCCGCAGTTTGTGCCGGGCTGATTAATGAGATCCGAAAGTTCCAAAAAGGCCTTTGCAAAACCATTTCTGATTACGATTTTCGAATTTTTGGTTACGGAAACGGCCTTCCATCCCCCGGGTCAGAACGCCTGTTTCGGTATAGTCGGCGCATCGCCTTGTACAAAAGCCCCGCCGAAATTGAAAATCGTGAAACGGATCCTATCAGCCCTGTTCCTCTGGAAGGACGCCATCAATGGAATGGTCCTGATCAAGGACCCCATTCCTCTCGTCCAACCCCAGGAGGCCGTTCAGGAAAGCTGCTTCTTCAAGAAAGTTGTTGGAGATATTCCCGCGGATGGGCGCGATGGAAGCGCCAGAGCGGGATGAAGCTGGAGACTAGAGTTGCGATCACGGCCGCCAAGCCCACCGGCCAGCTTTGCCAGAGCCAGGACGGGGCCTCCAGGGCGGAAGGCAGACTAGAAGCGAACAACCCCCGAAGCACCGGGAACAGGGTAGCATCCAGGATACCCCCTATCAGCAAAGCCCCGGAACCGAGCAGCGCCCCTTCCCAAAGGACCAAGGTCAGGAGCTCCCGCGCCTGAAAGCCCATGGCCGTCAGGATGGCCAACTGCCTCGTCTTCGCCTCCGATCGTCCGATCATCAGTCCCGTGATCGAGAGCCCGCCCAGGATCAGGACAACCAGGATCACCACGGTGCCCATCATGCGCCCGGTGCCGGTCAGCCGCTCCAAGGCCAGACGCGCCTCCGGGACCGATACCACCTGGGCCACGGTCCGCTCGTCGATCAGGCTGCGCAGCTCGGGCATCCCATCGGGCAGGAGATAGATGATGAGATAATGCAGGACGTCCTGGCCCCAAATCGTTTTGTCCTTGGAAAGGCCCGCCGCAAGGATGCCCTTCGATTCCGTCAGGTTGGTGAACAGCGCCTTATCCCAGGCATTGCCCATGGCGGACAGGATGCCGGAAACCTTGAGCCGATACGGAAGCTCGGCCTTCTCGGCCCTATTGGCCCTATTGGCCCTCTCAGTACTATTACCCGGCCCCTCCGACGTCCACGCGGTAACCTCCACCTCCTCCCCCACCTTCACATGCTCATGCCGTGCCACCGCCGCGCCCAACACCACCTCGGCTTCCCGATGCGCCCACTCGCCCTGCGCCAAGGAAGCCTGCGGACCCGGCTCCGGTTGCTTCAGAAAGGACTCCGTGGTTCCCATCAACCGGAAGCCATGGAACTTTCCGCAATACACGATGGGCACGATGAGCCGATGCAGGCGCGTATTCACGTCTCCATCCGCGAACCCCACCTTCCCCTGATTCAACAAGGTCCCATACAGGCGAATGGGAATGAAGCCCGGATAAGGACCCTCCAGGTTCAGGCAACCCAAAAGCATTTCCACCGGCCCCGACTTCGCGCCCACGATCGCATCGCCCGCCGTCACCATGGTGCGAAACCGATCCTGCGCCAAGCGTCCCAAGCGGAACAACATCCCCGCCGCTCCGATGGTCAAGCCCAAGGTCAAAAGCGCGAGGCAGGTCATCCCCCGATGACGCGAGAGGTCCAGCCAGGCGAGCCTGAATATTTTCAGGGTTCCACCACGGATCTTCATGCTTCCACCAAGGCCGAAAAGTCCCAGACCGTTTTGAAAAAGGATCGAATCCGATCGTCATGGCTCACCACCACCATGGTGCGGCCCTCCGAGACCTCGCATAAGGCCCGCATCACCGTTTCCGCATTGGCCTGATCGAGACTCGAAGTAGGCTCATCCGCCAGAATGATATCCGGAGCCGCCGCCAATACCCGCGCCACCGCCACCCGCTGCTGCTCGCCCGGACTCATGGAACCGCAACGTTGCCGCGCCTGCGCCCCCAAGCCCATACGCACCAGGGCCTCGCGGCCTTTCGTTAACGCCCCCACGCCATCGTCCCCGCCCAGCAAGGTATTTTCCAAACCATCCAGATGCGGAAAAAGATTCAGCCTCTGGAAAATGATCCCATAATGCCGCCGCCGCAACCGCCGCCGCGCCTCCCCATCCAAGCCCGCAAGCGCTTGCCCGCCCACTATGATCTCGCCCTCATCGGCCAGGAATTGCCCCGACAATAAATGCAGCAAGGTCGTCTTGCCCTTGCCGCTCGGCCCATGCACCAGGATACGCGACCCGAAGGGAATCTCCAACTTTGCCAGTTTGAAAAGCGGCGCACTCCGGCCCGGCACCCGCACCGTCAGCTTCTCTAAATGGATGTCCAGCGCCATATCCAAAAGCCTTTGCCTTTTTACATCAAAGCCTCCCGGCGATTTCCGGGGCTCTCGACGAGTAAGCTACTTAAAACATTTTCAATTCAATAATACCGAATCCCGATGAGGCGAATCCATTAAAAGACCGGATCAATTGAAAGACCGGATCAATTGAAAGACCGGATCAACTGAAGGCGCAGATCCATCCGAAGGACGGGCGGCTGGGTCTCGCGGCGGGGCATTCGCGGCCGCCTCACTGCTGTCGTAATCAATCTGTGTCCCCGGTCAAACCTTCGAAATCGTCCTTCTCTATCTTGGTTCCCAGGAAACCACGAATAAGCACACCTTCACGGAAAAGGACATCCCATGCCACCGATTGATAACCCAAAGAAACAACATCCCGCATCCGCTTCCTCACCCGTATCCGCTTCAGCCTCCACTTCCGCATCTGTATCTACATCCACTTCCGCATCCACTTCCGCATCCACTTCCGCATCCACTTCCGTACCC
>DAINDC010000209.1:0-9328 GCA_036732085.1 Fibrobacterota bacterium | reverse complement strand
GAGCGGGCCATCTGGTCCTTCGGCAGCGGGTACGGCGGCAACGCCTTGCTGGGCAAGAAATGCTTCGCGCTCCGCATTGCCTCGGCCATGGGTCGCGACGAGGGTTGGCTCGCCGAGCATATGCTGATCCTGGGCGTCGAATCGCCGCAGGGTGAGAAGACCTATGTGGCCGCGGCCTTTCCCAGCCAATGCGGCAAGACCAACTTCGCCATGCTCGTGCCTCCGCCCAGCCTTATGGGTTGGAAGACCACCACGGTGGGGGACGATATCGCGTGGATTAAACCCGGCGCCGATGGCCGGCTGCATGCGATCAATCCCGAGGCCGGATTCTTCGGGGTGGCTCCCGGGACTTCCTGGGAATCCAATCCCAATGCCATGCACAGCCTCTCCCGCAATACCATATTCACCAATGTGGCCTTGACCGGCGACGGCGATGTCTGGTGGGAAGGCATGGGCCCGGTCCCCTCCGGCGACATCTTCGATTGGCGCGGCCAGCCCTGGAAACCCGGCGGCGAAACCCCGGCGGCCCATCCCAATTCCCGATTCACGTCTCCCGCCTCCCAATGCCCTTCCATCGATCCGGCCTGGGAGGATCCAGCCGGCGTTCCCCTGGGCGCGATCATTTTCGGTGGCCGGCGCGCGACCAATGTGCCGCTCCTGTTCCAGGCCTTCAACTGGATCCACGGCGTCTATCTGGGCGCCACCATGGGGTCGGAAACCACCGCCGCGGCCGAAGGCAAGGTCGGCCGGGTGCGCCGCGATCCCATGGCCATGCTTCCCTTCTGCGGCTACAACATGGGCGACTACTTCGCGCACTGGCTCAAGATGCGCAAACTCATCGGCAACCCTCCGCTTTTCTTCCACGTGAACTGGTTCCGCAAGGGCGCCGACGGCAAATTCATGTGGCCCGGTTTCGGCGAGAACATGCGCGTCCTCAAATGGATCGTCGAGCGTTGCCGCGGGCAGCGCGCCGCCGCGGAATCGCCTTTGGGTTGGATGCCGTTCGCGGAGGATTTCGACTACGCCTCCGTGCCCGGCTTCACCCGCAAGCACTTCGAGGACTTGCAGGCCATCGACATAGAGGCTTGGAAGCGGGAGGTGATTTCCCAGGATGAGTTATTCGTCCAGCTCTACGAGCATCTCCCCAAGGAAATGATTTTCCAGCGCGAACTCTTGATTTCCAGATTGTGATCGGAGTAACGGTTCCTGGCTGATGACCCGATCCGGTCGGATCGCCGCGATCCGGGCGGATCGAGGCGATCCGGTTTCAGATGTTGGTGACGATCCAGGCTTGGCCGTCCCAGAGCTTGCGCACCTTGGTAAGCATGAGGACGGCGAGGGTGCATTCCTCCCAACTCTTGAACTTCTCGAAATAGCCCGGAGGCGCGCCGGCGCCGGTGGAATTGAGGCCGGAGCGGATCGCTTCCAGGGATGCGGTGAAGTTGCCGAAGAGGCCCATTAATTGATGCAGTTGGGGAATCCAAACCTGGGCATTGTCCTGGGGGATATTCCCGGAATGCTCGTCGATCATGGAAACGAGGCCGGCGGGAGTGAAGGCCGATTCGAAGATGACGAAATCGCCAGCCTGAAAGATCTTGTCCTTGAGGCGGGCGGCCTGCATATCCTGCGCCGCGGAAACCATTTTGATGTATTCCGCCGTAAACGGGTGCTTCATTTTCGCTTCTCCAACACCCCAATCTTAGCATGAGGAAGGAGCCGATTTAAAGTGGCTTTTGAGCCCGGGACCCTTTTTCTAGGGGTCCTGGGCTTCCTGGGCGGGGGAGTCGATATCGAGGTGTCCCGGTTCCCGGGGAAGCGGATCCTCGGGCGCCATGTAAATCCCGTTCGCCAGGGCCTGGATGAGGATGGCGGCTTTTTCCAGTTCCTCGACAAGGTATTTTTTACGATCCGAGGCGCGGAATTCCAGGAAGATATTTTCCTTATCGCAGGCTTCCCCTAGGGCCGAAGAGAGTCGGTCCGCCTCCATATCGCCCAATTCCTCACGAGCCGATTCCTTCAGTCGGGTCGAGTAGAGAATGAGTTCACGGCAAGGATCGTGAGGCAGGCGGTCCCGATCAAGTTCCTGCACCAGGGCCTGGATGCTGCGCGAGATTTTCGAAAAAAGATTGGAGGCGCCGCGCCTCTGATCCATTCCGGCCAAAGCGAAGCGTTGTTCGAATTGAATCAGCCTTCGGGCGACGAAGGATATGGTTTCCGCGGGTCCGGCCATGGCTCAGTCCTGCTTGCCTACCTTGGGGAGCGCGACCTTCACATACGGTATGCAGCGCGAAGGCTTGATCTCGGCTTCCGGTGCGTTGGCCGCTTCAGTTCCATTTTCCTTCGCGACGTCGGCGGTGTCCGGGGCGGCGACCTTGTCCTTCTTGCCGGGCTTCAGGGCGGTCTTCTTCAGGGGCTCCTTGCCCGCCGCTTCCTTACCGGTGGCCTTGCTCATATCCTTTTTCGGGGCCTTGGGGGTCTCGTCCCAATAGAAGCACCCATCCCCGCGATCGAAGACCCGCTTGCCCGGAAGCGGAGTCACGATCTTGCTGTAGTCCGCATCCTGGATGGTCACGTCGAAGTCGCGGACGTCGATCGGATCATGGATGACGAGGGTGACCTTGCCCGGCTCGCAACCGACGCATTTGATGACGCGGATCTCTCCCAGCAAGGGATCTTCCGCGTGGGCCGAATGCGATGCGAGCACGATTCCGAATCCGACCGAAGCGAACAATTTCCAACTCGTGAACCTATTCATTTTCATCCTCCCAAATCCTTTTTCTGCTTGTGCTATGAGTCCCGATATCCGCGGGAGTTAAGTACCATCCCAAGGCTGTGCGATCCGCTCCGACCGTATTCCATGGCCAGGCTTCCGAAAAGTTGCGGCCATCCAAACGCGTCCACCCAGAATGGCCAGAATTGTAAATGCCGATGAATCCGCTTCGGGGCGAAGCCAATCTCCGCCCATGCCGGATGCCGGCCGCGCCTTCGGTAGCCCAGATATTCCGGTAATATACCGGATCCCCATGGAATTGGAAACGTAAGGGACCGCCCGCGGGACCTTGCGGCTCCCCGAGCAAGGTCGAATAGACGAGGGCCCGTTTTTCCTGGACCGTCACGCCGTTCCAACGCACGGTGGCATAGCCGGGCTCGATTTGGGTCTTGCCCGCGGCATCATATTTGGCGGCCGTGAAATCGATATCGTAGGTTTGCCAGGACAGGGGAGGGAAGGCCATGTTCACGGTGGGCCGGAAGTATTCGAAAAATGCGCCGCACTCGCGTTTGGCCGCCATGGTATCCGCGCCGTTCTCGAATTGCGATCCGAAGGAATCCAGGATTTGGACCTCGTCCCGGTTTTGCAAATAGATGCCGCTATTGCCGCGTGACTGTCCGCGCGCCGCGGGCATGAAGGGCTCCCGGAATTCCAGATGCAAGGTAAAATCCTGGAAGGCCTGTTTGGAAACGGCGCCGGTGGCTTCGGAAGTCCCATCGGGCTTGAAAAGTTTCCGGGCATCCATGGTGGCCGTGCCTTCCTTCCAGGCGCTCACGCCGGTCCCATCGAAGAGGACCACGGCGCCGGCAGGGGCGGCTGAGTCCACCGTCGGGCTTTGGCGGTTAACCTTCCGGGCCGAGAAGGATTCGCCCTTGGGCGTCGTGCCATTGAGGACTAGGCCGAAGGTGTCCACCTTGGCCACATAGCCGGCGACGGAAAAATCGACCTCGCCGTTTTTCAGCGTGGCCAGTATATCGGTCCGGTCCTTGCCGTTCCAGCCTTGTCCCGGCAAACCGCCTGGAAGGAAAACGGCCAGGAACCGACCGCTATCCTGAGCCACAACCTGGATGCCTATCGACTGCGCACCTGGAGCCGTCGCGTTGCCAATCGTGCCGGAATACTCGCCCTGGATGACGAAATCAGTTCCTCCATCCGCCGGTTCCAATGCCGATTGCGCATCGGCCATGGACACCCATCCGAAACAGGAAAGACCCAACGTGATCCTCGCGAAAATACGGAGGAAGGGAGCGGGGGACGGCATGATTGGCTCCTCGGCGAAAACCCGTTAGACGGCGCAGTATGCAATTTAACCAATTTTCAGTCCGGGGGCTCGTCCCGGCCTTTGGAAACCTCGCGTTTTTTTGTGGTGCCACCAAGCTCAAAGAATTATGTTCGCCCGTAAACAGCGAAGATCGAGAGGGGTAACGGTCATGCGACATAGGATTCCCAGGGTCTTGGTAGTGGATGATGAGCCGGCAGTACGGACCTTGATGGCGGACGTGCTTCGGATGGATGGCTACCAGATCTTTACCGCCCGGAACGCGCTGGAGGCCATCGAGATCTGCGAGGCGGAGCCCGGTTTGCCTGATCTTCTGGTCACCGACATCATGATGCCGCCGCATATGAACGGGATGGAATTGGCGCAAAAGCTCCGGGCCCGCAATCCGGAGATGAAGGCCTTATACGTTTCCGCATTCGCGGGCGATCCCGCGGTGGCCGAAGCCTTCAGCGACCTCAAGGCCGATTTCCTGCCCAAGCCCCTGAGCCCCATCGTGCTGTCCCAAAGGGTAGAATACATCTTGGAGGGAACTCCCGGGGCCGGAGTGCGCGATGCCTGTCGGCAAAAGGGAACGGTGCTTCTCTGCATTTCCGATTCGGCGCGGCGTCAGTTCATCCGTGAATGCCTGAGGGGAAGCGGCATCTGGGTTCTGGAAGCCGTCCACCAGGCGGAGGCCCAATTCATGGGTCAGTGGCATGAAGGTCCCATCCACCTCCTTCTCACCGATCTGCCCAAGCTCCAGGGTCCACGGGGGCAATGGTATCTGCGACTTCAGGACGCACGACCTGGAATGGAGGTCCTCTTCGTTGAGGAAGGGGAGGAAGGCATGCGATTGTTGCCGAGTTATCCGCAGGAAACCTTATCCGAACTCTGGAAGGCAATCCGGAAAAGCCTGGACCGGGTCTTGGAGACCGCTCGTCAGGAGTCCTAAAACAGCAAAGTCGAAAAAGAGGTCCAAGTGAAGGCTCCCGTGCACGACGACTTCAAAGGCCGCGCTCTGGTCCATACCTTGGACAGCCTGCCCTCCCCGCAGAAACCGATCATGCTCCCTCCAAAGATTCTCGAATCTTTGGAAGAAGGCATCGTATCCATCTCCCTGGATGGGGAGCTCACCTATGCCAATTCACGCTTCTCGATCCTCATGCAAACCAGCCCGGAGGATTTGCTCGGTCAACCCTGGCGTTCCCTGGTGGCATCGGGTATGGACGATGCCTTCGCGAACTTAAAGCCATTCCAACTGGGCAAATGCGCCAAGCTGGAATCCCGATTCCGACGTAAGGACGGATCGGAGATCCCGGTCTACCTCTCGTTAACGACGATCGAGATCGGCGATAAATCCCAATACCTGGCCGTGGTCGTGGACCTTACCGATATGCGACGTGCGGAGGCGGTGCATAAGGTGGGTGAAGATCAATTGCGGCAAAGCCAGAAGATGGAGGCCATCGGACGCTTGGCCAGCGGCGTGGCCCATGACTTCAATAATTTCCTGACGGCGATCAATGGCTTCAGCGCTTTCCTTTTGGATGAGTTGGAAAAGGACAAATCGGAAGGCGGCATGACGGAAAAGGAAGGGCGTCTGCGATCCGGCCTGCTGGAGATCAGCCGTGCCGGGGAACGCGCGGCGGGCCTGACCCGGCAATTGTTGGCCTTCGGACGCAAGCAAGTCCAGGCCCTCCAGGCTGTCGACGTGAATACCGTGGTCGCGGAGATGCACAGGATGCTGGGTCGGCTGATTGGCGAGGACGTGGAATTGAGCCTGCATCTCCACCCCAAGGTCGGAACGGTCAATTTCAACCCGGGCCATCTGGAACAAATCATCCTTAACCTTTCCCTGAATGCCAGGGATGCCATGCCCAATGGCGGTCGGCTGATCATCGAGACCCTGATGGTCAGGCTTGATTCCGATTTCCGGGAGCTCCCGGCGGATACGGCCGTCGCGGATTCCGGAAATCCCGCAAAGCCTTTTGTGCTGCTCCGGTTCGGGGACAATGGCATTGGCATGGACGATGAGGTCAAGCTGCACCTCTTCGAGCCCTTCTTCACGACCAAGAAAAGAGGTTGCGGGACCGGTCTGGGTCTTTCCACCGTATACGGCATAGTGAAGCAGGGCGGTGGCCATGTGGATATCCAATCCGTAAAGGGAACGGGCTCGACCTTCCTGGTCTACCTGCCGGCTTCCGAGACCGCGGGGAAGAAGCCGCGGAAGTTTCCGGAGATTTCCTGGCCGGCGCAATTGCGGGGCAAGGAAACCATTCTGCTTGCCGAAGATGAGTATTCGGTGCGTAAGATGACGCGGGAATTATTGGCTGGCAACGGGTATACCGTCCTCGAAGCTTCGGATGGATTGGAAGCCCTGAGCGTCCTCGGCCAATTTCCCGGCACGGTGCATTTGCTGCTTACGGACGTGGTGATGCCGCATATGGGAGGGCGGCAATTGGCGGATGAGGTGGCTCGCCTGAGTCCCGAAACCCGGGTCCTTTACATTTCCGGTTATACCGGGGATGCGATTGTGCAACATGGCGTCCTGGAGCAGGACCGGGCGTTCCTTCCCAAACCGTTCACGCCCTTGGGGCTGGCCCAGAAGGTGCGCCAACAGTTGGATGCCAAGTTGGATGCGGTTCCCGGCCTGCCGGAAGCCAAGGGCTCCTGAACTTTCACGCCGCCGCTTATTTGACCGGCGTCCTGCCCCAATGAATATGGACATTGCGCCAGAAGTGGATCAGATCCTGGAAGCCTTCCTTGCGGGTCAGCTTCAGGAAATCCTGGAGGGCATGGGTCATGCTCAAGGTCCGATCGTAGAGGTCGCGTTGCATCAGGATCCGGCTGGTGCCATGGGTAGTGTCCTCTGCTGCGATCATCAGTTCCTCCAACCCTTTGAGTAGGACCGTGGACTGCGCCGTAAGCACGGCCAAACGCTCCAAGGTCCGGTTCGCGCGCAGGACCAAGGTATCGCTATTGGCGGCGACCGTGGCCGAAAACCGATTCACCTGTCCGCCGGCCAAGGCCAGCCGATCCAGCTCCGCGGAAGCCTCTCCCTGCAAGACCTCAAGGTCGCTTGAGAAGCGCCCGAATTCCTCCAGGGCCGGATAGATCTGGGTCTCCAACATCTTCTGGATGGAAAGGGTGGTATCGTCGCCGCGCTCAAGCCGGGCGGCCAAAGTCCGGTACTCCAGCACGGTACGCATCAAGGCATCCACGCGATGGATGGTCTCGGTGACGCCGGTGATGAAATCGCCCTGTTGGATGACCGTCTGATCCATGGGCTCGGGGGATGCGCCGGGAACCATGATGACCATGCGGGCGCCGAACATGCTGTAGTTGTAATTGATGAAGCGGGTATCCTTGGGCAAGGTCACGCGCCGGTAAAGTTCCAGGGTCGCCACCGCTCCGCCATCGCCGGTTTCGATTTTCTCCACGCGACCGATCTCCACGCCACGGGACTTCACCGGATCATCTTCCATCAAGGTGCCGATGGACGGAAACCCGACCTTCACGCGGTTATGCGGGAACAGGACGCCCTCGCGCAGCAGGAAAATCAAGGATAGCATGCCCGCGAGCAGGGCGAGAGCGACGCTATAGCCGGCGATGCGGGCGGTGTTTTCCATATCGTTGCGAGTCACCAGGGTAAAAGTAAATCATACGAATAATGGCCGGGGAATGCATGCCTCATCGGGCGGGGCGGGACCTTATCCGTCGCGGCCGGGAGCGGTGGGACCTGGCCGGTACCCTGAATGGCTTCCCGGGGCAGTTTGTACATTTCACCCATGGCATTACTCCGTTTCTTCCGACGCGACCGCCGCATGCTTTCGGCGGCGGCCTGGGTGGTATCGGCTGTGATACCTGCCTTGTTTTGGATCGGCTGCGAGGGTAGCCGCCAGGTGCGCGAGGCGCCCTTGCCCGCCTCCCAACAGGGCGTGGCCCTGGAACGTTTCGAGCCGCCGGAGGCGCTGGATCAGATTGCAAGGTGGTATCCGGGCGATTGGCGCCTGCACCTGTTCCTGGCCTTGACCGACTCTTCCCATGCGGGCCGCTTGGCGAGCCTGCACCGGGCCGACAGCCTGAAACCGGGCGAACCGATCATCGCTTACCATCTCGCCCTGGCGTACCTGGATCGCGACCTCCCCGAGGAGGAGAAGCTGGCGCGGCCCTACTTGGACAAGGCCTTGGCGCTGGATCCGGAGAACGGGGTCTTGCGGGTCATGCTCGCTTATGTCCTGTTGCGCGAGAACGAGGTGCCCAAGGCGCGCGCGCTGTTCATGGATCCGCGCAGGCTCCCGGGCGGGGATTTTTATTATCCGCGCATGGAGGAACTCCTGCTCGGACTATTCAGCCGCACCGGGCATTTGAATCCGTATACCCTTACCGAAGCCGAGGAAATCTATCGGCGCATTCCGTTTCCGCCTTTCGAAAAACTGATCAACATCCTCTACTCGGTTTTCCTTTCCCCGCTTCCCGAGCATCCCTATGACATCCGCCTGCGCGGCCGGGACGCGGCGCGGGGCCTGTTCCTGCTGGGTCGGCGCCTGCGCATCCAATCCTATGCCGGACCCAGATTGTTGTCGCAAGGATATGAGCAACAGGCGCTGGGCTTCATGTTCCAGTTGAAGGCCGCGGAATTCCAGACCCTGTTCTACCAGACCTTCGAAGACTCGGCCGGCGCCGAGGCCTCTTTCGGCGAGCTGGTGAATGTCCAGAAGGAATACGATATGTTCCAGGCCGGGAACCCCTGGCGCGATTCCGTGGCGGAAACCTATCTCGATGATTGGAGCCGATTGATCAAGGCCAAGCCATCCATGAAACTTTCGCAAGCCGTGGATTCGGCCCGCACCTGGGGGCTTTGGCGCAAGGCGAGGACCTTCCGGTATCCCGCCCGCGACGACCCTTAAATTATCACGAAGTCGTCCGGTTGAATTTCAGGACGGAGAAGGTGAAGACGGTGACGCCGATGCCTACCATGGCCAGGCCTTCGTGCCAGAGCTCTTGGAATCCGGAGCCTTTCAGGAACATCTCCCGCAGCACGTACATGAAATAGCGGACGGGATTGCCGTAGGTCACCATCCGGACCCAATGGGGCATGTTCTCCACCGGCATGAAGAATCCGGAAAGCAGCATGAAAAAAAGCAGGAAGAACCAGATGATGAACAGGGCTTGCTGCTGGGTGCGCGCCACCGTGGAGGTGAAGATGCCGATGCCGAGCGAAGACAGCATATACGCCGCGGAGAAAACGAACAGGGCCAGGTAACTTCCCCGGAACGGGACCCGGAACCAGAGCTGGGCGA
>DAINDC010000208.1:0-9366 GCA_036732085.1 Fibrobacterota bacterium | reverse complement strand
CCTCACTCTGGTTTGTTAGGTAATCCTACCCGACATTTTGACCTGAGACGGAGGGTCCCTTGGGCGGCCAATACTTTGCGTTCGCTCCGGATGTCCAGGCTCCCCAAGGTCCTTTGCCCGATTTGCTTTTACCGCGCGATGCCGCTTTTGTTTCCGCGAAATCGGCATGGAACTCGGCGCTGGATGTGAATGCCGTGCGGGGACTGGCCGTAGCCGGCGTCTCTCAAGACAAATGGCTCGTGACCGATTCCCTCCATCAACGCGACGCGGGAATAGGCCTCACGGCCGACACCTTCACGGTGGCATTAGGCCCGATTCGGGATACGATGCTGGCGGGCGCGGGCACGCCCGTCACGGGTCGTCTGGGCCAAGCCAAGCGTCTAACCACTGGAGCGGCGATTGCGGAATCCATCCGCCACTACCTGCCCACCGCTTCAGGCGAATTCACCTTCCAAACTTGGATGCGTATGGGTCTGGCCCAGAACGCCGCCATCCTGCGCTTTGATGCTTTGGACGGCATTGATTTCAATGTATCCGTACTCCCGCAGGGCCGCTCGCGCGCCCTCGCCATAAAACGATTTATGAGACCACTTCTTAGGGGCTATGGTACAATCCTGCCATGACCAATCAGGCATCCACCGCCC
This sequence comes from Fibrobacterota bacterium, assembly GCA_036732085.1. GTDB lineage: Bacteria > Fibrobacterota > Fibrobacteria > UBA11236 > UBA11236 > Chersky-265. The sequence goes on along the minus strand of DAINDC010000208.1, from coordinate 8,722 downwards.
AAGCCTTATCCAACGAGGTTGACAAACGCACCGATTTTCGGAATACGGCCTTATGCCTGGTAGCCATTCTGATGGCCGTGGCCGTTTCCTTCCGGGTAGGCGGCCTGCTCGCCGATGACGAGCAATACCTTTACCTCGTGAAGGGCTTTTTCATCCATCGGCCCTTCGAAAATTTGCGCGACGGCAACGGGAGCCTTTTCCTCCTGCGTCCCTTCGGGTATCCCCTCCTGCTGTCGCTTTTCTATCCGCTTTTCCACCAGCATTGGAATCTTTACCCGTGGATCAATGCTGGCTTCGGTTTCGGCTTGGGAGCCATGACCTTTTTCTGCCTCCGGCTTTGGGTGGGAGCGTGGCTGTCCTTGCTTTTGACCTTGGCCATGCTTGCCAATCCCATGATCCGGTTCTGGTGCACCTTCGCCTATTCCGATATCCCGTTCACCTTCTTCCTGATGCTCTTTGTTTACTTGCATGTTACGGGTAAGGCCAAGGATGCCATGCCCTTCCTGGCGGTTTTCCTCATGGCTCTGCGCACCAGCGGGTTGCCCATGGTGGGAGCCTATGCCTTGACCGTGATTCTGGAACGGGACAAGCGGCGCGGCGCCATCCTGTTCGGCCTGCTCCTGCCTTATTTCCTGGTGCAGTGGCTTGCCTTCGGCGAGATTCCGGGGCTACAACAGTATTTCAAGATCCATGTCCAGGATACCGTCGATGTCCATCCGGATTCCTTTCCGGTCCGGCTTCTCCATAACCTGCGATCCCTGTTCGCAACCCTGTTCGTATCGAGCTTTTTCTATGGCGCCTATGCCTGGATCAAGGCTTCGCTTTTCAAAACCATTCTCTGCCTGGTATTGGGCCTGTCCGTTCCCATCTGTCTCGCAGCCGCGGCGGGACGTTCTTTGCTCCTGAAGCTCTGCATACTCGGATATATCAGCATTCTCCTGGTGATGCGTCCGGATGACCTGGTCCACCGGATGCTGGTGCCGTTGATGCCCATGGCCTTCCTGGGGGCCGGGAAGCTGCTCGCCACCGCGAAAACCTTGGACCTTCCCCGGCTACGCCAGGTTGTGCTTTTTGTTACGCTGGCTGCGGCTCTGGACGGCCTGTGGGCCATGGGGAAGTACCGGGAGGAATTCACGCCGCGGGACTTTTCGGATGTGGATCATGCTGGAGAGGCTTCCAAATCCTCGTCTTTCACCAAGTAACGGCGGCAACTGGATGTGAAAGCGACAGGGATTTTTGTATAAAATTAATGAGCATGCGGAATTTTTACACAGGGACGAAGGATTAATACAAACACCATGAGGCTCACCGACGTATTATTTTGACATGATATTTTTAGGCATCGATTTGGGGACTTCGGGGGTCAAAGCCATACTGGCCGATGAGTCCCAAAACATCATTGATCAAGCTACCGCTCCACTGCAGGTTTCGCGCCCGCACTCTCTCTGGTCCGAACAGGATCCGGCAGACTGGATCAAGGCCACGGAAGCGGCCGTGAAAGAGTTGCGCGAACGTCGTCCGAAGGAATTCGCGGCGGTGAAATCCATCGGGCTTTCCGGCCAGATGCATGGAGCGACTTTGCTCGGCCATGGGGACCGCGTATTGCGGCCCGCCATCCTTTGGAACGATGGCCGCAGCGGCGAGGAATGCGCCGAGCTGGAACGCCGGGTTCCCAAGAGCCGGGACATCACCGGTAACCTTGCCATGCCGGGTTTCACCGCGCCCAAGGTCCTGTGGGTCGCCAAGCATGAACCGGATGTCTTCAAGCAGGTGGAAAAAGTCCTGCTTCCGAAGGATTATCTCCGTCTTTATCTTACCGGCGATTATGCCTCGGAAATGTCCGATGCCTCCGGAACCTTATGGCTCGATGTGGGACGTAGAGCCTGGTCCGATGAATTGGTGCAAGCCACGGGCCTGAAGATTTCCGCGATGCCGAAATTGTACGAAGGCTCGCAACCGACAGGTTCCTTGCGGAAGCAAATCGCCTCGGCCTGGGGCCTCTCCGAAAAGGTCATCGTCGCAGGAGGCGCGGGAGACAATGCGGCCGGCGCGGCCGGCATGGGCGTGGTCCGTCCCGGCGAGGCCTTCCTTTCGCTCGGCACTTCCGGAGTCTATTTCGTTTCCGCCTCGCAGTACTCCGCCAACCCCGCGGGCGCGGTGCATACCTTCTGCCATTGCCTGCCGGGCGTCTGGCATCAGATGTCCGTCATCTTGAGCGCCGCCAGCTGCCTGAGCTGGGCCGTGCAACTCACCGGAGCCGCGGATGAGTCCGCCCTGCTCGCGGAAGCGGAAGCCTGCCAACCCGGCGACGACATCCCCATCTTCCTCCCGTATCTCTCCGGCGAACGCACGCCGCATAACAATCCGCTGGCCAAGGGCGTCTTCTTCGGGATGACCCATGGCACCACGCGCGGAGCGCTGGGCCGAGCCGTCCTGGAAGGCGTGGCCTTCGCCTTCGCCGACGGGCAGCATGCCTTGCGCGATGCGCGCGCCGACATCAAGGAAGTCAGCGTCATCGGCGGGGGAGCCCGGAGCGCGCTGTGGGGCCGCATCCTGGCTTCCGCCTTGGGCAGGCAACTCCTCTACCGCAAGGGCGGGGAATTGGGACCGGCTTTCGGAGCCGCGCGCCTGGCCCGTTTGGCCCTCACTGCGGAAAAACCGGAAACCGTCTGCGTCGCGCCTCCCATCGATCATGTGGTCGATCCGGATGCGGCCTGGGCGGATCTGTATGCCAGTAAAATCGTCACCTATCGCAATTTATACCGGGACCTGAAACCCCATTTCGCGGCCTCGCGATCTGCGGGCCAGGCCTAATGGAAAGGATTCATTTCAATGGCTGATACATATTTCGATCGCATCCCGAAAATCCGTTACGAAGGTCCGGGTTCGGAAAACCCCCTGGCTTTCCGCTATTACAATCCGGACCAGATGGTCCTGGGCAAACGCATGGAAGACATCCTGCGCTGCGCCGTCTGCTATTGGCATAGCTTCGCCTGGAACGGCTCGGATGTTTTCGGGGCCGGGACCTTCGATCGTCCCTGGCATCGGATCGCGGATCCGATCGAATCTGCGCTGGCCAAGCAGCAGGCCGCTTTCGCCTTCTTCGAGAAACTGGGCGCGCCCTTCTACACCTTCCACGATCGCGACATGGCTCCGGAAGGCGCCAACCTGAAGGAAAGCTTCTCGATCCTCGATAAGTTGGTCGGGGGAGCGGAAAAGGAAATGGCCCGCACCGGCGTCAAGCTCCTCTGGGGCACCGCCAATCTCTTCAGCCACCCGCGCTTCATGAGCGGCGCGGCCACCAATCCGGATCCGGAAGTGTTCGCCTATGCGGCGGCCCAGGTGCGCAAGATGATGGACGTGACCTTGAAGCTCAAGGGCGAGAACTACGTGCTCTGGGGCGGCCGCGAAGGCTATGAGACCTTGCTCAATACCGACATGCGCCGCGAAGCCGACCAGATAGGCCGCTTCATGTCCATGGTGGCCGAATACAAGCATAAGATCGGATTCAAGGGCTTCCTGCTCCTGGAGCCCAAGCCCAAGGAACCCACCAAGCATCAATATGATTTCGATACGGCCACGGTCTATGCTTTCCTCCAACGCTACGGCCTGGAGAAGGAATACAAGGTCAATATCGAAGCCAACCATGCCATCCTCTCCGGCCATACCTTCCAACATGAAGTGGCCTATGCCCTGGCGAACGGCATCTTCGGCAGCCTGGACATGAACCGAGGCGACAACCAGCTCGGCTGGGATACCGATCAATTCCCGAACGATCCGTTGGAAATCGCCCAGGTGATGTTCACCTTGATGCAGGCCGGCGGCTTCGAATCCGGCGGCATGAACTTCGACGCCAAGCTGCGCCGCCAGAGCATCGATGCGGAAGATCTGTTCCACGCCCATATCGGCGGCATGGACGTCCTGGCCCGCGGCCTGCTCATCGCGGAGAAGATGATCGGCGACAAGGCCCTGGCCAAGCGCCTGGAACAGCGGTATGCGGGATGGAACGAACCTATGGGAACCCAGATCCTGCACGGCAAGATGTCCTTGGCGGAACTGGCGGATTTGACGCTCGCGAAGGGACTCGATCCCAAGCCGCGCTCCGGTCGTCAGGAAAACCTGGAGAACCTGGCCAACCGTTATATCTGAGGAAGATTATATCCGAGGATGATTCTATCTGAAGTCTAAGGGCGCGGCATGCGAGAATCCCGATCGGTGTGCTCCCCACACCGATTCCCTCGCAACTATGGGGATGCCGCGCCTTTTCTTTTTCGCGCTTCGCGAACCGTGACCCGCGATTCGTAACCCGTAACTTGCAACTCGCAGCTTGCGACTTGGGCGTCTAGGCTCTCCGCCTAATTAGACCGACCCCGCTTCAATCCTGGATCTTGGCGCGCTCTTCCAGAAAGCCGATGATAAGCGGCATGAAGAGCAAAGGGGCCAGGAGGCTCATGCTTAGGCCTATCAGCGCGGTCTGACCCAAGGATGCCAGCCCCCGGTGATCGGAGAAGGCCAGGGCCAGGAAGCCCGCCATCCCCACCAAGGTCGCCACCGCCGTGGTCTCGCCGGTGCGCCTCAATACAAACCGGACCGAGCCGCGCCCTTCTTCCAGGTAGCGGTGGTAGAGATGCACCCCATTGTTGATCCCGAAGGCGAGCATGGCCGGGAAGGCCACCAGGTTGTACCAGCTCAGCTTGATGCCGAAGACCTTTAGCAGCCCCAGAGTCCAGATGAGGCTGAACAGCAGCGGCAGGATGAGCACGGCCGTGCCGCGGATCGATTTCACGTCGAGCAGGACCAGGCAGGCGATGGTAAGGAGGGCCAGGATCAGGGCGCGGCGCGAATCGGGTATGATCATCCCCAACAGATCGGCATGCACCACCGGAAAGCCGGACGCATGGTAGACCTGGCCGTCCGCGGTCTTGATGTCGCGGACGTCCTCGGCGAAGGCGATATTGTTCCAGCCCTCCCGCAGGTTCACGGAGGGAAAGATGAAGGTGAATTGCCCGGACAGGGAATCGCGGCCCAGGAATTTCTTCTTGTAGTTCTCGGGCAGATCCGCGGGCGTGAGCTTGCGGAGGTCCCAGGAGGCGGTGAGCGTCTCCAAGTTGGTGCGAAGCGGCTCGGGCGCGCTCGCGATGAGGGCCGGCGTGACAGCCCGCTTCAGCTTCCTGATGATGACGAGTTTCTCGTCCTGATCCGCCGGCAGCAGATCGGTCATGGTCGTCACCGACTGGATGGTGGGAGTGAGAGTATCCGTGCGCATGTGGGCGCGCAAGGCGTCCGCGACCTCCTGCGCTTCGTGATAGCCGGGTGCCAATACCACGGCGGGCGGGACGATGGCTTCGCCCGCGGCCTGCACCAAGCTGTCCGCCTGGAGATTGCTATTCGGGAAGGTGAGCTTGTCGAAGTTGAACTGGAAGCCGATCTGGATGCCGCGATGGACCGCGAAGACGGTAATCAGTATTACGGCGATCAGATGCCAGCGCCAACGCGCATAGCGGCTGCTGCGGAACAGGTTGAAGTTGTACATCCGGCTCCCCAACACGGGCAGGAGCCCAAAGGGTTCGGCCAGAATGAGGATGCAGGGGAAGACCACGAGCACGGCGATCAAGGTGCAAAGCAGGCCGACGCCCGCCATCATGCCGAATTGCCGGAAGCCCTTGAAGTCCGTGACCATCAAGGTGAGGAAGGCGGCCGCGCTGACCAAGACTCCGGTGGTGATGGCCGGACCGGTCTCCAGGATGAGGGTTTCGAAGGCGACGGAGGCGCTGAAATTCTTGCGCCGCTCTTCCCGATAGCGGGCCAGGAGCTGGATGACCGACTCCAGTCCGATGCCCACGAGTAGAAGGCTCAAGGGCCCGGTCACCAGGCTCAGGTAGCCGACCCAGGCCGAGGTCAAGGCCAAAGTCCAGATGGTGGCCATGGCCAAGGGGATGACGGCCAGGATGGCGCCCACCGGGATGCGGATGAAATAGATGAGCAGGAGGATGCCCGTGAGGTAGAGCGAGCGCTTGGCCGAATCGATAATCTGCGAGTACAGGCGGCCTTCGTTCTGGATGTTCCGCATCATGTCGCCGGTCAGGAGAATCTCCGGCTTGCCGGGGGAGATCTCCCGTAACTGGGTCGTTACGGTGGCGACGTCATGCTGGAAGGCGCGGCAGCGCGAGATGTCGTTGATGTCGAAATTCGGGTAGACGCGCAGGACCAAGGTCTTCCCGTCGGGCGTGCCGAGGTATTCCTGCAGGCGCGAGAAATATTTCTTCTCGAGATCCCCGAAGCTCGTGGCCTCGAAGGAGCTCTCCTTTTCCTCCTCGTCCAGAAGGTCCAGGATCAGGGGGTTGCGCTTCTTCTTGCTGAGCCAGAAGCCGGTCTCGATGCGCCTGTCGACCTCCTGCAAATCGTGGAGGGAGATATACAGGAGCTTATGCGCCTTGTAGAAGGCCGCTTCGGTGCGGTACTCGAGGAAGTTGATATCCGGATGGCTTTCCAGATGATCGGCCAGGAAGCGGACCGCGGCGGAGTTGGCGGCGGAATCATCCGAATGGACGACGATGGCGAGATGTCCCAGCCCCCCGAATTTCCTGCCGATCTTGCGCCAGAGTTGCACACTTTCGAATTGGTCGGGAAGGAGTTCGGACATGGACATCCGGTACTCGAGCTTCTTAAGCGGAACCAAGGCGCCCAAGGTGATGAGGATGGCCAAGGCGAGGACCGTACGCGGCCGCGAGTGTAGGTGGTGGAATAATTTACAGAGGTAGGTGAACATCCTTAAGGCTAGGCCTGGGACTAATTTAGCATTAATACGGCCCAGGTACCGGTTGCGCCGCTCCCGGTTACTTTCATAAATTGAAGGAAGATGACGGACCAGCCGGCGATACGCAGAAGCATCCACCTATTCGATCTGGACGATACTTTGATTCGGACGGAGGCCAGGGTCTGGGTCAAAAATTCCGGCGGCGTCCCCACGGTCTCTTTGTCCCCGGCCGAGTTTTCTCTTTACCGGCCCAAAGCCGGGGAATCTTTCGACTTCCGCGAGTTCTCGGATTTGGGCATCCTGTCGCGCGGCATCGTGGTGAAATACACCAAGACCATCATCGACACCATCCTGAAACACGGGACCCGCAGCCACTTCGGCATCCTCACCGCGCGCGGCGACAAGCATCTCCATGCGCCCTTTTTGATCCGCCTGTTCCGCAGCCTTTTCGGGATCCGCTTGGCCAAGGAGCATATCTTCGCCGTTTCCGATCGCCGGTTCTCGGAGTACAAAGACAATCGCGCGCAAGCGCTGGAGGTGGGCTTCCTGTCCCTGTCGATAGCGGAGCGCAAGGCACTGGTCATCGCCGAGGATCTGGTCGGCCGCGGCTTCAACGACATCTCCTTCTATGACGACAGCCGCGAGAACCTTGAGAGCTTCAAGGTGATGCGCGAGGCCTTTCCGCACGTGGTGTATAAGCCCCATTTCATCGATCCCACCTGGAAGGCGCGGCTCAAGGAGTTCTGGGAATCGGGCGCGGACAGGAAGTCCTTGATAAAAGGAGCAAGTTCCGTCCGCATCATCCTCGAGCATCATTCCACTTATGGTCCGGATCACGATCGGGCCGTTTTGAACCTGATGGAGTCCAGGCCAATCCGATTGAACTCCGTGCCGGTCTGGCTGGTTTTCGAGGAGGGCCGATTTTTCCTGCGCCGATCGCTGGAAACGGGAAACCGGCTCCAGCCGATCTAGCTCAACCGGTAGCGCATTCCGGTCGCGAGTCCGGCCGCCAGCCGTCCCAGGGCCGTAGCCACCAGCAGGGCGGAATGCGATTTGCCTTCCGCCACCCGCGTATGGAATTCGATGAATCCCTTGAGCCTGCGCAGGAAGGCGGGCGTATGCCCGAGCCGTCCATGCCTGCCATAGAAGAGTGCCTGGTTGAAAACCTGATCCAGGAAAAAGCGCTGCCGGAATTCCGGCGATCGGCATCCGCCTTCCACCACCTTGAGATGGAAGATTCGCACGGAAGGGTCCGCCATGATCCGCTTCCCCAGGGAGCGCACCCGGAGGGCGAAATCGATTTCCTCGCCTTGCGAGGCGCCCCTGAAGGCGGGACAGAAAAAAGGCGCGGGCGGTAGGCAGGAACGCGGGATGAGGGAAAGGCATCCCGGGAAGAACGGGACCTCGCCTTGAATCGGCCGGCTGAAGTTGGTGCGGATTTCCCCGGTGCGCAGATCCACCGAGCCCGGCGTGGGCACGTGTTCGGGCTTGTCCTCTTGATCCACTACTCCGGTCAGGATGCAGTCCGGATTTTCCAGGGTAACCTCGCGGAGACGGTCCAGCAGGAGGGGATCCGGGATGATATCGTCGTCGAGGAAGATCATATGGGGATGCCGGGACTCGCGGATGCCGAGATTGCGCGCCCGGGTGAGCGAAGGGACGTCCAGGTGGCAGAGGCGCAGCCACGGGCCCTCCAGGCCGGCCGGCGCCCGCAGGGGAGGCTGGTTCTGGTCGACCACTAGGAGCTCGTCCTCGCCATGGAGCTGGCCGCGCAGGGCCGCGACGCTGTCCCAGAGCACCTGATCGCGCATGTAGGTGGGGATGATGATCGAGAGAGGCAGGCTCATGGCAGTCTCCACAGCGGAGAAGCCATTCCATCGCCGACGCGCTTGCGCTTGAGACGGAAGGATCCGTCCACCTCCAGGTTCGAATCCGCGGGAACAATTTGCGAAGATACGATGTGGC
>DAINDC010000207.1:0-9504 GCA_036732085.1 Fibrobacterota bacterium | reverse complement strand
GGCCGGAGCGCCCTGAGCGAACGGGTTTCCGCCTGCGACCGGCGCGCTGCCAGAGCCTGTATTATCCCGGCCGGTGAAGGCCTTGCTCAAGCCGGCTTCCAGGAAGGGACTGGAAGCGAGGGCCGGCGGGGCGCCTTTATGGCCGGCGACTGGCGCTAGATCCAGCGCGGCGAACGGTTTGATTCCCAGTCCCGGATTCGCCGGTGCGGTCGGAGCCTGGTACGGGGTTTGGAAGGGATTCTGACCGTCATTCGCGAAGGGACTGTCCATATCGCCTATCCTTTTGTTTATCCCTATTCTAGGGGGAGGATGGGGCTATTTGACTAGGAAATTCTTAAATGAAATCGCGGTTCATGAGAGTGCCGCGGTTGAGCATCAGGCGGCGGTAGGGCATGCTGTTGATGAGGCTGTAGTCATGGGTCGCCATCAATACGGCGGTGCCGGAGGCATTGATGTTTTGGAATATTTTGATGATCTCTTTGGAGGTTTGCGGATCGAGATTGCCCGTGGGTTCGTCGGCCAGGACCATATAAGGCTCGTTGGCCATGGCCCGGGCGATGGAGACGCGCTGTTGTTCGCCGCCCGACAATTGATGGGGCAGGTTCTTGGCCTTATGCGAGATGCCGGTCATGGTCAGGACCTCGTAGGTGCGATGCTTGATGCGCTTGTTGGAATATCCGGCGATGCGGAGGGCGAAGGCGACGTTCTCGAATATGCTGCGGTCCGGGAGCAGCTTGAAGTCCTGGAAGACGATGCCCAGGCGCCTGCGCAATAGCTGGATGGTGCTGCGCGAGGTTTCGGTCGAACGGTAGGCGAGATCCTTGTTGAAAGAGATCAGCACCTCGCCCACGTCCGGTTTCTCGTCCATATAGATGAGCTTGAGCACCGTGGTCTTGCCCGCGCCGCTCGGTCCCGTGAGGAAGATGAATTCGCCGCGGTCCATGCGGAAATGCACATCCTTCAGGGCCGTCCAATCCTTCTCATATCTCTTCGAGACATGGCTGAAGGATAATATCATTGGGGCTTCCTCAGCACGAAGTGCACGCGCTCCGAGGTCTCGCGGCCGCTGCGGAAGGTGAAGCCTTCCAGGGCTCCGTCCACCGCGAACCCGACGTCCTCGGCCAGGGCGCGGAGATCCTCCACGGTATAGATGCGCTGTTGGTGGCTTTCCTTCACCTTGCGCCAGCAATCGGATCGGCCTTCCACGAAGAAGATGAAGTCATTGCTCTGCACGCGGGAGTCGCGATCGTAACTGCTCTCGCGGAAATAGGTGCAGCCTTCCAGTTCGCCATAGTCCACGGCCTGGTGGAAGTGGCGCTTGGAATTCTCCTCGGTGGTGATGTCGAAGATGAAGAGGCCGCCCTTGTCCAGCACGCGAAAGGCCTCGCGCAGGCAGCGCGAGACATCCTCTTCCTCCATCAGGTAGTTGATGGCGTCGTAGACCATGACGCAGAGTTGGAACGGCCCCTTGAACGGCAAGGCCAGGGCATTGGCCGCCACGCGCTTGCCGGCCGCTTCCACATCGTGGGCTTGGCCCAGCATGAAGGGAGAGAGATCGGAGTAGACCACCTTGGCTTCCGCGGGATACACGTCGCGCCGCGCGAAAGGGCAGGTGCCGGCGCCAATCTCCAGGATGTTCCGGGGTTCGGGGCCGAACTTGCGCCATAGCTTCTGGAGATGCCGGCCCCAGGCGTCGTAGTCGACATGCGCCATGATCCAGTCATAGTAAGGGGCGATGATCCGATAGGAGGTTTCGTCCCGCATGGTCGAGGTCAATTCCGCAGGGGGATGCCGCCGGGCAGCCCATCGGAACCCGATCCGTCGCCTTCTCCGCCAGCCTCCGGGGCCATGGCCTCGCCGGCTCCCAGGCCTTTGAACTCCGCCAGGCGGTTCTCGATATGCACGGTCTCGCGCCACTTCTTGACGAAGGTGGAAAGCTTCTGGTTCATATAGTATTGATGGGCGATCTGGCTGATATCCGCGAAGTCCTCCTCGATGCTCATCTTGCGTTCCGGGGCCTTGCCGTCCAGGCGGAAGATATGATACGCGTCGCCGACGGAGACGGGGCCGCTGATGCCGCCCACCTCCAGGCTGTCGACGGCCATCAGGTAACGCGCGTCCATCTTGTCCCGCGTGAACCAGCCGAGGCTGCCGCCCAGATCCTTGGACTTCTTGTCCTCGGAGAATTTGGCCGCGAGGGCGGGGAAGTTCTTTTCCTTGAGCGCGACGGTGCGCAGGGAATCCAGGAAGGCGCGCGTGCGGGCGCTGTCGGCGGCCTCGGGAATCAGGCGCACCAGGATGTGCGAGGTGCGGATCTCATTGTCCTTCTTGCCCGTGACCTTGATGAGATGGTAGCCGAAACGGGAGCGGACCGGGACCTTGGTATACTCGCCGGCGTCGAGCGAGAAGGCCGCGCGCTCGTAATCCGGATCCAAGGTGCCGCGCTTGGTATAGCCGATATCGCCGCCCTCCTTGCCCGAGAAATCGTCCGAGTACTTCTTGGCCAGGTCGGCGAACGCCTCGCCATTGTCGAGGCGCTTGATCAGGGAGTCGACCTTGAGGAAGGCGGCCCTTTCCAAAGCCGCGCCGGTCTTGACCTTGATCTGGATATGCGAGAGCCGCAGGCTGTTCTGCTGCAAGGGCAGGCTGTCCTTGTACATCTTGAAGAATTCGCGGACTTGCGAGTTGGAGGGCTCGTGGTCGCCCACGTATTTGATCTGCAGCTTCTGCCGGTAGCTCTGCTCCAGGTACTGCTGGGTGAGGCGCGCGCGGAATTGGGCCAAGGTCATGCCGTTGGTCTGCTTGAGGAGCACCTCGAATTTCTTTTCGCCGCCTTGCTGCTCCACGTAATGGGAGATGGCGTCCTCGACGCGCGGGGCGATGTCGCGTTCCGAGACGCGGATATTGGTGTCCAGCTTCGCCTTGACCAGGACCACCTTGTCGTCGATGAGCTTGTTCAGGAGCTCGCGCCGCTGATCGTCCGGATTCATCCGGGACATGCCGGGCTGCTGCTCGGCGGCCACCTGGCGCAGCTCCTCCAGCTCGGAGAGCATGATGATCTGATCGTCCACGGTGGCGACTATGCCGTCATAAGGCTGCCGGGAGGCATGGCCAAGATGGGCGGCCGAAAGCACGGCCCCGGCCAACAGGGAAAGGTTAAGGAGTCTCTTCGGGTTTCTGCGCATTGCTGTTCTCTTCTGCTTCGGGCTTGGAGCCCGTGGACGATATCGGGGCGGGATCCGCGGCTGGGTCGGTGGACCTGGCCGATGGGCTCGAGTCCCTGGCGCCTGCGGAGTCGGCGGCATTCGCATGCGCCGCCTGGGAGGAACGGGAAGCGTTTCGCTTGCGATTGGATGCGGCACGATGGGAAGTCGGTGCGGCCTGCTTGTCCTCCCAGGGCTCGCGCGGCATGCGGGCGGCGGAAGGTTCCTGAGGCATGGCGGCGGCCATGCCGGCGGCACGAATCGCTTCCGCATTCTTGGCGGCAGCACCGCCATTGGCGGCTGTGCCGGCTGAGGCTTTGCCATCCGCGGTCGGCTGCGGGAGGGTCGTGGCATTGGTTGTGGGTTCATGCTCCGGAGCCTTGGCATCGGCCTTGGGCGAGGCCGTGGTTTGCGCCTCTCCGGGCTTGGACGTTTCCGATTGGCCCGGGATCTGATCGAGATTATATCCGATGGCCAGGCCTTCCTTGTATTTGGCGATCCGGCCTTCCAGGAGTTTGTCCTTGCGGTCCATGATCAGGATGCCGCTGATTTCCTCTTTGGCCTCCGCGAACGAGATCAGGCTGCCGGCCTCCTGCCTTTCCAGCACCTTGACGAGATAGAATCCGTCCGGGCAGGCGATGGGCAAGGTCACGGCGCCGACATTGGCGGAGGCGATATCCTGGGTGAGGCAGGGCGGGAATTCGCTTTGCTTCTTGAAGCCGATGGAGGCGTAGGACTCCGGGGCCGGATCCAAGGAGTTGGCGGCGGCTATGGCCAGGAAATCGCCGCGATTGATCTTGCTGCGGAGATCGGAAGCCTGTTTCGAAGACTGCGCCCGGAGATGAATGAATTTGACCTCCGGAACCTTGCGGCGGAATTCCTCTTTATGCATCTCATAATATTGGTTCATCGAAATCTCATCCGGCTCGAAAACCTCCGAGGCGTTTTCCCGGGCCAGGAATTCCTCGATGAGCAGCTTGCGCCGGACCTTGGCGAGCTTGCGCGCCACGCTGGAATCCTTGGCGAGATCGGCCTTCTGGGCCTGCTGATAGATGACCTCGTCGTCGATCCAGCGCTTGACGAAATCCAGGTATTGTTCGCGGCGGATGAACTGCTCGAACTCGACGGGGAAGCTTTCCCGAAGTTCCGCCAAGGTCAAGGTGGAAGTGCCCACCTGGGCCAGGACCGCGGCTTTCTCCTTGTCATGCTTGCAACCCTGTAAGGAAACCAGGCACAGGACCAAGGCGGCCTTTGCCAGCAAGCGAACGCTGGACCCTTTGGTCCTTATCCCGGTTTTTTTCTGCATCTTATAGGGTGACCGCCGATTCCCGGGGACCAGTTGAATCTGGCCCTGCGCAGGAAGCGACAGCTACCGAAAATGTACAAAAAATCCCTTTCTTACCCATCCCGCGGAGCATGGGGCCAACCTCCGGGGAGGCTCGAAGCGGACCGAGCGGGAACGGATTATAAAATGAACGGGAACCGATTATAAAAGGTCGCGGAGGATTTGCGCGGCCTGGGCGATGAGCGCATGCGAGTCCCCGGACTTGGGCGTAGTAAGGCTCGTCGCTTTGGAGTTTGCCTTGGCAAACTCCACGCTCCTCGCAGGATGCGAGGAGCCGAGTTCGACCAGCATCTGCAGGGGCTTGGCATAGAGGAAGCGCATGGGCCGCTTGAACTTGGCCATAAGCGCCCCCAGTTCCTCCTTCTCCGGGACATGCATTTCCGCATACTGCAGGTTGAGAAGATTGCCCTGGATGGCCACCTTCTGGAAGCCCAGGCGCTGCGCGGCCACGCGGGACAGCATGGTATGGAGCAGAACCTCGGCGGAGGGCGGCATCTGCCCGAAGCGATCGACCAGTTCCTTGCCCAGTTCGTCGACCTGGGTAACTTCCGTGCAACGGGCCAGCTTCTGATAGAGGGCCACGCGCTGGAAGCCGTCCTCGACGTATTCCTCCGGGATGAAAGCATCCTCGGGGAAATCGATTTCCGGATTGAGGGGCGGGATGATCTTGGCGCCCTGCATCTCCTTCACCGCCTCGCGCAGCATGCGGTGGTAGGTCTCGAAGCCCACGGCCGCGATATGGCCGCTCTGTTCCAGGCCCAGGATATTGCCCGCACCGCGAATCTCCAGGTCGCGCATGGCGATTTGGAACCCGGACCCCAGGTCCGTGAACTTCTCGAGCGAGTAAAGGCGCTTCTTGGCCTCGTCCGTGAACTTGTTGGCATCCGGCGAGATAAGCAGACAGTAGGCCTTGGTGGCCGATCGGCCCACGCGGCCGCGCAGCTGGTAGAGTTGGGAGAGGCCGAACAGATCCGCGCGGTTGATGATGATGGTATTGACGTTCGAGATGTCGAGGCCGGATTCGATGATCGAGGTCGCCACCAGGATATCGTACTCGCGGTTGACGAAGGCGGCCATCACCTGTTCCAGATCGTTCTCGTTCATCTGGCCATGGGCCATGCCTACGCGCGCATGCGGCACCAGGCCTTCCACGAAGGTGGTCACCTCGGCGAGATCCATCACTCGGTTATGCACGTAGAAGACCTGGCCGCCTCTCGCCAGCTCCATCTCGATGGCGTCGCGGATGGTCTTGGCATCGTGGAAGACCACGCGGGTGTCGATGGGGAGGCGGTTGCGCGGGGGCGTGGCGATGATGGAGAGATCGCGCGCGCCCACGAGCGACATGTTCAGGGTGCGGGGGATGGGCGTGGCCGACATCGAGAGCACGTCCACATGGGTGCGCATCTCCTTCAATCGCTCCTTCTGCTTCACGCCGAACTTCTGTTCCTCGTCGATGACCATGAGGCCCAGGTCCTTGAAGGCCACGTCCTTGGAGATGAGCCGGTGCGTGCCGATGATGAGATCGACCTCGCCGCGGCCCACGGCCTCGATGGTTTCCTTCTGCTCCTTCGGGGACTTGAAGCGGTTCAAGTAGTCGATGCGCACGGGCCAGTTGCCGAAGCGGTCCGAGAAGCTGGCGAAATGCTGGGCCGCCAATATGGTGGTGGGCGCCAGGATGCAGACCTGCTTCTTATCGTGCACGGCCTTGAAGGCCGCGCGCATGGCCACTTCCGTCTTCCCGAAGCCCACGTCCCCGCAGATGAGCCTATCCATGGGCTTGGGCCGTTCCATATCCGCTTTCGCATCGGCCACGGCCTTGGCCTGATCGGGAGTGAGATCGAATTCGAAGGCTTCCTCGAACTCCTTCTGCATCTCGCCGTCCGCGCCGAAGGCATAACCCGGCATCACCGATCGCTTGGCATAGAGCTCGATGAGCTCCTTGGCCAGCTTGATGATGGATTTCTTGGCCTTCTCCTTCTGCGCTTCCCAGTTCTTGCCGC
Source organism: Fibrobacterota bacterium (assembly GCA_036732085.1). Taxonomy (GTDB): domain Bacteria; phylum Fibrobacterota; class Fibrobacteria; order UBA11236; family UBA11236; genus Chersky-265. The sequence continues at coordinate 2,956 of DAINDC010000207.1, read as the reverse complement.
CCAGCTTGGCGAGCACGGGAACGCGGCCTTCCTCGGAGGAATATTTCTCCAGCTTGGTGAGGTCCGTGACCGGCATGGCCAACTTGTCCGAGCCCTGGAAATCCAGTAGGATGCAGTCGACATGATGTTCCAGGCCCGCCGGCGTCTTGGCCTTGATGCGCTTGACGCCGATGAATTTGCCGATGCCGTAATCCTCGTGGACCACGTAGTCGCCGCGCGTCAGGGCCTCGAAGTTCTGGATCGAGACGCCGCCGCCCTTTTGCTTCTTGCGCTTGATCTTCCGGCTGAAGCGGTTGAAGATCTGGTGGTCGGTGAAGACGGCCACGCCGTCCTCGCGCGAGACGAAACCGCAGGTGAGATGGCCCACCACCACGCCCGCCACCGGGAGCTCGGCCGTGAGCTTGCGGAGCCGCTCGGCCTGGCCTTCGTTGGAGGAAACGAGATAGGTGCGGATGCCGTCCAATTCGAGTTCGCCCAGCATGCGTTCGGCCTGCGCCAAACCGCCGCCGCCGCGGGCCTGCTCTTCCATCGCGAAGGTGCGGCAGCCCTTGCCTTCCCAACTCAGTCGCCCCAGCTTGATCCGTTTGTATCGGGAAAAAATCTTATCGAGATCGGCTTTGGCGAAGAAAAGTTCATCGGGCCGCGAGACCCAGCGGTCCTTGGCTTGCGCCTCGGCATAACCTTCCCGCGCCGCCTCCATGAGCCGGTCCACGCCGGCTTGCAGGTTGTCGTCATCGCCGATGACCACGCGGGCATCCTTGCCCAGGAAATCGAGAATGGAAAATCCGAGATCCTTGAAGAAGGCCTTCTGCCAATGGATGCCTTCCAGATCGCGCTTGACCAGGAGGCGATGGTTCTCGACCTTGAAGGAATCCTCGCTCGGGAACCGATCCAGGTTCCGTTCCATGCCCGCTTCGAGATCCTTATGGCTGAAGCAGCATTCATCGAGCGGGAACAAGTCCACCTGCCCGATTTCCTTCACCGACCTCTGGGTGAAGATGTCGAATTCCTTGACCGATTCGATCTCGTCGCCGAAGAGCACGATACGCACGGGATTATCGAGCAGGTAGGGATAGATGTCGATGATCTCGCCGCGCACCGAGAACTCGCCGATGTCCTGGACCACGGCCGCTTCGCTGAAGCCCATATGCAGCACGACCTCGCGGAACTCCTCGAGGTTGAGCGAGCTTCCCACGGACAGGTTCAGGATTTCGAGATGCAGGGAATCGGGGCTGGACAGGCGCGTCAGGAAGGTGGGCAGGGCCGTCACCAGCACCGAGCGTTTTTTCTTGTACAAGGCCTCGAAGCATTCGAGCCTTTGTTCCAGCACATGCCCGAAAGGCTTGCGCCATTCATAGGGCTTTAGATCGAGGCCCGGAAAAAGCAAAACCTGTTCTTCGCCCAGCCAGGATTCCAAATCCTCGGCCACGAGCTCCGCATTCTTGGCATCCGGAGCCAGGTAGAGGATGTTCCCGGCGCCGTCCTGGAAGTGGCGGGCTATCAAGGCGGAGACACCGGATCCGGCCAGTCCCGAGACATACAGCGGATCTTCCTGCCGGAAAACCGTGGAGGACAAGGCCGGGAAGGTCTCTTCCCGGAAGAGATCGGCGAGCGGGAACGGTGCGTTCCTGGGTTTGGCGGTGCGGATGTTCAAGGGGGTATAAAATAGGAAAAACGGGCCGGGAGGATCGGCGGAGCGGGGAAAGGCCTAAGCGGTTATGAGCAACCGTTCGCCGATAAGCGCGAGCAAGTCTTGCCGCAGTTCCGGTTGTTGGCTGGTCAAATAGGTCTGTAACGACTTGCGCGCCCAAGGCACTTCGGCCAGTACGGCATGGATCTCATCGTCGGTCTGTTCTTGCACGCTATCGTCCAGTTTGGTCATCAGCAGTTCCAGTTGCGACATGTTAAGCTCCCGGTCTTCGTCGATTTGACGCCCCATGGCCCTCTGCGGTAACCATCGGTATTAAAAGTCCGCTGCTTGAGAAGCTAAGCGAAAGCAGAGTCGGAGGATGTGACCGAGGACACGGAAATCCATAGGTATTTGGGGCGATGTGAGGGAGGACACGAAAAAGGGAGAGGCCCTTGCGGACCCCTCCCCGTCGTCATCTCCGGTTGCCCGTTTCCCGGCGATGGCTTCAGTCGGATTGTTCTTCAGACAAATTGATCTTCAGCCAGATTGCTAGTGCTTGGCCACGCCTTCGAACAGCTTGGCATATTCGCCATAGCCTTCGGCTGCGAGCCTCTCCTTGGGAATGAAGCGCAAGGACGCGGAGTTGATGCAGTAGCGCAAGCCGGTGGGCGGAGGGCCATCCTGGAAGACATGTCCCAGGTGGGAATTGCCATGCTTGCTGCGGACCTCGTCGCGATCCATGCCATGGCTCTTGTCCTCGGCCTTTTGCAGGTTGGCCGGTTGCAGCGGGCGCGTGAAGCTGGGCCAGCCCGTGCCGCTGTTGAACTTGTCCTTGGAGCTGAACAGGGGTTCGCCGCTCACCACATCCACATAGATGCCGTCCTTATGGTTGTCCCAATATTCGCCCGTGAAGGCCCGTTCCGTGCCGCTGTTCTGGGTCACGTCATATTGCAGGAGCGTCAGTTTCTTTTTCAGTTCCGATTCCGAGGGCTTCGCATATTTTTCATCGCTGCTGTTCGGGACATTGGTTCCCATCTTCTTTTCCTCCACACCGTCGTTGTCCTGGTTAACCGGAATGACGGGATAATCCGGATAATCCTTGCCCCAAGTCTTCTCGAGGAAGCCTTCCCGACCCGAGCCCTTGCGATAGGCATGGTAGCGGACGGGGTTGGTCTTGTAATAGTCCTGATGATAATCCTCGGCGGCAGTGAAGGTCTTGAATTGGGTGATCTCCACCACGATCGGCTGCGAGAATTTCTTGCTCGCTTCCAGTCTGGCCTTGGACTCCTCGGCGAGGCGCTTCTGTTCGGCATTGCGATAGAAGAC
>DAINDC010000206.1:4912-9507 GCA_036732085.1 Fibrobacterota bacterium | reverse complement strand
TCGCCTACCTGGGCATAGTGAAAACCGCCACGGGCGCCACCACCACTCCCGCCCTCACCCAGCCCGCCACCCAGACCCTGGCGCCGCTCCCGGCCGCCATCCTGGCCTATCGCAAGCCGCCCTCGGGATTGGGTAACGCCAAGATGACCCTCCGCCAGAACGGGACCAAGCTCTTCACCCTCACCTTGCTCGACGAGTTCGGCGACACCTTCGCGGTGCTGGACTCCACCCATTCCTATCCCCAGGACGACGGCACCTTCGACATCGACGCCCGCATGACGCATTTCGACGCGGCCAAGCAATATACCCGGCGCGTGGATCTGACCGCGCGGTTGGGACGCGGCAAGGATTCGACCACGGATATCTGGGTCCTGGACGGCAGCATGACCGAAAGCGTCGACTCCTGCAAGCGGTTTGATCCGGCGGCGCCTGCCAACTGCCTGGAAAAACTCTATCGCGACGTGCCGGGCCAGTTCTCGGCCAAGGTGAAAGCCACGGACGCCTCCGTGAAGGTCCTGACCGGCGGCGTGGTCGGCGACTTCGGAGGCTGGCTGCAGCAGGACAAGTTCGGCACCGGCCTCTCGGATGGCGCCACCCAGACCGCCGCGAATACCGCCACCGGAACGGGCGGAACCGTCACCGTAACCGACCCGGTACCCCCGGAGTCCTTCGCCAAGTCCTATGCGGGCACCGCGGCCAAGTTCCAGTTCTTCCTGGAACAGGCCGGCATCGCGGTCGGCGATCCCTTCTACCTCTCCATGCGCGGCCGCGTGATGCGTGGGACCTATGATACCCTGCATATCCGCGATGGAGCCTTCCCCTATTGCGGCAATGTCCAGTTCTTCGTCACGCCCATTCCGCTCATCGATGGCGCCACCGCCGCCGAAAAGGCCGCCTTCACCTATGATTCCACCTTGGCCGTCTCCGCCAAGTTCACCGTGCTGGCCATCGAGGATGACGCCCTGCCGGGAACGCCCGCCAAGCTCGCCAAGGCCCGCGATGCGCTCGGATTCATCCGCAACGATGTCTTCCTGATCGAATCCCGCTATGTGGATCCCGCCAGCTTCGTGGGCGGAAAATGCCTGGACGGCGGCACCTTGCCCCCGCTCTTCCCCTTGGATGCGGGTCTGCCCGCCCTGCCCGCCACCGGCGGTTATGGATATTTCCGCGGCGACCTCGCGCCCCTCAAGGCGGCCCTGAGCGCCTCCGGCAACAAGATCACCGTGGTGGCGGCGGGATCGACGGCCACTCAGACCGTGGAAATCAATCCCGCGACTTTGCGGATCGACAATGATTCGCGGGCGGCCATGGCGGCCAATGTGGATGACCCGTCTTTGGGTTACGTGCTGCTGGGCGTGGATACCAAGACCGGGACGCCCAAGCTGGTGGGCGGCCTACCCTCAGGACTGGCGCAGCGGTAATAGATCGGGTACCCGGATTCGGGAAGTTCGATTCTAGAAGAAGTACCGCATGCCGAGACCGGCGTCGAAGTTGAGATCCGTCGACGGCAGCACCGAAATCCCCGGGGCCAATTCGAAGAAGGCATCGAAGGGCGCACTGGGGAAAAGGTATTCGATCCCCACCACGCCGCGCACGCCGATGGCTCCGTGATTGGCCACGGCGGCCCACAATCCCATCCCATAGAAAAGCGGCAACTGTCCCTTGGGAACGCGGAAGAGGTCGAATTCATGCCAGAGGTAATCGGCGTTCAGGCCGAGCCAATTGTCGAAGACATTGTAGCCCAAGGTCAGATCCAGGGCGTTGTTGTCATTCAGCCAGATTTTGCTGGAGAGGCCGGAGGGTTTGCCGGCCACGAAGCCGACTCCCATGTTCCCGCCCAGGCGGGCATGGCCGGATGCGGGCAGGAGCAGGGCGAAGGCCAGGGCTGCGGCCGCGAAGCCAGGCAGTCTGGAGAGAATCGCTTGGGATGGGAAGGATGGGAATGGACGCATGGATGTTCTCCCGATAAGCGATGCCTTGCGGCATCCCGAGTTTATAGGGGGAATATATCAATTCACCGGCGGCTTCCAAACCGCATGGTCGATTCCGAGGGGATCAAGGAGCCGCTATCTTGAACGTCATGCGCCCGGTTCCCGCTTCATCGGCGAAGGCCACCGTAACAACCATGAGACGAGGACGCTTCCGGCATTCCGGAATCTTTCCTATTTTAAACGACATGCTAATGCCGGAAAAGATCTTCATGCTGATTTGCCTGTTCGGAGGATTCTACTGGCTCCGGAAACGGTCCCGATCCGTGGATTTGGAGAGCCAGATGACCAAGGCCATTCTTGGGGTATTCGTGCTCCTACCCGCCTCCCTGATCGGCGAGAAATATCTCTTCGAATTGATCCACTTGGGGACCTATACCGGCATCTTGGTGAAGGCCGTGGCCATCCTGGCCACCTTCCTGGCCATCGGATTCGGCTTCCTCCGGACCGGAACCACCGAGGGCAATCCCGCTCCCTAGCCCCCGGCCACCTTCATGATGGTCTCGTGCGCATCGAGGACCATGCGCTCGGTGGCCTCCCATCCCATGCATTCGTCGGTTACCGAGACCCCGTAACGTAGAAGTGACCGGTCCCCGGGGATCTTCTGGGCGCCCTCGTGCAGGTTGCTCTCCACCATCACGCCCATGAGGGTGCGGTTGCCCGCCAATCGCTGTTCCACGATGCTGCCCCATACCGCCGCCTGCAGCTCCTGGCGCTTGCTGGCATTGCCATGGCTGCAATCCACCACCAGCCGGGATTCCAGGCCCGCCTTGGCGAGCTGGCGCACGGCGTCGGCCGTGCTGGCCGGATCGAAATTCGTGCCCGCGCGTCCACCCCGCAGGACCACGTGGCCGAAGGGATTGCCCTTGGTCTTGACGATGCAGGTGCGGCCGTCCCCGTCCATCCCCACGAAATTATGCGCGTTGCGCGCGGAGGTCAAGGCGTCGATGGCAACCTGGATGTTACCGTCGGTGCCGTTCTTGAAACCCACGGGCATGGACAGGCCGCTGGCCATCTGGCGGTGGGTCTGGGATTCCGTGGTGCGCGCGCCGATGGCGGCCCAGGTCACCAGATCCGCGATATATTGGGGCACGATGGGATCGAGGAATTCCGTCGCGGCCGGCAGGCCCATGGAGTTGATCTGGAGCAGCAGCCGGCGCGCTTCGCGCAGGCCCGTGGAGATATCGCAGGAATCGTCGAGGAAGGGATCGTTGATGAAACCCTTCCAGCCCACGGTCGTCCGGGGCTTCTCGAAATAGACGCGCATGACCACCACCAGGCTGTCCGAGACCTTGTCGCTGAGCTTCTTGAGCTTACGGGCATAGTCCAGCGCCGCATCCGTATCATGGATGGAACAGGGACCCAGGATGGCCATGAGCCGGTTGTCCCGGCCCGAAAGGATGCCCTGGATGGCCTTGCGGCCGTCGACCACGGTCTGGGTGGCAGCTTCGTCCATGGGCAGCAGGGCGTGCAATTCCGCGGGCGCGATCAGCGGGACGGTTTCCCGTATATTGAGATTTTCGGTTGACTGCATGATTTCCTCTCCGCGCTCGATTCCGGGATGTCCGGATATAAAGTCCTAAAAAAAACAAAAACCCCCGGGGCTTCCGGGGGTTTGGCTTCCAGGCTTTTTACAGCTCGTGAATTCCCTAACCCCCGGAGGTTTCCCGCCAGAAGTAAAAGTAAAAACCGATGCCGGTGCCGATACGCATGTTCCTCATGCAAAGATACCGCCACCCCCGGATCCGGTCAAGCCGAATCCTCGGGTTTATCGTTTCACCGGCCATTCCCCAGGAAGGCGCCCGCTTCAGCCTATACGGATATGCACATTCCGCATGATCCACACCAGCCAGGCCTTTACCGTGGACGCGCGTCGCGCGGGCGTCGAGGCCCCCAGGCCCGTCCATTTGAGGATGACCTCGGCCAGCTCCCGGTTGCCGATCTTCTCGGCCCGGAACTCGCGCTCCACCAACAATTTCAGGGCCTCCCTGAGGCTCGGGATCCGGATCATGATGGCCACCAGGCGAGCCGTGCGCTCGGCTCGGCCTTTCAACGCGCCGAACTCCAATCCATCCGGCGTCGCCTCGAAGCCGCCGTCCCTGCGGCTCAAGAGGCCCAAGTAACAGGCCGCATTCCCATAATAGTCGCCCTGCCTCTCTTCGATGTCGAAAAGGGCCGCGATGGAAGCCTTGGTAACCTGTCCGTTACCTGCAGCCTGGACCACGTCCACCACCTTGTCCAGATCGTTGGCTTGCGGGAAGGCTCCTTCCGGCTCCGATCCGGCCGGGAACTCCTCCAGCAGCCGGCGGAAATCCAGATCGGCGAGCGGGGATTCGTTCAGGCAATACGCCCGGTTCCGGAGGATGCGGCAGTCCCCGTATTCCTCCCCGAAGGCCATTTCGGTGAGGAAGTATTGGCCATTGCTATAGGCGAAGAAGATCGGAGCGACGCGCTTGCGTGTGCGGGCCGACCAATGGAGCCAGGGATACCAGAGCTGGCGGATATGGAAATCGTCGCGGCGGCCGCGCTTGGCCTCGATGAGATAGACGCCTCCGCAGCCCTCATAACCGGCATCCCCCTCGATCTGGACGCGGTCCACCTCCACCT
>DAINDC010000206.1:0-4902 GCA_036732085.1 Fibrobacterota bacterium | reverse complement strand
CGCGTCCGCCCATCGGGGTCCGGCCGTCCCCGGGCGTCCGGAACCGGAAGCCGCCGGAGAAGAATCGGCCCCGCAAGGTCAGGCGCATATCGGCTTCACCGCAGAACCCGGGCAGGAGCGAGGAGATGAAGGCGAAGTCCAGGGCCTGGGATTCGCTTGATTGCTGGCCGCGGGGAAAGGTGTCGAACTGGTTGAGATCCACCGCCGACCGGAAGGGACGTAACGGCGGCGTTTCCTCGTCCGAAAAGCGGAAGAAGCATTTCTGGTCGGGATCCGGGAACAACGCATAGCGCCCGTTGCGGATCGGGAACAAGGCGAGGCCATGCTCGGCCAATATCGCCGGGCGTTCCGCCAGGGTGTCGATCTTGGCCATCAGGCGCGGCTCCCGGCCCCCGTGGGCCTTGAGTTCGTCCGCCGTGACATGGAAGATGCCGTCCCGCGCCAAAGTCTCCAGGACGGGAAGCCGGTCGAACAACCGCTTCCAGGCCTCGTCGCGTTCCATCAGGCCTTGTAGTTGGTTATGACGATTTCGTTGATGCGGCCCCGGAGGGCGGCGTTGGAATTGATCGAGCGCGTGGCGGGCACGCGGTAGAATGAGTCCCGGTAGTCCCGGTATTGATCCTCGAAGAAATCATCCTTGGGATCGGTATTCTTGGGATCGGAATTGCTGAGCATCTGATAGACGCCCCGCCGATCCAGATCCCGGAACATGGCCGCCAACCGCTTCTGCTCCTCGTCGCCGAAAGCGCCCTTGCTATAGGCCGTGAAACTCGCCGTTCGGCTCAGGGGCCGGTAGGGCGGATCGTAATAGATGAAGGATCCGGCCTTGATCTTGGCGCCCGGGCGCTGCAAATCCCCGAAGTCTCCCAGACGGATTTCAGCCTTGGCCAGCACGGTCGAGGCCTTGGCCAGGTTGGCCGCGTCCAGGATGGTGGGCCGGACATATTTTCCGAAAGGGACATTGAAGCCGCCCTTGCGGTTGACCCGGAACAGGCCGTTATAGCAGGTCTTGTTGAGGAAAAGGAGCTGGCCCGTGCGCTCGATCCAGGCCTCGGAATATTTCCGGAAGTCCATGCCCGCACGCTGCCGGTTCAAGGAGTCGCGCACCTTGAGAAAGCGTTCGCGCCGCTTGGCCTCGGAGAGCTTGAGGTAATCGCGCTCCATCTGGCCCAGGAGGGCCGTGAGGGCGGGCGCATCCTTCTGCACCACCTTGTACGCCACCACCAGCTCTTCATTGGCGTCCATCAGGTACGCCCTGCGCACGGGATAATTCTGCATCACGTGGAAGAACATCGCGCCGCCGCCCATGAAAGGCTCGAAATAGGTTTGCACGGTCCCATCGGCCAGGGCCCTGGGAAAATATCCGGAGAGGCGTTCCAGCAATTGACCCTTACCGCCGGCCCATTTCAGGAAGGGTCGCGCGAAGGTCATACCCTCATCTTCACCCGGACGGGCATGATGATGAAGGGAATGCCCAGATGATAGAGCCGGCGCTGCACGGCGAAGACCACGTTGTTATGGAACAGGCGCGAGAAGAAGCTCTCCTCCGGGAAGACCAGTTGCCCCATGAAGAAAACGGATTGCGGGAAGCGTTCCATGATCTGGGGCGCCAATTGCGCGCTCCCTTCCACCACGTCATTGCTCAGGGCGGAGATCCCCTCGCCATAGTAGCCATGCCGTTTGATGAACTCGACGTATTCGTCCAATTCCTTTTTTACATGGTCCTGGAGGTTGTCCACCTCGTCCGCGCCCTTGTACGTCCCGGCGTCGATCAGCCCGATTTCCACGAAGACGAAATTCTTATAGATGCCGCCGAACAGGCGGATGATGCTGAATAGCGTATGCAAGCCGATACCGTTGAAACCGTTGACGAGCATCACCGCGGTGCGGGCCTTGGGATCGAATTTGGGTCGCGGGAGCTCTTCGGCGGGATCCGCGGTTTTGCCGGTGCTGCCCATGATTTTCGGAATGGCCCCGGTCTGGGAGGTCTGGGCCGCATGGACCAGGTTGTCCATCCGCTTCAGCATCATGCCCACATTGTGGTAATGCCGCTTTACGAAAATCGCCAGGATCACCAGAAGCCCGGTCATGACCAAGGTGATCCAACCGCCTTCATTGAATTTCAGGATGGTCACGGTGATCAGGATGAAGAGGCAAAGGCCGAAGGCGACGCCGCTTGTCAGAACCCGCCGCTTCCAGCCCTTCATCTTGAATCGGACGCTCCACCAATGCTTGATCATGCCCACCTGGGAAAGCACGAAGGTGATGAATACGGTGATGGAGTAGAGCACCACCAGCAACCGCACCGAACCGCCCGTGACGACCATGATGATGGCGGCGGCGCCTCCCATCAGGAAGACTCCATTCTGGGTGACCAACCGATCGCTCAGCAAGGTGAACTTGTTCGGGAACCATTGATCCAAAGCCATATTGGCCAATACCCGCGGCCCGCCGAGAAAGCCCGCCTGCGCGGCCACGAACAGGATCACGGCTTCGGAAAAAAGGCTCACCCAAACGAAGATCCGACTCACCTTGGGGTTCCAGCTTTGGGTCAAGGTATCGAACAGGACCGCGTTCAGGGTCTTGCCGGCAACCGGTTGGAGCCGGTAGAAGACATAGAGCAGCATCAGACCCAGCACCATGAAGGCAAGCGAGGCCGCCATATAGACCATGGTCCGCTTTCCCGTCTGCAATCGCGGTTCACGCAAGAGCGGCATGCCGTTGCTGACCGCCTCGATACCGGTATAGGTACCGGCGCCCATGCTATAGGAGCGGAGCAGGAGGAAAACCATCCCCATCAGACCCAACTCGCTATGGGTATTCCTGACCTCGACCACGGTCGAATGGACCACTTCGGGGAAATCCCAGAGGTGGAGGATGAGACCATAAAAGATGGCGAAGGCATGGGTCAAAACAAAGATCAGGAAGATGGGAACCAGGGGCAGGATGGACTCCTTCACGCCCCGGAGGTTCATGATCATCAGCAGGCCCAGGATCAGGAGAGTAGCCTCGAATTTGTACTGGAACCAATTCGCCGGCAGGAAGCTGAAGATGGCATCCGCACCGCTGGCCACGGAGATGGTGATGGTCAGGACATAATCGATAAGCAGGGCGCAACCGGAAACCATGCCCGCATGCGGGGACAGCAGCTTGCTCGCGACCAGATAACCGCCGCCGCCGGCCGGGAACAGTTCGATGAGATGGGAATAACTCGCGCTGATGACGAGCACGGTCAAGGCCGATCCCAAAGCGACCAGGATTCCCAGATGGGGATGGGCGCCCAAGGCGCGGAACGCTTCTTCAGGACCGTAGCTGGAAGAGGAAAGCCCATCCGCGCCCAAACCGACCCAGGCGAAGAAAGCGATCAGGCTGATGCTATGGAAGGACTTGTGATCCGCGGGATTCAACGACTTCCCGAGGACGAGTATTTTGATTTTTTGAATCGGGTTAAGGCGTTGTGTTTCCGGCATGCATCTCAGTAAATCGAGGACACCCGTCGAGGATGGCGACTAGCGGTCAAAGCGGTTCCGGACAAGCCCATATTCGGGGCAAAAATATAGCAAAGGGCCAAAGTATTACGAGGAAAACCGGGGAAACCAGAGGATTGGAATAATCCTCCGGTTCAACCGGAGTCTCTCCGGCCTTATCCGGAGTTTCTCCGGCCTGACGGGACTCAGGTTCTCAAAATGACCACGCTACGCGATTTGGCCCGGTAGCTCCGGGGATCGACCAAGGGTTCGGCATGGTCTGGATCCAGGAAGTCCTTGCCATGGGACAGGCTGGTATCGGCGATGCGATACCAATGGCTGCCATCTGGAATGCTGGGCAGCAAAAATTCGCGCTCTTCCGAATTGGCATTGAAGATGAAGAACAGCCTGCCGCCATCCATTTTACTTTGACCGGATTCATTTTCGGTATAACCGCGGCCATCCAATTGGAAAGCCAACACGCGCGCTTCCGGATTGTTCCAATCCACATCCTTGCCGTCCGGTCCGAACCATTCGAGATCGGGAATTCCATCGGGTCCGTCCTTCCCATCCAGGAATTGTTTCCCCATCAATAAAGGGATCTTCTTCCGCAGGGCGATGGCCTTCCGGAAAAAATTGAAGGTCTCCTGGTTCGTTCCCTTCAAGGTCCAATCCAGCCAAGTCAGCGGGTTGTCCTGGCAATAGGCATTGTTGTTCCCCTTCTGGGTGCGCAAGAACTCATCGCCGCCACTGAGCATGGGCGTACCTTGCGAGAAGAGCAATAGGGCCGCGAAATTCTTGACCTGTCTTCCCCGCAGGCTGAGGATCACCTCATCGCCGGTTTCCCCTTCCACGCCGCAATTCCAGGCGAGATTGTCATTATACCCGTCGCGATTGTCTTCGCCGTTCGCCTCATTATGCTTTTCGTTATAGCTCACCAGATCATTGAGGGTGAAGCCATCATGGCAGGTGATGAAATTGATGCTGGCATCCGGTCCACGCCCATTTTCGATGAACAAATCCGCGGAACCGGTGATGCGCCATCCGATTTCGTTCAATTGCCCGGCATCCCCTTTGATGAACTTCCTGGCCGTATCGCGGAATCGGGAATTCCATTCGGACCAGTTGACAGGGAAGTTACCCAGTTCGAAGCCATTGCAGTCCCAAGGCTCGGCGATGAATTTCACCTTGGAGAGAATGGGATCCTGGTAGACCGCCTGGAAGAAGGGCGCGCGCGGATCGAAGGCATTCCAATGTCCGCGGCCCAAGACCGTGGCCAGGTCGAATCGGAAACCGTCCACATGCATCTCATCCACCCAATACCGCAGCGAATCCATCACGAGCTGGATGGTGCGCGGGTGCTGCATGTTGAGCGAGTTGCCGGTGCCGGTGTAGTCCGTGTAGAAGCGCGGGTTCCCTGGCTCCAGGCGATAGT
>DAINDC010000205.1:0-9536 GCA_036732085.1 Fibrobacterota bacterium | reverse complement strand
CCGCGGCCAATTCGCGCGGGCGCGCGCGCGGCCCCGGCCGGCCCTCCGAGAGGCGTGGTGAAAGGCGCGGTGTCAAGTTGGAAAGGCGCGCGATACACCTCATCGGCCCAAGGCATGCTGGCAAGCGGCAGGAACGTCTCCGGCCCCGGCGATTCCATGCCCAGATCCCCGAAGCATTCGGATTCCCCCGCGACCACATCCCCAATCTCCAGACCCGAACCGACATAAGCTCCGGCGATGCCCACATTCAGGATCAGCCGCGGACCGCAACCCGCCGCCAGAGGCAGGAGTCGTGCCATGGTCAAGGGTATCCCCACTCCCGTGGCCGCCAGGACGTAGGTTCGATCCATCCTCCGACCCGAAGTTGGGCCTTCATCCTTCCAGGTCCGAGCCCAGGCCAGTTCCCCATGCTCCGGCAGGCTTTCAAAACGAAGGCCGCGGCCCGCCAGGCAGGCGTCCAGCTCCCGAACCGTGGCAGCGCAAATCAAGGTGATGACATCAGCCATCCGTCCCCTCCCCTTCGTGCAGCTTGACCAGGTCGAGCAGGCGGAGATAATCGGACTCCGCATATTCCGCGGGCAGTCGGTTGAGGCAACTGGCCGAACCCATGGCCAAGGCGCGCCGAAAGGCTTCCGGAGCCGAGCAACCCTCGGCCAGATGGTGCAACAGGCCGGCGGTGACGGTATCCCCCGCCCCGATGGGATTGACGATGGCTTCCAGGCGCGGCGGATGGAAGCGTGCCAAGGTCCGGCTCCCACGTAACATGAACGCGTCCCCCGATCCGGCGGTAATCGCGAAGAGCGGCCCCGCGGGATCCGTCAGCTTCCGGCCCAGGCGCCGCTCCAAGAGATCCAGTTCACCCGCATTCATCTTGACGCAGGTGGCCTTGGCCAAGGCGTCGGCATCCAGACCCTGCCAGGCATCCACCACGGAAACCCGGGGCCGGAACCTGGCGAGCAGCCCGGCATAGATATCGGGAGCGAGCCCCGGCGGGACCGTTCCGCAGATAGCGATGGCCGCGAAGGCATTCGGGTCCTGGGGCAACTCGGCGAGAAGCTCGCGATCCAGGCCTGGCTTGCCGATGGAAAAGGGTTCGATGATTTCGGTGGCCGTCCCGCCGGCGGCATCCAACAAGGTCAGGCATTCCCGCGTCTCCTCATCCACCCAGGCGGCCACGCTGCGGATACCCAAGGCTTCGCAGGCTTCCAGGCAACGCCGGCCATTGGCTCCGCCCAGAACCTGGAGCAGCCAGACTTCATGCCCCAGACGGCTCAGGACCTTGGCGGCATTGAATCCCTTGCCGGAGGCCAGGGATTGGCTGGAACGGGCGCGGTTGACTTCCCCCGCATGCAGGACAGGAAACTCGAGGACTTTCTGCCAGGCGGGATTGAGGCCCACCACCAGCACCTTGGCCATGGGCTAAAGTTAGGTTATGGCCAAGCGGGCTACAACCAAGCGGACCGATTAATGCGCGGCTGGGGCGGCGGCGGCGGCCGTACCCCTGATCTGCGAGAAGTAGGAAACGCGGTTGCGTCCGCTTTGCTTGGAGAAATACATGGTCTTGTCCGCATTGTCGATGAGGTCCTGCTTGGTGGTTCCGTCCATGGGGAAGGTGGCGCTGCCGATGCTCACCGTCACGCGCAGGATCTTATCGTCGTTCACGATCTGCACACTCTCCACCGCCTTGCGGATACGCTCCGCCAGGATCCGGGACTGCGTTTCATCGGCCTGGATCAGGACCACCACGAACTCCTCGCCGCCGTAGCGGGCGCAGTAGTCGGTATTGCGGATGGAGCCTTGCAGGGCCCTGGCGACCTGCTGGAGGACCAGATCCCCCACGGGATGCCCGTAGGTGTCATTGAACTTCTTGAAATGATCGATGTCCATGAGGAGCAGGGTCATGGGCGTATTATACCGTTGCGACCGATCGAGCTCCTGGGTCATGATGTCCTGGAACTTCCGATGGTTGGCGATTTGCGTCAGTCCGTCGATCGTTGCCAGCTTCTCCATCTCCGTATACATGCGGGCCTTGGTCAGCGCCGTGGTGACGTTCGCCATGATGGTCTTGAGCAGCTGCAGCTCGGTCTGGGAATAGACTCCCGGCCGGTTCGATTCCAACCCCACCACGGCCCAGACCGATTGACGATCGTCATGGATCGGGGCCATGAGGATGTCCATCGGCTTCACTTCCGGGGCCTCGTCCCGATCGAAGCGCACGTAGCGCATCTCGTTGCGGAAGCCCTGGCTGACGACCGAGCGGCGGTTACGGAAGACGCTTCCATACAGGCTGCGCTCGTTGTGGATGTCGAATTCCATCCCCTCGGAGATGCCGTCTGAATTGCCGATGACGCGCCAGAGCGTGCCCTTCGCGGTCGCCGCGTTATAGGCGCAGATGATCAGGCGATCATGCTCGAAAGTCCGCATCAAGGACTGGGTGAGGACCTCGATGACCTCTTCCACCTTGAGGGATTCCGAAAGCTTCTTGGCGATCTCGTACTGGAGATCGGCCTGGATGGCCACCTTGTTCATCTGGTAGGTGAGCTTGGCGCTCGTGATCATGGCCGAGGCGATTTGCGTGAACCGGTACATCAGTTCCTTATGCTCGTCCGTGAAGGCGCGCATGTTCTCCGCATCCACCACCAGCAGGCCCTGGATGCTCTTGCTCTGGTTGTCCATGATGCGCATGATCATTATGGAATTGATATTCTCCTTCTCGGAATAGTATTCCAGCTCGCCGGTATAGGATTTGAGATTGCCGGTGATGAAGCCGGCCGGCTTGTTGACCGCCGCTCCGATTACGCCCTTGCCGAATTCGATGATGCAGTCGTAGTTCAGATTGCGGCTCTTGGTCACCACGGAATTGATCGCGAGCTTGTCCCCGAGTTCCGAGACCAGGAAGCCGATGGAGGTATAGGCCTTGAAATTGCGGCTCATGAAATAGACGACCGTATTCAGGATATCCTTCATGTCCCGCAGGGCCTGTTCGCCCTGGTTCTCAAGGTAGACGCGGCTGAAGAACTGCGTGGCCGAAGCGTTATCGGAGGTTGGCTGGTCCTGGCCCAGGATGACGGATCCGTTGGGAGTAGCCCGATCCTTGGCCTTGAGTATCGGCGAGGTTACGGTTTCGGATGCCGACACGACCTTGGCGACCGGAACGGCTGAGCCGCGCTTGAAGCCCAGCAGGACCACCTGGAACAGGACCACGGTCACCACCGGGAAGAAAATCGAGAAGACGAACTCGGGAATGTTCTGGATGGGGGAGGGAGGGGATCCCGGGAGGTATCCGTACAATCGGTTGGTCGCCTCGATGAGTTCAGCCACTATGGTAAGCAGGATGATATAGACCGAATGCACCGGATGCGAAAGGGTCCCGATCAAGGCCGCCGTGGCGAAAATGATGACCAGGTTCAGCCGGAACTGGATGCCGCCCAGGAGATGCATGGAAATCCAGGCGAAGGCGAAGAGCCAGACTACTTGGGTGAAGGTCCCCATCCGGTATTGGGTTTCCGCGGAACGGGTCAGGAAGAGGAAAAGGATGGCTTCCACCACCAGGACCAGCATGAGCAGGGCTTCATAATGGGTGTGGAGAACCGGAAAGAAATGCACGCCGAATAGGCATAAGAGTATGGCCGGCGCGATTTCCAAAATGGCGAACATGGTTTTCATTTGGATAGGCCGTATACCATAATGTGCCTGGCGACTCTGATTTTCAATCCCTCGGCAATTTTCTTTTTTTCTAGTATAGTACACATGGCCCGCCGAATTCTAGGTCGCGCTCCCGGGATCGGAAAACGGTGGCCCCACCGCGCGCTCAATTTCCTGCCGACCAGGCAACTTTGGAAGTACCTGGCCTGGAAATCCGGAGCCCGAGGTGCGGAAACAGCCTTCCAACTCGGAAAAGCCTTGACGGATTGCCGCCGGATTCTGGTCCTGCTGCCGGATAGCTTTCAGGATATCCTGGTAATCTTGCCGGTCCTGCAAAGCCTGGTCCACGATATTCCGGATTTGGAATTGCAATTACTTGGGGAGGAATGGGATGCCCCGTTCCTGGCGGCTTTGTTCGGTCCGGATCGGGTGCTGGCGATGCATGGGGACGATCTCTATTGGGGCGAAGCGCATTTCCGGGACTTGGAACGCGCGGTGCAGGGATTCCAGCCCGACCTGTCCCTGGACTTCCGCAAGTCGACGCCTCCCCTGCTGACCTATCTGCTGCGGTCTTCCCAGGCGCCTCTGCGACTCCAGGTTTCCAATGGCTCGCCTTCGCCTTTCACCAATATCCAATTGCGGCCCATGGACCCCCCCAATGCCCTTCGGCAGGCCATGCTGGCCGCTTCCCTGTGGCAATTTTCCAAGACGCCGATTACCTGCAAATGGAGCCGCCTCAAACCGGGCCCCGATCATTTGCGCGAGGCCGCCAGCCTACTTGCAGCCAAGGGCTTGCGACCGGAAAGCACCCGGCTCTTCCTTTGGCAGGATGCCTCCTCCGCATTCCAACAGGAAATCTTTCAGGCGGCCGTGAGGGAGCGGAGCGGCTCCGGCGAATCCAAGTCCCTGGCGATCCTTACCGCAACCGGCCAATCTTTTGGAGGCATACCGCCGGCTCCGGAAGCGACTTCCGCTTCGGAAGTAACTTCCGCTTCGGAAGCGACTTCCGCTTCGGAAGCGGTCTCGGGAGTACCCTGCCTGGAAGCGGAATCGACGGGACTGCTGCTCGGATTTTTCGCCCAGACCGCGCGGAGCATCGGCATCAACGGCCCCTTGCTGCATCTCGCCAGCCTGGCCGATACCGATGTCGAGGCGCATTTCCGCGCCGAAGATTCGCCCTGGGACACGTCCTTCCTCAATCCCCGGTTGAAGATCACCTATCGGGCGTGAGATCGGTCCGCGGTCAGACGAACTTGGCCAGGCGCTTTTCCTTCTGGACCATTTTCACGATTTCCTTCAGGCGCGCAGCCTTGTCCTTGGGTAGCACCAAGGTTACCCCACCGGTCTGGACGATGAGCAGATCGGAAACGCCGAAGGCGGCAATCATCCCTTCCTCGGCGAACAGGGTGTTGCCGTTCGCATCCAGGGTGACGCATGCCCCGATCTTGCGGTTGCCATCGGCATCCGGTTTATGCAGGCGTTCCAGCGCCGCCCAGGAGCCGATATCGTCCCAGCTGAATTCCGGGACCACCACGCGGATCCGATCGGCTTTTTCCATGATGCCATTGTCGATGGAGATTTCCGGCAGGGTCTTGTAGATTTTCTGGAGCTTCTTGGCGAAGGTGGGGCTCTTGGGATTCAGGTCGCCGGCCGCTTCGAAGATTGCCGCAATCTGGGGCTGGTGCTTGCGGAACTGTTCCCAGAGATAATCGACCCGCCAAGCGAACATCCCGCTGTTCCAGAAGAACTTTCCGGAATCCACATAGGCCTTGGCCGTGGCCAGATCCGGTTTCTCGACGAATCGTTTGACGCCGAAACTGGCGAGCCCTTCCACCTTGGGTCCCGTATCGTCCACCTCGATATATCCGAAGCCGACCTCGGGCCGATCCGGCCGGATGCCGAAGGTGACCAGGGCATCCCCCTGCTCCGCGATTTGCGAGGCCGCGCGCATGGCCTGGGCGAATTTTTCGGGAGGAGCGATGGCATGATCCGCCGTCAGCACCAGCATGACTCCCTTTGGATCCACCCGTGAAATCAAGCGGGCCGCCAAGGCCACGGCCGCAGCCGTATTCCGTCCCACGGGCTCCGCCACCACCTCGATGCCGGGCTTCTTCCCCACCAGGCCCTTGACCGGTTTCTCCAGGTTCTTGCCGATGATCAAGCGGACTTTGACGCCCTTTTTGAATTTTCGAAGATTATCCAGGGTATCTTCCAACATGGTCTTGCGGGTGACCAGAGGAAGCAATTGTTTGGGATGTTGGGTATTGCTATAAGGCCAGAAGCGTTCGCCGCGGCCTCCCGCCATGACAATGGGATGGATCATAGGTTCTTTCAGTGTTCATCGGGTGGAAAAGGGATAAATTTACAGCAGTGGGCGAGTTCTTCCAACCCCGACATCTGAGAGACGCGTAGTATTGAGCGGTCCTTTGTTGTATAATAGGAAAAGGCTTCCGCCAAGGAACTGGGCACTGCCCAGCAAAGATTGAAATGAAATCCAGCAAATTCACCAGCCAGGTACGCGCCCAGATTCCCAGCAAGGAATACGTGGATTTGCATATGCACTCGACCTTTTCCGATGGCGCCCTCCCCGTCCGGACCCTGATCGACTTTTGTTGCGAGCAAGGCCTATCCGCCATTGCCGTAACCGATCACGACAATATCGACTCGTTCGAGGAAGGCAAGGAGCATGCCGAGCGGATGGGCATCGAGTACGTGCCCGGCGTGGAGATAAGCTCGTCCGTGGACGGCAGCGATATCCACATCCTGGGATACCTTTTCGATCCGACCCACTTGAACCTGAATCGGACCTTGATCGAATTGCGTAAGCGACGGGTGGACCGCGCCCGCAAGATTGTCGATCGCCTCGGGGAAAGAGGCGTGGCCGTCAGCTATGACCGCGTGGTCGCCAGAGCCCAAGGCGGCAGCGTGGGCCGCGCCCATATCGCCACCCAGCTCATGGAAGAGGAGTATGTCACCACCTTCCAGGAAGCCTTCACCAAATATCTTGGCAATGATTCCGAATTGATGACCGATCTGGATACGGTCAAGCTCTCACCCGCCGATGCCATCGGCCTGATCAGGGAAGCGGGCGGCGTTCCCGTGCTGGCCCATCCTTCCAAGACCAATCGCGATGACCTGCTGGAGATGCTCGTGGACTGCGGATTAATGGGCATCGAAACCTACTGCCACGGCCAGACCCAGGCCTCCTGCCAGAAATACAAGACCTTCGCCATGAAGCACAACCTGGTTTGTTCCGGAGGCGCGGATTTCCACATCAAGCGTTTGGATGGCCGCAATGCCCCCGGCAGCTTGAAGGTCCCGTACCGGGTATTGGATATGTTGAAGGAAGCCAAGGAAACCAAGTCCCCCTGCTGAGATCTTAAATCAGTCAGGGATAGGCCCAACCCAGGATTTGCGGAAGCGCCCGGCCGGATCGAGCACCAAGCCCTCATCCCCCAACACTGAGTTGCCGAAAAAATCGTACGAATCCCTTTCCTTGCCGCTGAGGTAGATCTCCCCGGCAAGCAGATCCAAGTTGAACTTGATTTGCTTTCCCTTTTCCTGGATGCAGGCTTCCTGGGCGAGTTCGATTTCCAGTTGGCCGTTTTGGTAAAAGCGTTCCGCGGCAAAGCCCATGCATTTGATCATGCAGGCCTTGAGATCATCGACCCGATAAGTACGCGAAGCCTCCTCCCAGCGTAATCCACTGATCAATACCGTGGCGAAGAAGCCAAGGCCGGCCAAGGTCAAGTACGGAGCCATGGAGCGGGTCCGTTTTTCGATATCGGGGCTGACCGGGTTTTCCGATTTCATACGGCTTCGGGAATCGTCCAGGAACTCCTTGATCCGTTCGCGTTTGCCCAGGGATTTTAGCCAATAAGTCCGGGCCACCCAGCGCAGAGCCAGCAGCCAGATCAAAAAATCCAGGAGGATGGAAGCCTGAAAAACCGTTTCATTCCAATGAAAAACCAAGGTGAAATTTACGGAAGTGAGAACGACTAATAGCAAGTGTAGAAAGGGGTTAACCCAGGAATCCTTACGTAATTTCTCAATCTTGGCCGGCTTCTCCGCAATCCGGTTGTAGGACTCGACCATGTACTCCAAGCTTTTCTGGGATCGAAAGCTTAGGTAGCGGAAGAATAGGACGCAGGCGAAACCAAGATAGGCGAACTTGAGGAAGTGCACTCCGGCCACGCCCCAAAACAAGTAATGGGATCCATCGAGAATATAAGCGGCGGTTTCCATCGCGACCAATAGCAGCAGCCACCAAGCCAATATGCGCAGGTGTTTCATGGTTTATCCCCGGCTCATGTTACCAACAAAGCCCACGCTTTCGCAAGGATTGCGGAATATGCCCATGTTTTTCTAAGCCCAATGAGGATCGCCACTTAGCTCAGGGCGTTTTTCCTTGACTAGAATCCGGGCTGTCACTAAACTTGGAAAGCCATTCAACCGGATCAGGATGAAGAAAAAAGTCTCACTTGCGGAAACCGTTTTCGCCAAGCTCTTCAATATCGTCGCTGGTAAGGACTATCTGGTTTCCTTGCAATGGAACGCCCGTATCGGTTCCCGGTTCTTCCCGCTGAATGCTTATCTCCGCAATGTCTTTCTGCTATCCACCGGCATACTCACCTTGGGGCTTTTGTGCCTGGCCACCGAGAGCGCCTCCTGGGTCTACCGCGAGGTGACATTTCAATACCGCCACAAGGAAAACGCCTCGCTCAAGAAGGATCTGACGGAAGTTCTGGCTCAGCAGGGTTCGGTGGAAACGACCTTGGACAGCCTGAGCCGCCTGGAGGAGAAGATCCGCGCCCTCTATGGGATGAACAGGTACGACAAATCCTTCCTGGCCTTCGGGGTGGGCGGCCGTCGTCCGGACCTCTCCAATCAACCTTATGGCGCCGCGGTCTCGGAGCAAATCCTGAACTCCAGCCTTAAGAACCGTCAGCTTCAAAGCAAGATTAATTTTACCAGCACCAGTTTCAAACAGATCGAGGAGTTCGTCCGTTACCGGCATAACCTTTGGGAGCATACTCCATTTGTTCTTCCCGCCAAGGGCGAAATCACCAGCCCGTTCGGATATCGCGTGCATCCCATCAGCGGAGAAAACGCCTTCCATGAAGGACTCGATATCGCGAACAGCCGCTGGACGCCTATCTATGCGACCGCGGACGGCATCGTGACCACGGCGGGCGAAAGCAGCGGGTTTGGGAATCTGGTGGTCGTGGACCATGGCAATGGCTACCTGACCAAGTATGGACATTTGACCAAGGTCATGGTTGAGAAGGGCCAATTGGTGAAACGCTATAGCCTGGTGGGCTATATGGGAGATACCGGCCGGGCCACCGGCACCCATTTGCATTATGAAGTGCACCGGGATGGAACGCCGCAAAACCCCGAAAAATATATTTTGCCTTCCGGCATCCTCGTAGACTAAAATCACAGCACGTGCATCGTCTCGCTTCCGAACGGAGCCACGAACGTGCTATTGCGGGTCGCTTTTCTTTTCCTCGCCCTGATTGAGGTCCACGCCGAGGAGTTCGCCGGGGAGCCTTACCTCTTGGGTTCCAGCGTCACCAATAACGGGACTTCCGGCGCTTTGCCTTCCCGGGTCGGCGCCGCCTCGCAGTACCTGGATTTCCCCGGCGACTTCAACGATGCCAAGCTTTTCCGATTGGAAATGGCCACCTTGCCCATCTTCGCCGGCCTGAGCCAATCTCTCAATGGCGCCTTCACCTATGCCCTGGACAACCGGACCCAGATTAATGCCTTTGGGCAGACCGTCACCACTTCCGATATCCCCGTCCTGCCTTTGCTGCGCGGCTCTCCGGAAGACCGTCTGAATGATCCTGGCTTCCGGCCGCTGCCCTGCGATGGCTGCTACCAGATGC
>DAINDC010000204.1:0-9544 GCA_036732085.1 Fibrobacterota bacterium | reverse complement strand
CCCGAAGGGGCCGAGCGATTCCCTGGCCGATTACGACTCCATCCTCCGGGTCTCCTTCATCGTCCCGCATGATCTGGCCACGCCCGCCGATGACAAGGTCACCCGCTGGTTCACCCAGATCTTCTATAAGAGCGGCCGACCCGTGGTATCGACCTCGGACGTCTTCACTCCCGATGCGCCCGTCTCCCCCGGCCAGATCGCGACCGCCGGCGCCTCCATCCACGAGGACATCCTGAAACCCATCAACGGTCAAAGCGTCATACGCACCCTCCGCTATCGCATCACCGATCCGGCCAAAGGCCAGGACGATTGGCGCGACGTCCGGTACTTCGAGAACGGGGACTCCTCCGTGGCCACGGGCAGCAGCCAAAGCGAGGGCGTGGGAACCTACGTAAAGAACTTGGGCCTCAAGGTGAAGAGCTCGGGCTGGGCCGATGCCAATACCGGCGCCTTCAGGGACACTCTCACAGTCCTGGATGCCGCCTGGAAAACCTCCATCCAGGAATTCTGCGAAGGCACGCTTAAGGGTGACGATGGCCTGGGCGAGTTCGATCGCACCACGGTCCGGCAGGGCGTCGCCACCAAGTCCCATTTCAAGGTCACGCAGAGCGGGACGGCGGGCATGCGGATGGAAAGGCGTACCGGCTCGGATACCTCCCTCATCGTTTTCGCAGAAGACACGGCCACCACTTCCGCCCGCGTGGGCGGCGTGAAGCGGACTTGCTCCTGGTTCCCGGACGGGGAAGGCGTCTACAAGGTCCTGGAATCCGGGACGAACGCCAAGGACGGTACCGCCAAGGATACGGGGGAATTCACCTTCGGCGAAGATGGATCCGGGACCGGCGCCTATACCGCCTATGCCAAAGGCAAGGCCCAGCCGGAAGCCAAGGTTTTCCTCCGCGCGGACGGCGCGGCTTTCCTCGACGGCGTGAAGATCGGCAACTAGGTCTCAGCCCGGCTCAGGGTTTGATCGCCCGGAACCGCAGTCGGGTATAATCGGCCGTCCACTTGCCTTCTTGATCGCAAAGCACCGGCCGCAAATCCTCCTGCACCTCATCGAGGAAACCTCCCCGAGACTCCGGAGGCAAGGTCGACATGAAATGCTCGGCGAAGGTTTCCAGCCAGGCCCGGACATCGCCCGGCAGGGGCGTGGGGCGCGGGAAGACCACGGCGCTTTCCACCGTGAAGCCGCGGGCTTCGAGACGGCGGCGGAATTCCCCGGCGGAAGAAAAGTTCCAGGGATTTACGGCATCGATGTCGACTCCGCGTCTAGCCAGGGCGCGTCCCAGGGCCTTGCGGATTTCCAACACGCAGCCCTCTCCCCCGCATTCCCCCACGAAGCGACCGCCCGGCTTCAGGCCCAGCCAGGCGCCGTCGATGGCGGCATCATGATCGCGCACCCAATGCAAGGTGGCATTGGTGAATACGGCGTCGAACTCGGCGGGAAAATCCAAGGCCGCCGCGTCGCGTACCAAAACCTCCAGCCCCAGCTTGCGGGCGCCTTCGACCTGGGCGGCGCTGGCATCCACGCCCAAGACCCGGCAGCCCAAGGCCGCGAGCTTGGCGGTCAGGAACCCGTCGCCGCAACCTACATCCAAGATGCGTTCGCCGGGGACGGGCGCGAGCAGGTCCACCACCGGCATGGCCAAGTCCGCCACGAAGCGGGCATTGCGGGCATATTTATCGGGATCCCATTTCTGGAGCAGGGCCGCGTCCACGGCGGCCTCTTTTTCAGACAGCGCGCTCCGTGCAGCGGGAGCCGTCAATGAAACCGAAGCAAGCGATTTATCCATAGCAACCTCAACCGTGCAGGAGTTTGTAGTTGATGCCGTCCAGCAAGGCCAACCAACTGGCCTCGATGATATTGGTGGACACGCCCAAGGTACCCCAGGCCTCCTCTTCCGGGCGGGTGCGATCATGGAAGCGGATCCAGACCCGGACCTTGGCTCCCGTGCCCTTGTTATTGTCGAGCACGCGCACTTTATAGTCGATGACTTCGATGTTCTGCAGAACGGGGAAGAAGCGACGCAGCGCCTTCCAGACCGCGGCGTTCATGGCGTCCACGGGGCCGTTGCCTTCCGCGGCGGTATGCTCCACCTCGTCGCCGACCTTGAGCTTAATGGTGAACTCCGAATGGACCTCGCCGTTCTCGCGGCGCTCCTCGATGGATCGGAAACCCAGGAACTCGAAGCGATCCTTCCACAGGTCCAGCTTGCGGCGGGCCAGCAATTGGAAGCTGGCGTCGGCGATCTCGAAATGATAGCCCTCGTCCTCCTTCTGCTTCACGTCGGCGAGCACGGCGGCCACCTGCGGGCTGCGCTTGTCGAGATCGGGCTGGATGGCCTTGAGCTTCTCCCAGACCAGGCTGCTGCCGCTCTGGTTGGAGACGATGAAGTCGCGGGCATTGCCCACCAAAGACGGATCGACATGCTCGAAGCTGCGCGCTATTTTCATGACGCCGTCGATATGGGCGCCGCCCTTATGCGCGAAGGCAGCCTCGCCTACATAGGGCTGACGGATGTCGTCGGCGAGGTTGGCGAGTTCGCTTACCGCCAGGCTCAAGCCGCGCAGGCCCTGCAGCTGCTCGGTCGAGACCACGGGTATGCCCATCTTGAGCTGCAGGCTGGGGATGATGACGGTGAGGTTGGCATTGCCGCAGCGCTCGCCATAACCGTTGATGGTGCCCTGCACCTGGACCGCGCCGGCCTTGACCGCGGCCAGGGAGTTGGCGACGCCGGTGCCGGTATCGTTATGGGCGTGGATGCCCAGGGGCGTTCCCACCTGCGCCTTGACCAGAGCCGTGATCTCCTCGATCTTCCAGGGCAGCATGCCGCCGTTGGTATCGCAAAGCACCAGGCAGTCGGCGCCGCCGTCGCGGGCCGCCGTCAGGGCCTTGAGGGCGTATTCGGGATTGGCCAGGTAGCCGTCGAAGAAATGTTCCGCATCGTAGACCACCTCCTGCGCATTCTCCTTGAGGTAGGCTACGGACTCGCGGATCATCCGCAGGTTCTCCTCCAAGGTGGTACGTAACACCTCGGTGACGTGGAGATCCCAGCTCTTGCCGAATATGGTGATGACGGGCGCGCCGGTCTCCACCAGGTATTTGAGGATCATGTCCTCCTTGGGATGGATCTTGGGGCGGCCGGTGCTGCCGAAGGCGGCGATGCGCGCGGACTTCCATTCCATTTTCCGGGCGCGCTGGAAGAACTCGATGTCCAGAGGATTGGTGGGATTGGGCCAGCCGCCTTCGATATAGTCCACGCCGAGATCGTCGAGCTTGCGCGCGACCGCGAGCTTGTCCTCCAGGGAAAAGGAGATCCCCTTGGCTTGGCTGCCGTCCCTGAGCGTGGTATCGTAGATCTTTACCGTCTTCATCGTATCCGACCTTTCCTTGGCCCCTTCTCGAGGCCGCCGCTTCCGTCCCATCCACCGCGGGATTCCTCAAGCGCCTTGAAGATATTCCGGGGCAAAAAAAAAGCCCGCTCAATGAGCGGGCTACCGGTGTCTTCTTGGGTCAATCCCTAAAAAAGTCCGCTCCCGCTCCGAGTGTGGTTTCGAATAATAATAATCGTGGTTAGGGAGGACATATCCATAATGTAACACCAATACCCGGCAAGTTGTCAACTAAATCGGGCGCAATTCAGGTTTTTGCGAACGAATAGCGGACTCCCGAAGGGTTCACCGTCCATCACCCTTGTAGCGGGACTCGAGGCGCCAGGTCGAAATCAGATCCGACCACTCCCGCTTGTCGAGGGGATAGGGAACGGGCTTATACCGACTCCGGTCCAGGGTCAGGGGTTCGCTGAGGCAGAAGGGGACGTTTTCCTTCCCTTGCTTGTCCAGCACTCGGTAACGGAGCCGGAAGAAACCGATGGACGCTCGACCCTCCTCAAGGATCGTCCCGTGGGCCTCGTCGGTTTTGAATTTCCGCCGCCACGGCAATTCCGAATCGATCACCACGCGGTCCCTACGCGCATAGCAAAGGAAGTTGGCCGGATAGGTCATCCGCTCATGGCGCCAGTAATACTCGAAGAGTTTCCACCCGAGAAATCCGAAGGTCGCATCGGTCATGTCCTCCACCGGAACCTTTCCCGATCGTTCCAATTTTTCGTAAACGGCCACGGACAGCATTTGCTTATCGGAAAAGATCTTGTAGCCATAGGCCCAAGCGATGTTTCCGGCGATCAAGAGCGCGGCGGCGATCCTGGCCCACGGGCCCATACGGCACGGG
Organism: Fibrobacterota bacterium; assembly: GCA_036732085.1. Classification (GTDB taxonomy): domain Bacteria; phylum Fibrobacterota; class Fibrobacteria; order UBA11236; family UBA11236; genus Chersky-265. Next base: position 5,313 of record DAINDC010000204.1, on the reverse strand, counting down.
CTCTCACGGGTGATGCGGAAAAACAAGGCCGCCAGAGCCACGTCCATCAAGTAGAAATCGTACCAGTATCCCCTCAAGCCGCTCAGAAAGGTATACCCGGCGAAGAGGCAGAACGGCCCGTCCCAACGCAAGTGGCGGTAATCGAGCAGCCAAAAGCAGATGGGCATAAAGACAATCAGGAACTTCTGCAACAGGAACGCCCGATCAAGGCTGCCGATGAGGGGAGTCAGGAACGACACGAGCGGAAGGGGCCAGAACCAGGGTAACATCCAGAATACCACAGTCAGGGCCAGGGGCGCCCAAGGCTTACGGATATTGGCCATCAGGTTCCCGATCGCTTGTTCACCCATCAGCAGGCCCAGGCAGGACAGGAAGGAGAGTCCTGAAAAGACGCCGAAGAGCTGGTTGCGGAGAATCGCGGCCACCTTGCCGGGATCCATGCCCGCATAGATCCCGTATTCCTGCGCGACCGTCCTATTCATGTGGCTATGCAGGAATAGGGACGCCGCCGCGAAAGCCAGGCTGTAGGCCGCCAAGGTCCATCGGCCGGCGCGGCCCGGGCCGTCCGGCTGGGTATCGTCCCGGGGCTGGATAGGCTGGATATCGTTCCGGTAAAATCGGCCCCGGAGGAAATGGAAGGCCGGCAGGGCCAATAAGGCGATGCCGTTCTGCCGGTTGGCGAAGGCCAGGAACGCGGCCGTGAAAAACCAGGCCCATCGGCCGCGGAGGTATGCCCATAGGGCCAGTAGCACGAAGGTTACGGTAGATACATTGCCCGCGAACTCGGAGCATTTATGCCAATAGCAGGGTATGGTGGCCAGAGCCAGCGACAGGAGGGCGGCTTCCCCGGCCTGACAACGGAAACGAAGGAGCCTGTACAGGAGAACGAAGTTTCCAAGCACGAACAGGGACTGCAGACCCCAGGTGCTGAGAGGGAAGTCGCCGGTCAGGAGATAGGCGGCCGCGCTCAGGGTGGACAGCGTCGCGGAATAGGGCTCCAACCAGGCATCCGTTTGCGGCCGGCCCTGGGCCAAGGTTGCGATGACGCCACGCAGGTAACCGAAATCGTCCATGCGGACCAGACCGGGGAAATAAATCAAGGAAAAATACAGCAGGGAAAAAAGGGCGAGCGCCAGGCCGGGCCAGAGCCGGGAGGAATGGGTATGGGTAACGGTTTCGCGCTGCATTGGATTTCAAAGACTCGGGAGCGAGTCGAGATAGGCCTTCCACTCCAGGTTGTCGAGAGGAAAACGGGGAGATCGGTAATGCGCCGGATCCAAGGTCATGTTCCGGCCCATGATGGGAACGGCGGCATTGGGGCCATGCAGATCAGCGACCCGGTATGGCAAGCGGAAGAATCCGATCCGATACGAGCCGCTGTCGAGAAGTTCGGCCCCGGCAGGCAGAAGGGTCTTGAAAGATCGGCGCCAAGGGACATAGGTATCGATCACCACGCGATCCCGTTTGACATATCCCATGAAGTCCGACAACTGTCCATACTCCCGGCCTTCATTGGCCAGGAAATAATCGAAAAGCTTCCAGCCGAGGTAGCCGAAGGTGGCCCCGGTCATTTCGTCGACCGCGACCTTTTTCTCGCGCTCCAGACGTTCCAGCACCGTTATGGTCAGGACCTGTTTGTCCGTCCCGACTTTCAGCATATAGCCGTAGACCGCGCTGCCCATCAGTAACACAGCCGTTACCCAGTAGGCCGGGACCGGAATCGCCCGCTTTCCATGCTCCGCAGCCCTTCCCGGCCCATCCAAGGCCAGCAGCAGGCATAGGATCAGGATTTCCATGAAATAGTAGTCCCACCAGATTCCGCGCAGGGATGCGATAGCGACATACCCGGCGATAAGAGCCAGGAAAGGCGAAGGCCGGAGCAGGCGAGGGTCCAGCATCCACAGGGTTGGCAGGATAAGCCACGGAAGGAGGCTGTTGACCTGAGGCCATCCCAGCAATCCGAACATGGGCGTGTCCATTTGGATGAGGGTGGGAGCCCAGCAGGGGATGAACGCGAGCAGGGCCGCGCTTGCCAAAACCGGGAAAGCCCAATCCTTCCAATCTTTTCTTCCTGGCCTTGCTGCCCTGCTTGGCCAACTTCCACCTTCCGGCTTTGGCGCCAAGGTTGAAAAAATCGCCGCCATGCCCAAGGCGAGGAAGGTTCCCGCGCAGGCGGCGCGCGAGGCCGAAGCGAGGATCGCTCCCGGGGAGGACCGGAGGAAAACCGCATGGGCCGCGGCATAGGTCCGGTTCATGCCCAGCCAAAGCGCGGCGGACCCGGCGAGGAAAAAAGCGCCTCCCAGAGGTAACTGCAAAGTTACTCGTCGGTGGACGCGCCATTGTTCCCAAGCGGCGCCAAGCGGCAGGACCAGAAGGCAGATTTGATTCTGGCGGTTCGCGAAAGCCAGGAACGCGGCCAGAAAAAACCCCAAGTAGGATCGGGATTCGAAAAGCACAACCGAGGCCAGCATCAGGTCCAAGGTGCAAATGCTCCCGTGGAAATCCGACTCCTTCGCCAAGAACAACGGGAAGGCTGCGATGCCCAGGGACAATAGGGCCGCGGGTCCCGGCAGCAGGCGCTTGGCGAGCAAAAGATAAAGCAGGGGGAAAATGGCCAGGACGCAGAAGGCCTGGAAGCCGTAGGTCGAGAGGTAAAAATTCCCGGTCAGCTTGTAGAGAAGGGCGCAAGCCGATGAAAATACCGCGCCGAAGGGCTCCAGCCAATCGTAGGTATAGGGCCGCCCGCGTTGCCAGGTTCCGATGATGCCGCGGACATAGCCGAAGTCATCGCTACGCAGGACGCCGGGCCGGAAACCGAAAAGGAAAAACAGAAGCGCATGGGCGGACCAGCCTGCCATGGCCTCCCGGGTCAAGGACTTCCAGGGTCGTCCCCGAACCGGGCTTCCCTCGGGAAGCGGAACCGCGTTCATGTCGGCGACGAACTCTTTTCGGCTATGCACAATGCTTGTTTGCCGGCGAGCCCATTCATTCAGGCGCCCATGAGCCGCGTCCCCGCCTTGGTCGCAAAGCGGCCCTTCAAGGCGAGGAAATACCAATGGAGATAATGGGGCAGCCACTTCCACAGCATGAACTTGCTCTCCCCGCCGGACCTGTCGCGCCAAGTGGATGGGACCTCTCCGATCTTGCAGCCGAGCAAATGCGCCTTCACGAGAATCTCCATGCCAATCTCGAACCCGCCCTGGCTCTCGATGGTGATCCTCCGGAGCAGGCTCCGCCGGTACATCTTGAAACTGTTGGTGACGTCATGGGTGGGCACGCCGGCGAGATAGTGGAGGGAAAGCCCGGCCAGCCGCGCCAGGATGCCTTTCAATATGGGGCCACCGATCTGCCGGCCTCCCCGCATATACCGGGAGCCGCAGACCACGTCACAACCCTCATCCATCAAGGCCAGCATCGCCCCCACCACGGCCATATCGTCGGAAAGATCGCCCATGCAAACCAGGCATACGTCCCCTTCCGCCGCCTCGAACCCGCTGCGGATGGCGTTCAGGGCGCCTTTGCCGTAGTGGTTTTTTTCCGTGCGAATGCCCGAATGGCCGGTCCTTTCGATGAAGCGCCGCAAGGGCGGCAAGGTATTGTCCCCTTCGAAATCGTAGACCACCGTAATCTTATGGGGATGCGTGATCTTGGCTTCAATCTCCTCGAGGGTGCGGACGATATTCTCGCCCTCGTTATAGACCGGGATGATGATTTCCACCGAACCGGACATCAGATTCCGCCTTCGGCGATTTGCCGTTTGATCCAGGGGATGATTTCCTCCAATGCGGTCCGCAACGGCGTGACGGCTTCGAAGCCGAGCACCCGGCGCGCCTTGGAAACCTCCGGCACGCGCATCTGCACGTCATGGGAATAAGGTTCGTCGCTCTCGAAGCGGAAGGGCTTGTCCCCGTTGATCATTTCCCAAATCAGCTTGGCGAGATCCAGCACCGTAGTACTCTGGGCCGTGGACAGATTGAAATCGTCATTGCGTGCGGCTTCGCTCTCCATGGAGATGCGGATGCCGCGGGCGAGATCGCCGCCGTAAGTGTAATGCCGGACCTGATCGCCGCTGCCCAGGATGCGGAGCGGATCCTGGCCCTTGAGGATCTTCTGCACCAGATCGGGAACCACATGGGTCATGGCCAAGGAAACGTTGCCGGACTTGACCACGGCGCCGCCCAAGGCCCGCTTCTCCCCGGTGCCCACGCAGTTGAACGGGCGGAGAATGGTATAAGGCAATTGGTACTGTTGCCATGCGCCCAGCGCGAAGTACTCGGTGGACAGTTTCTGGAAGCCATAGGTGGAGAAGGGCGGCGGGCATTCCTGCTGATGGCCTTCCGGGGTCGGGAACCGGCTGGCATTCTCGAAAACCATGGAGGAGGAAAGCACGGTGATCTTCTTGAGCCTGGCCTGCTTATGGGCCCAGATGGCCGCATCGAAGGTCGCCGCCGTGATGCGCTCGTTCTCGGCCAGAAGATCGTAGGCATAGGCGTGGAAATAGGAGATGCCGCCGATCATGGCCGCGGCCGCCACCAGGTGATCGCAATCCTTGAGCAGGTCCTTCATCAGGACCGTATCCTTGGCGTCACCCCGGACGTATCGGTAGCGGGGATGCGCGTCGTAGCTCTTTTCGACTTCACCGTATTTGGATCCGTTGTCGATTCCGACCACGTCCCAGCCGGCTTCCAGCAGATCCTCGATCAGGTACCCGGCGATGAAGCCTTTGGCGCCGGTGACCAGGGCCTTCATGCCGCGCTCCCAAACGGGAACTCTTCGCCCCGCAGCAAGGTCGGATACGGAAGGAAATCCCAGACATCCACCACGGGCTTGCCCCGGAAATCCAATCCGCGGTATTTGGTATGGGGCGCGCCGATGAAAATCACGTCGCTCTTCTCGATCAATTCTTCCTCCCCGATGAACCCGTCCTCGCCGATGAAGAAGTCGGAGCAGAGCACGCTGCGGGCCTCCATCTCCAGGACCTTGCGCAGCTTATAGGACAGGGATTCGCGCTTGTCGTCGCTATTGGCCTTGAAGGCCATGCCCAGGATGCCGGCGGTCTTGCCCTTGAGACCCATTTTCTTTTTCACCTGCTCCACCAAAAAATTCGGCAGCCCCTCGTTGATGAGCATGGCGCCATGCCCCAGGAAGAACTTGTTGTTCGTGAAGGCCGAGAGCTGCATGGTATCCTTGAACAGGCAGGGGCCCGAAGCGAATCCCGGCTTGGGGAAATCCGCCAGGCGCGGATATTTATGGGTCATGGCGCCGTAGATCTTTTGGAAGTCGACGCCGTAATCGCCCGCTATCATATAGAAC
>DAINDC010000203.1:0-9544 GCA_036732085.1 Fibrobacterota bacterium | reverse complement strand
CACAACAAAACCGCTGTCAATATTGAGCGAAAATACTATTCAGCAAGCCCTAATTTTTAGGATCCTTACCCACCACGCCTCTCCGCGTTTTCCAGGCCACGGCACCCCGCCGGTTAGGCCTGGAAAATGGTTTCCATCGCAGAAAACTCGGATTGACTCAATCCGAGTTTACGCATTCCATCGGCACCACCCAAGATTCCGCAGTCCAATTTGAATTTGGGGTTAAGTCGCCGGACCTTTCCAAACTGCCATCCACCGCCAAAGCGCTCACGCAGATGCAGGGGCCTATTGGTCAGCGGTAGTCCGTCTATTCCGACTCATCATTTTCAAAATAGAAGTCGATAAATAATTCTACTCCGAAGAGCAGGCATCCTTTAGCTCCGGTATTATCCGTCATTTCCTTATCAATTGCGTTCCCTACCCAAAGCAACCGTTTATCCCTTGTCACCGAAGCGCCGTTCTTCTCCACTATCCTCACCCCAGGGGACAAGCCATCATAGATGAACCCGCTTCTAAAACCCCAACATTGATCGCGGTAAGCCGGTTGTCCGCGTCCCATTCAAAGGTCCGGGTTCCATCCGCCGTCATATTCCCGTTATAGTCGTAGGTGATGCGCCGCGGCGCCGTGCACGCTGACCGTACTGGCCTCGTCCAGGCTCCAGAAGAAGCGCATCTTTCCGCCCGCAGCCTGGTGGTCAATTGGTTCGGGTCGTTGTAGATCGAAGAATTCGCCACACCGTTCGCTTGCCAGGTGGTCCGGTTACCCATCAAATCGCGGGCATATGCAAGTTGTGGTCCGAGCCGAATTCTCTAGGAAGTCAAATTCTCAGATCGATCCTCCTAACGGATCAAATCGATCTTCCGTACTTCCGGCTTCAGGGAGGATCCGGATTTGCTTCCCGTTCCCATGCGGGTGATCTCCGCGTAGTAGATTCCCAGTTTGGCGATAGGTACTTCCAACTGCGTGGGACCGATGGGATGGGTGGAATAGACTTCCTGCCCGCGGGTATTGAGCAGGCACACCGTATGCCGCCCGTTACCGGTAACCGGCAGGATAAAGGACAGCCCGCCGCGCTGGATTTGGGGCACCGCCGCATAGGGAACCGGCCGGCTATCCAGCCGGACGTCCGAAGTCGGAATCTTGGTGATGCAGGGATTGGCATCAGCCGTATTGATCTTGGCCACGGTGGCGTCCGGATTGTATTCTTCATAGGTTGAATCCATGCAGCCCGCGAAGTCGTGGCCCAGGTAGCGGTTCATATTCCAGGGCATGGCCTGCATGGAGCCGCCGTTGGGCATGGCGTCAGAAGGCCTGAAGGTCTTCTCGTCCGCGCTCAGGAGCACTATGACGCCGGGCGTCAGCGTCAGCCGGGCCGAGGCATGTAAGGAATTCCATTCGTCCGTGAAGGTCTGGCGCGGCGCGATGCCATTCATGATGTTCTTGGTTTCGGCGCGGTTGAGGCCCATGGTGTCCGTATAGACCGCGCCCTTTGTCCCGTCGGGCGCGCGGGTCCAATACTGCTGCACGGAAGCAATAAGCTGAGCCTGTTGATGTTGCCCGAACATGACCAGGTTGAAAACCATAGAGGGTCTGGAGTCGGGTATAGCAGGCACGGATGAAGGCCCAGCTTTCGACATTGCCCCCCGTGGCGGAATAATCGAAGAGCACAATCTTTTTGATATTGCCTTTGTATGCGGTTGCCTGCGCGGAAACCTGCCCGGCCGTCGCGAGGCAGGCCAAGGCCAGGAGGCGCAGCACGTAGTACCAATCACTGGGCTTGACCGTGGTGGGTTCGCCCAGGGACTTGACCTCCGGATCGATATGCCGCATATGATCGCTGGCGACCTGAGCATGGACGCGGATGCCGTCATAGATATCGCGGCGGGCGTAAAGGGACCAGTGCCAGTCGTCCTTGGTGAATTCCTCGTAGGTAGGACTGGAAGGGTCATAGACCCTCCAGCCGGAGGATGGCGGCACCGGGATGGCCAACTGGTTGTCGAAGGCGCTCAGGACTGTGTTGGGGAAGCGGGACTTGTGATATTCCAATTCGAGGGAAAGCATGTTCAGGAGCCTGAAAGTGGGGATGTTGATGCCGAACATGATTGGCATGCGCTCGGAAAGCTTGTCGTAATACCAACATTCCGAGGGACTTGCACCCTCAAGGTGTCGCCCGTGCCGGGCGTACCACAAAAAACGGCCCGATTTTCATCGGGCCGTTTAATAATTCTATCGATTCTAAATTAGGATTAAAAAAGATTAACCCGCTTGACTTCGCTGTGCTTGGCGCTGGAAACGCGTACGAAGAAGGTGCCTTCTTTTAAATTGGAGACATCCACATTCCCCGGTCCGATAACCTTTTCGGCGGAATAGACTTGATGGCCTTTAACGTCCATGACCGAGATTTTATGGAATCCCGTTTCATTCAGCTTAATAGAAAGCGCCCCAGGGGAATTGGTAATACCGAAGTTCTGCGGCGACCCGGCCCGCTCCGTCGTAAGATTGAACGTTTTCGTCGGAGCGCAGGGAGCTGCGTTATCGTTAGGGGTTAACGTGGTAACAGTCGCCTCCGGGTTGTATGTCGAAGAAGTTTTGTCCATGCAACCCACAAAATCCTTCGCCATATAACGCATCAACTGCCAGTGGAAGCGCTGGATAACGCTATCCTGCTGTTCAAAAATGACCTGGCCCGCCGTCGCATCATGTCCAATGGAATTGAACGCGACCAATCCGTTGCCCATTTTACGCGTCCAGGCAAGGGGGTGATCGCCCATTTTCGTGGAGGAGGTGAACAGTGCTTCATCTCCTGAGAGCAGAACGTTGACCGGGCCTTCTTTGACGCCATTGAAGGTTTGATCCGTGTTCAACAAACGCGCGGAGGCGCGGAAACTATACCATTCATCCTTCATATGCGCCATGGAATGCGGGAAACCGGGATAGAAAATCCCTTTGGTTTCATCGTTCTTGATTCCATGATCAATGGTGGCGGCAGGTGTACCGGCGTTCGCGAGACGGGGAACTTGGCCCTTTGCGGTGGAGTCTACATAAATCGAGGCATCCGAACCGTCGGCAATGTGGTTGAAGTATTGGCGAACCGCTGCGCGAGCAAGGAACAAGCAACCGGCATCCGAAAGATTTTCCTGTCCATTGGTGGGGCAAGGAATAAATGCGCCGGAAGCATGAACCATCAATAGTCCATGACCGTCCTTTTCGATGAAGTTTTCAACCGCAGTTTTCGCAGCCTGACTCGTAAACACGTCCCCGTCGCCATTGCTTGTGACAAGCACCTGCACACCGGTCAAGTTCGCAGCGGTAATATCGCTCGGTTTATCGGTCATGGTTAACGTGAAGCCGTATTTCGCGGCCAGTTTTTGCATCGAGTTTCTGAGTGCAGTACGGCTTGTTCCATGGCCGCCGGAAACGGCATAATCGTATAACAAAACCTTTTTAATATTGGTTTTAATCGGAGCTGGCTGGGAGTAGGCGATTCCAACGGCCCCGAACAAGAGGGCGCCTATTCCAAGGACCGCGTTCTTTTTAAATTTTCCCAAAATCATGTATCCCCCTCAATTGTACACTGACACCCAAGATTTAAATTCTTTCCCCTAATAGTAGTCCGCTTGGCATTTCCCCGCTTACCGAAAATAAGGGATTTGGGTTAAAAAATGCCGAATTCAAAGCGAACAACGTAATACCAATCTTTAGTATTCAAGGTGGTCGGGGTAGGACTCGGCTTAGCTTCGCCGTCAATTTGCCGGCTATTATCGCTGGCAATTTGGGCACAAAGGTTCATCCCTTCCGTAATGCGACGCCGGGCATAAAGGGACCAATGCCAATCATCTTTGGTTGACTTCTTATCCACCGCTAAGGCGGAATCCGTATAAGCCAGGTAGTTTTCACTAATTTCTAAAGGAACCGGGATTTCAGCGTCAAAAACCGATCCTACCGTGTTTTTGAACCTGGATTTATGATACTCGACTTCAAGGGAAAGCTGATCCAGGAGTCTGAAGGTTGGGATGGAAACGCCACCCATGATGGGCATCCGCTCAAAGGGATGGTCATAGTAGAATGGCTGGTTTTGAACGCCCAAAAACGCCCACTCCCCATAAAGCTTAAAGTCACCGGCTTTTTGAAGGTCTAAGTCCATTAAGGACCCGAAGTTCACGGAAAATCGAGCCATGGTTTTAAAACCTTTGAATGTATACGAACCCAGCTCACCTGCCGGAATGGTATCCAGGTTGTCACTGCTCAATAAGGGGCGCTTGGTCCGCTTGTCATAATAGGTTCCGCGTAAGAGGGGATCGGTGGGTTTGGGAGTCAGTTTATCCGAGCTGAAAGACAAAGCGTGCGCCCAAACGGCGCCACCGCCGAATTCTAAGAAGGATGTCGGTCGCACGGTAATTTGGTAGCCGGGCGATAAATCCCCAGTCGGTTCAATATCCCGTTCCACGAATAAGGTGACATCATGGACCACCCTATTACTGGCCGTCGGCAAAGTCAGCCGAGCGCCTTGCGCCATATAACTCGAGGCGTCGAGATAGGACCACCCTCCATTCCAAACATAACCGGGGTAGGTTCCGCTCCGATACAGGTATTCGCCCAGATTCTTGGAATCGGGGTTGTACTTCATGGGGAAATAGCCGAATTGGAGCTTTGCGGCATCCTGATTGGTGGGATCCCCGAAAATGTAGGTGGCCTGCGCCTGACCTACGCCGGGACCGAAATGAATGAGCCGCTCATAGGTTTGCGTTGCCTTTACGACGAACGGGTACCAAAATAATCCGCCGACGGTTAAACCAATATTCAGTTTATGATCATAACTACCCGCGTAGGTGACGTATACGCCCGTGCGGCTGATGACGGTACCTTCAGCCTGGGTATTCACCGCGTCGACGCCCTTTTCGACCTGTCCGACATCGATGGAGGCTCCGATTTGCCTGGGAAGCCTTTCCAACTCGGCGCGGAGCGACATCGGGGCAAGGACTACCGCCCCTATCACCCCAAGCACTATCCGTCTTTTTTGAATTCGAATGATTTTCATTTTCGGGCTCCCTTAAATCCCGATTTCCAGCCGAAGCAAGTAATACCATTGGCCGGTCCGATTGGTGGCCGATAAATAAGAGGGCGCGGCTTGGTTATCAAAGGGACGGAAATGATCGCTGGCGATTTGGCCGCAGAGCGAAATCCCATCACGGAGCTTCCGTCGTGCATAGATTGACCAATGGATATCATCCTTGGTATAGGTTGAGGAATCCGGATAGTCTTGGGGATTATCTACCGGCACGGGCAAGGCGGATTGCAAGGTGCTGTGGATATCGTCCGGGAACCGGGACTTGCGGTATTCGGCTTCAACGGAAAGCCTGTCCAAAAGTTTGAATGTAGGGATATTCAAACCCATCATGATCGGCATCCGCTCAGACAACTTGTTGTAGTAGTAGGCATAGTCTTTAACCCCAAGAATGGCTGCTTCCGCATAGAGTTTGAAATCGTCCGGCTGAATCGCGTCGGCGCCCATCAAGGCCCCGAAATCGATGGACGCGCGCGTCATGACCTTAAATCCTTTGAAGGTGTAATAGCCAACCTGACCCAAGGCTTTCAAGGAATCATAGGACAATCCGGATACCAGCAAAGGAACCCCGCCCATTTTGTTATAGGCGTTACCGCTAATATTCGGAGATATCACCGTGTCGGCCCGCAATTGAATACCATGCGCCCAAACGCCTCCGGCGCTTATTTCGAAAGCTTTGGACGGTTTGGCCGTGATAATGTAGCCAGGAGTCAAATCGCCGTTCGGCTCGATATCGCGTTCCATGAACAGAGTCACATCATGCTGAAGCTTTCCCCCGAAGGTGGAAACATTGAGTCGGACACCCTCAGCCATGTAGGCCGCGGCGTCGACAAAAGACCATCCGCCGGTTTGGATATATCCCGGATAGGTCCCACTGCGATAGAGGTATTCGCCTAAATCCTTGGCGTCGGAATTGTACTTCATGGGGAACAAGCCGAATTGCAGTTTGGCTGCGGGGTCTTCCACATTCCCGAAACTGAATTCACCTTGGGCCTGGCCGATACCCGGGCCGAAATGGATGAGGCGGGTGGCGAATGAGGTGCCTTCCGTCAATGGGTACCAGAACAGTCCGCCCATGGTCAAGTGAATGGCTAGCCGCTGATTGTAGGTTCCAGACTCCGTCACATAGACGCCTGTCCGGGTCAACACCTGTCCATTCAAGGTTCCATTGTTATTCGCTGTGTTGGACACGTACCCGCGTACGACTTGTCCCAAATCGAAATTGGCCCCTACAACCGTTGCATTCCTCACCAATTCAGCGTGAGCGGGTGCGATTGCTGCCGCTCCGCAAAGTGCGGTTACGAGAATACCGATCTTACTGTTCATCATCGAGGACCTTTCTCCTGAAGCAGGGCGGTGATACCGCCGGCGAAACAGAGGCGAATTCGGGACCACCGGAATTCACCCGATTAAATCCAGCCAATATTGGGTTGAGAAATAACAACCGAATCAATAAAACTCAAGCTCGAAGTTGAATCCCACCTCGTGGCTTCAAGGGAAAAACTTCGGTTGAGAAGTTGGAAGAATATCGTCAAAAACATCACTTTTAAAACATGATCATTCGGCTTTCGCCGTACGATCCCCCTCTGTCCTAATCGGTGATGTCTTTGTCGGCAGCCTTCCAAAAGGAGTTCCGCCGACTTTCCCTTGCCTACAAAGCGAATCCTATGCCGATATTTTTTAATCCAATTAATTCAAGAATTTCGGTGATTTTGAGTGAGAAAAAGATTGAAAGGGAAATGTCCAATCTTCTAGGCATCACCTGAGGTGAAAAGTGAATACCGCGTAATCAATTATTGGGTAATGCTAAACACTATTCAGCTTGAGAGCGAAAATTGGGCAAATTCAGCCTACAGGTAGATGGTGGCAACCCGGGGCTGAATTCAAGGGTTCGGAACCCGATGGAAACGAGCCCAATAGGCGACGCCCTGATGGGTGACTTCCAAAGTTTGCCACGATTGGAAGGAGTCGGGAGTGACTGCTTGAATCCGAAAAACATATTCGTAATCAGCGGGTTCGTCTTGCCAGGGACCGAATGCATGCAAGGAGTCGTTATAATTGCGAAATCGATTTTGCATCGTAATGACAAAGGTTCCGGTTTGTTTCCAACTGCCGGATTGGAATTCCACCACGGTGTCCCCGTTCACAAGGCTGCCGTCCCGATATTTCCCCCCGGCCTGGAACTCCATGAAGGTGATTCCATTGATCAAACGGGTGGTATCCATCGAATCTCGGTACTTTTCCACATATTCAAATTTTCCGGTCGCAGGCGCGGGGAGCGGATGCTGTTTTCGATACGGAACCCATCGAATCTTTTCGCCTTCCACGCTGTCGAATACGATTTCCTGACGTTCGAATGAAGTATCCGAAGCGAGTCGAAACTGCGAAGTGTCGGGCGCAAAGGATTGCCACGAACCAAAATCGATCCCGCTATGTGATGTCACCGCCACAAAACTTTTCCAAATCATGGCTACCCGGTCCGCCGACCATTGCCCCTTGGCGACATAATAAGGAGAGCCGCCCTGAATCATGGTGAACCGGAAACTGCCGGCTGAGTCCAAAATCAACTCGGATTCCAAACCAGGGTTTTTCGCGGCGACGGCGTAATTCCCGCGGTATAATCCGGGTTTGATTTCCCATTGATTGAGCGGAGGGGCGCCGTTTCCGGAATCGAACACGCATGCGAATTGCGCGAGTGAAAGGAAAATGCCGAAACCCTGGGCGGATATTCCGTAAAGCTTTTGGAGTCTCAAAATATTTTCAACCCCTTTTGTTCGACGGCTCCAAATCAAGGCTGCAGGCCGCAAGTCAGGAGCGTTGATACGGCGTACGATTCGCTTGTTTTAGAGCATAAGTAAATTTCATCGTTTTTACCATCCTTGGATCCAATCCACTCCAATCAATTTGATCCGGTAAAACCCACACCATAGCGGCGCCACTGCCCCTGACCATCGATAATTGGCTCCTCCATACGGAATTGAAGGGGAGCGTCCCATCGTGGCGTCCACGCCACGGGAGCTATACGTCGTGACGGATCATCACTCCGCGCACCCATCCAAAGTCGTTCAGGCTTTTTTGAAAACCCATGAGGCGAAAATTGAAGTAAGGAAAAAATCCCAAGGCAATAACCTCGAACGCCTATTAATGGGTCAAGTTGTATACCAGGTATGCACCGATCGTATAGCAGTTCGAAGGCGCGCTCGCCGGGTCATCCGGCCGGCCTTGGGATGGGTTGGAAAGGCTTTTCCCCCGGGCCTGGGGATTATATATCCTCTCTAAGATGCCCATTCCGGACTCACAGCGCTATTTGGCCAACCTGGAATCGGAGCTGAACAGTTCCGCACTTTACCAAGCCTTGTCGGAATTGGAAAAAGATCCACGCCTGGCCGAGATCTACCGGAAGCTGGCGCGCGCGGAACGCCAGCATGCGCTCGCCTGGGAAAGATTGGCGAAGCAGGCCGGAGCAAACTTGCCTCCTTTCCGCCCCTCCTTCCGCACCCGGCTTTTCATTCGCCTGGCCAAGGCCTTCGGAGTGGGCTTGATCCTGCCCACCCTGGCCGGACTCGAGCGGACCGATATCGGGAAATACCGCGGGCAGCCGGAAGCGGAAGGCATGCGCCGCGAAGAGCGATCGCATATGCAGCTGCTCACGGAAATCACCCGGGCGGCCTCCGGCCATGGCATCGAAGGCGGCGACCTCGCCCGACTGGAGGGCCGCCATCGACTGAGCGGGGGCAATGCCTTGCGGGCCGCCGTGCTCGGGGCTAATGACGGCTTGGTGTCCAACCTGAGCCTGGTGATGGGCGTGGCGGGCGCGCATGCCTCCGGCCACGGCATCCTGGTGGCGGGTTGGGCTGGATTATCGGCCGGCGCCTGCTCCATGGCCTTGGGCGAATGGCTGTCGGTGCAAAGCGCGCGCGAGTCCTATGCGAAGCAGATCGATCTGGAAAGGCAGGAGGTGGAAGCCATGCCGCAGGAGGAGGCGGAGGAGCTCGCCCTCATCTACCAGGCGCGGGGCATAGAGGAAAAGGAGGCACGGCGGATGGCGGAGCAGGTGATGCGCCGAAAGGATACGGCCGTGGAAACCATGGCGCGGGAAGAACTCGGCATCGATCCCGACAATCTGGGAGGATCCGCCTGGACCGCCGCCGCCGCCTCCTTCCTGCTGTTCGCCTTGGGCGCGGCCGTGCCGTTGTCGCCGTTCCTTTTCCTTTCCGGCGCCACGGCCATCGCCGGAGCGATTGCCACCAGCGCCGCCGGGCTGTTCCTCCTGGGCGCCGCCGTCACCTTGTTCACGGGCCGCAATGTCTGGGTCTCGGGATTGCGCCAGGTGGGCTTCGGGATGGCGGCGGCGGCCGTCACCTTCGGCTTCGGCAGGCTGATGGGCGGTTCGGTTTAGTTTGGTCTAAGGAGGCGGCCGCCTCCGGCGGTCAGGGACGGGCGGGCGCTTCCGCGGGCGCGAGGCGCATGCACTGCGC
>DAINDC010000202.1:2251-9571 GCA_036732085.1 Fibrobacterota bacterium | reverse complement strand
GGTGGAAACGCCCTTCCGTAACGGGAAACATACGATACCGGGATGTTACTATGAGTTCGCGCGCCGCTATCCGCTCCCGGATGGCAGGCTCTTCCAGGGCTTCAATGCCAAGTCCGCGGACCGGATTTTCGAAAGCACCGACCGCAAGGCGGGCTAGCCGGAGTAAAGCGAAGCGGGGCGGCGAACCGCTCACTTTGAGCGGCCGGGTCCCGCGGCAGGGCGTTCGGAGCCGCATCCCTGCGGGCCCAAGCCCTAGCGAAGCCCCTATTTCAAAACGAAGCCCCTATTTCAAAAAGGCCCCAGCCGGAGGTCAAAAAGGCCCCAGCCGAAGAATCCCAGCCAAGTCCTTGGAGGCGGCGCGGCTCTCCTTGAGCAACTGCGGATCGACCAGGTCCGCCGGCACCAAGTGATCGCGGTAATGCTTCTCCACCCAGGCGCGCAGGCGCAGGTACAGGGTCTCGCCGAACTTCACCCCGGCCGGCACATCGGCCCATTCCTCCGGGGTCAGGACCGCGCGCAGGCGCAAGCAAGCGGGTCCGCCGCCATTGCGCATGCTCTGGCGCAAATCCGCATAGGCCACTTCCGTGATACCCAGGCCCCGGTCCGGCAAGGCGGCCAGGAATTTCCGGGTGCGCGGATCCCGCCGGCATTCCTCCGCGGCCAGAAGCAGCATGCCTCCACCGGGAAGGCTCAGGATCTGGGAGTTGAACAGATAGGTGGATACCGCCAGGGAAAGCGGGACTTCCCGGGCCTGAACCTCGATGACCTTGAGCTCGCCCCCGCCCTGGGACGTGGCCGGAGCCAGTGATGCGAACTTGCGCCGGATTTCCTTGAGCACGTGGGCGCGATCCCGGAAGGCGGCCTCATGGCAGAAGAGGACGTCGGCATTGCCCACGGAGATGACGTCATTGTGGAAGACGCCGGCGTCGATGGCGGCCGGGGCCTGGGCGGCGAATACGGTTCCCTCCGCGGGAAGCGCATGCAGGCGGACCACGGCCTGCGAGGCCTCCAGGGATTGCCGGGGGAGAAACTTGCGGGTTACCGGGGCGCCCACCGCCGTGGCCGAGTAACCGTATACGAAGACCTGGAGACCCCGTTCGCCATGGTCCCGAGCCAGGCGGATATGGTTGGCCGCGCCTTCGTCGCCGAAGTGGCGGCCGGCGGGCAAAGGATCATGGTGCACAAAGCGCCCGCCCGGGAAGACTTGCCGGAGCAGGGCCGCGGTATGCGGCGGCTCCACGCTGCGGTGGATTTGGCTGGCCAGGTTGGCGGGCGTGACATGCGCCTTGCCGTCGGCGCTATCGCAGGAAGGCGAGACCGTGGCGGCATTGGCCGTCCACATGGCGGAGGCGCTCCAGCAGGCCGCCAACAGGATCGGATCGGTTTGGCCCGCCTTGGCCAGGAGTTCGTGATCCTTGCCGGTGAAACCCAGGCGGCGCAGCCAATCCAAGTCGGGGCGGATCTGCGGCGGAAGCACGGCCTGCGCTATCCCCCGCGCGGCCACCAGGCGCATCTTCTCCAGGCCCTGGAGCGCGGCCTGCCGGGGATTGGCGGGCTTGCTGCGGTTGGCTTGCGAGGCGACATTGCCGTGGGAAAGGCCCGCATAGTTATGCGTGGGACCCACCAGGCCGTCGAAGTTCACTTCGCAGGCTGCCCCCTTTTTTCCTCTCCCTTGCATAGGACTCATGGCCTTGCTTCCATGGGGCTCAAGAGGGCGGAGCGTTAGGCGGTTCGATGCCCAAAGGCCAGTGCGCGGCGTCCGGCGCCTGGGCCTTATGCGCTTCCAGCGAGGCCATGGGATAGGCGCAATAGTCGGCCGCATGGTAGGCGCTGGGCCGATGGTTACCGCTATCCCCGATCCCGCCGAAGGGCAGCTTGCCGCTCGCGCCCGTGGTCTGGCGGTTCCAATTGACCACGCCCGCGCGGATCCGGCCCTGGAAATCGTCCCACAATTCCCTGCGATCGCTGAGCAGTCCGGCCGCGAGCCCGAAGCGGGTGCGGTTGGCCTCCTCCAAAGCCGCGTCGAAATCCGGCACGCGGATGACCTGCAACAACGGCCCGAAGTATTCCTCGTCCGGACGCGAGGACGCCCCCGTCATCTCCACGATACCGGGTGAAAGGAAGGCGGGAGCGACGCGGCGCATGGGCGCGAGGATCTTGCCGCCCAGTTTCTCCAGGTTCCTCTGGGCTTCCATGAGTCTATCCGCGGCCGCGACGGAGATCACGGGTCCCAGGAAGGGTTCGGGATTTTCCGTATATGGACCCATCCGCAGCCGCGGCAGCAGGGCCTGGAGGGCTTCCAGATGCCGGTCCCCTTCCTTCCCTTGGGGGAGGATGAGCCGCCGGGCGCAGGTGCAGCGCTGTCCGGAGGTGATATAGGCGGACTGGGCCGTGAGCAAGGCCGCGGCTGCCGCATCCTCGCAGTCCCAGATGACCAGGGGATTGTTCCCGCCCAATTCCAGGGCCAGGATGCGGCCGGGCTTGTCCGCGAAGGCGCGGGACAGGGCGACTCCGCCCGCGAGGCTGCCGGTGAAGAAGAGCCCCTCCAGGCCGGGATGGGAGGCCAGGGAAACCCCGGTGTTACGTCCCCCCTGCGCCAGGTTGAGGACGCCGGGGGGCAGGCCCGCGGCCTCCCACAGGGCCGTCGTCGCCTCGCCGGTCCCGGGGGTCATCTCGCTGGGCTTGTAGACCACGGTATTGCCGGCGAGCAGGGCGGGCACGATATGGCTATGGGGCAGGTGCCCCGGCAGGTTGAACGGCCCGAGCACGGCCACGGTCCCGTGCGGCCGGTAGCGCGTCACCGCCGTGAATCCGGCTTGCGCGGAAACGGCCTCGGCGCAACGCTCCGCATGGGCTTCCAGGGAATTTGCCACCTTGCCGACCATGGTGTCCACTTCCTGCAGGGATTCCCATCGGGGCTTGCCCGTCTCTATGGAGATGGTTTCGGCCAAGGCTGCCCGGTTCTCCTTGAGTTTCACGGCGAAACCCTTCAGGTAACCTGCGCGTTCCTCCAGGCCCATCCGGCTCCACGCTGGAAACGCCGCCCGCGCCGCCCGGACGGCATCGTCCACTTCCGCGGCCGTGGCTTCCCGTCCCGACCAGGCTTTTTCGCCCGTAGCCGGATCGATGGAGACAAATCCGGGACCGGTGGCTTCGCGCCATGCCCCGGCCACGAAGTTCCCGCGGCCCCTCATCGCACACCCTTCACTTCCATCTCTTCCATCCCCTTCATCGCAAACCCTTCACTTTCATCTCTTCCATCGCGGACATCCCTGTCATCTCAGGGCCTCCAGGTTCGCGGTTACGGCCCGCAGGGGCGCGATGCGCACGGGATCGCCTTTCTTGAGATCGAGCGCCGCCGCCGTCTCCCGCATGATCTCGATGCCCTTGCCCGGCACGATGACCAGGGGCGCGGCCGTGGCGCGGAACCCATGCGCATAGGTATTGGAGATGAGGAAGGGATCCGAATCGATGGGCTTGACGGCGATACGATAGACCTCGGAGGTGCGGCTTTCCTTCACGGTGCGGATCTCGTCGGTGGCGCAGCTGAGGATCGGCCCGCCCTCGAAAATATCCACCATGCCCGAGAAGGCGAAGCCCTCGCTTTCCAAGAGCTTGATCGCCGGCACGGTTTCCGAATGCACCCGCCCGATCACGTCCTGGGCCACCTTGGGCAGCAGCGGGATGTAGATGGGATGCTTGGGCATGAGATCAGCGATGAACTTCTTGTCCATCATCACCAGGGCATCGGCCTTGGGGAAATCGATCTCGAAGAAATGGCGGCCCAGCGCGTCCCAGAAAACGGATCCGCCCTTCTCGTCGATGACGCCGCGCATCTCGGCCAGGACCACGGGATCGAAGAACTTGCGATGGTCGGCGATGAAGAGGAAGCGGCTCAGGGAAAGCAGGCGCCCGTTGAAGCCCTTGCGGTGGTTGGGCGCCAGGAACAGGCTGCCGATCTCGGACGGCCCGTTATGCTCGCGCACCAGATGCAGCGCGCGGATTTCCTTGCGCACCTTGAGCGTCTCGGAAGCGTAGACGGCGGACTCCACCCGATACGCCCAGAAGGGCTCGAAGCCTCCGACCTTGGAGACGATGCCGGCCGTGCCCGCCACCTCGCCGCGCTCCACATCCTCCATCACGAACAGGTAGGTCTCGCCGCCCGGCTTGTCCGCCATCCGCGAGAACCCGCGCTGGGACTCCGCGATACGGCCGCGCAGCAGATCCCGATCATGGGGCAAGGTGGTCAGGCCGAAACTGGTCTGCGCCGACAGCTTCATGAGCGCATCCAGATCGTCGGGTTGGACCGGACGGATGACCACCGCGCCCATGGACTACCCTTTGCCTTTCTTCACGGATCCGGTGGCGGCCCCGGTGGCGGTCTTGGCCGCCCCGCCCACGGTGTCGGCGGCTGGGACGGGCTTGGCCGTCGCGGCTCCCGCCTTCCAGGATTCCTTCGATGTCTCCTCCGCCGTCTCCAACAACACCTGTTCCAGGATCGGGAAGGCGGCGTCGATATCGGACTCCTCGGTCGAACCCACCGGCAACAGGAAACGCGCGCGCGCCGGCTTGTCCCCGGCGATGAAGCCGATAACGCCGGCATCGAAGAGCTTGCGCAGGAAGAGCGTGACCTTGTCGGCCGCTCCGCCCAATGGGGTAAAAGCGATCATGCCTCCCAGGCCGTAAGGGCCCGCAGCCAAATCGGGATGCCGCCGGGACAGATCTTTGAGCTTGTCCGTGAACCTGCGGGAGAGGCGCATGATCTTGCCTTCCGCGCCCAGCAAGCCCCCGTCCTGCATATGCCGGAGGATGGCGCGCGCGGCGTGTACGGATACGGAGGAAGCGGTGAAGGTCTGGCTGACCAAGCCGGGCTTGGGCTTGAACTCGGCGCGCACCAAGGTCGCGCAGGCCTGGCTGAGCTTGCCCAAGGTCACGGCGTCCACGAACTCGTCGAGCCCGAAATGCTGGAAGGCGAAATATTCCGAAGTGCGCCCGAAGGTCTGGATCTCGTCCACGAACACGGCCACGCCCGCCGCCTTGAGGATCTGCATGAGGATGCGGAAGAAGGCGGGGTCACCGGGAAGATACCCCGCCCCCTCGCCCTGGATG
The DNA here is from genome assembly GCA_036732085.1 of Fibrobacterota bacterium. GTDB lineage: Bacteria > Fibrobacterota > Fibrobacteria > UBA11236 > UBA11236 > Chersky-265. The sequence continues at coordinate 4,462 of DAINDC010000202.1, read as the reverse complement.
AGCTCGAAGATCATGCAGGCATGCGCGCCGGGATGGCGCAGGATATGCGACTTCACGGCCGCGACCGCCTCCGCGATGCTTTCGGAAGGGCGGGCCGGATTATAGAAGGGCACGTAATCGACGGCCAAGGTCTCCGGCAGGCCTTGCCGGTAGGCGGGCTTGTCGGTCACCTGGGAGAGGGCCAGGGTCCTGCCCGCGAAGCAATGCTCGAAGGCGAGCACCCGGTTGGCCGGGTAGCGCTTCTGGAACAGGATCTTGAGCGCGTTCTCGTTGGCCATGGCGCCGCTGCTCGTCAGGAATCCATGCGCGAATTTCGCGCCCTTGCGGTTGGCCGCCTCCATGAGCTGGCCGAGCAGGGCCTCGCTGCCGGCGTTCTGCTGCAGGTTACCCTGCATCACGGTATTCTCCAGGGCCGCGTCCACGCCCGCGTCCAGGAGGAGCGGATGGTTGTGTCCCATATAATGCACGCCGATGCCGGTGATGAAATCGTATTTGACGCTGCCGTCCTCGAGCTCCACCAAGGGGCCGCGCCCCAGGCCGCTTCCCAGGTACGGATAATACAGGGCCGCGCCGCGCAAGGCGGAGAAACGCGCCAGGGTTTCCGCATAGCTTTTCCGCAGCGCCGGATCAGGCGGACGGATTCCGGTGAGCGCCTTCTGATGTTCGGCCAATGCCTCGCGTAGGAGACGTTTCGCCTCCGTTACCCTCGCGTCCTTGGCCAAGGCTTTCGCCGCCAGCTCGCCCATGTTCTAGTTTCCTTTCGCTGCTTGATTGCCGTTTGCATCGCCATTGCCCAAGGCCGCCCGAAGCGGGGATTCACCCGAACCCAATTCCATGAGGAGCAGGGCCGTCAGCCGGGAACGCTCCACCAGGCTGTCGAGGATCAGGAATTCCTCCGGGCTGTGGATATTGCCTCCCACCGCGCCCAAGGTATCCACGTTGGGCAGGCCCGCCGCGGCCAGTTTATTGCCGTCCGATACGCCGCCGCTCGCCTCCCACCGCAAGTCCAGGCCCAGCTTACGCCCGCAGCCGCGCACCGTTTCCAGGACGGCCCGATAAGCCTCGGTCAAAGGCTTGGGCGGAGAGGAAAAGTCGCCGCTTATTTCCAACGTTACGCCGTGGCGGCGCCCGAATTCCTCCGCGAGCCCGCGCAGGAAGGCCTCGGAGGCGGCCTGATCCTCCGGATCCTTGGCGCGCAGGTTAAACCTGCCGATGGCGAGATCGGGCACGCGGTTCAGCGGGCCTCCGCCCTCCACCTTGCCCACGTTCACGTTGACGCCCGGATGCGATTTCCCGAAAGCGTCCAATTCCAGGATGAGATGCGCCAGGGCATGGATGGCATTGCGGCCCAGATGCGGATCCCGGCCGGCATGCGCCGCCTTGCCGCGCACCACCGCGGAGAAATTGCCGGAACCCTTGCGCGCGCCCACCAGATTGCCGTCCGGCAGGCTGGGCTCGAACAGAAGTCCCAGGTGGTTGCGGCCCGCGGCCTCGATCAGCAAGGGCTTGGACCCAGGGGAACCGAGCTCCTCGTCGGGATTGACGAGCACCTCCCAGCCGACGCCGGCGGCGAAGGGGCTGGCCTCGAAGGCTTCCAGCGCCTTGAGGAGGATGACCAGCCCACCCTTGGCATCGGCCCCGCCCGAGGCATGCAGGATGCCTTTTTCGATACGTAGCGCAGGTGTTACGGAGCCGCCGCTCCCCGAGAAAGCGCCGGGGTTTCCATTTCCGGAATCTCCGTAGACCACGTCCATATGGATGCCGAGGAAGATCCGCAGGGGCGCGTCCGGCCGCTTGCGGAAGCGCAGGGCCTTGCCCAGCGGCCGCGCCAGCGGGAGCCCCAGGGAATCGACCGAGGCCTGGGGAAGGAGATCCAGTTCTTCGACCGAAGCGCCCAGCGGCGCGAAAGCCGCCTTGACCTTGGCCGCCAGCCTTGCGAGGCCGTCCAAATCAAAGGTCGCCGTGGGCACGCGCACCCAGTCCGCGACCAAGTCCGCCATGGCGCGCGACTGGCCCGCCAAACCGTCGAGGTAAGGGGCATAGCGTTGCATACTCTATTGTGTCCGCAGGATCCGCATCGTTCAACCTTGGGAACGGCCGGCCTCTCCCTGGAAACTATAATTCCAAAAATACCCAAGAAAGTCAAGGTTTGCCGGCGATGCGAAAGTGGTTTCGAGTATGCCATCCAGCTAAGGAAATGAGCCTGCCAAT
>DAINDC010000202.1:0-2241 GCA_036732085.1 Fibrobacterota bacterium | reverse complement strand
AAGTGGTTTCGAGTCGGAACCGCCGGGTTGCGGTTATTGAACCGCGGGACGCGGTTATTGAACCGCGGGGCGCGGTTATTTCGCCCCCAAATGGGAAGAGCCCGGCTATTCGCCGAGCCTCCCGTTGGGGGTTTTAACTTTATTGGAGAGGTACCGCATGATTATACCCGCCCCAGCGCAGGACCCTGACCTGCTCACGAAACCAGTTTAGAGGGTGGCAAAAAAAATCGGCAAGTAAAATTTTATAACTCGGGATTGCCCGATTCCACCGTGGTTCCCGACTTCGTATCCGCCTTCGTATCCGACTTCGCGCCTTTCCCGTCCAACCCAATGGATGAATCGCCCTCACGGTGATCACGGCCTTCCTTGGATTCCCGGATCCCCCGTTCGGCGGCCGGCATTACGCTGCAGGGAAAAAGCTGCAAGGCCAGGGCATAGATGCGATCCTCGCCCGTATCCGCCGCGAGGATTTCCCGCAGCTCCGCCCGAAAGGAATCCATGCGCGCCATCATCCGTTCGAGCCCGGGACGCGAAACGGAAAAGGAGAGGACATGCAATCGCCGATCCTCGGCGGGCGCGCGTTCCATGCTCTCCATGGCCAACGCGAGATATTCGCGATGATGCTGCCGGGCCGTCGATCCCCGGAAGGCCTTGCCCGTGGCCAGATGCCGGTCCGTCACCGCATAGCCATTGGCCATCTTCTTGATGAGCTTCAAATCCAAAAGCACCCGGATGGCGTCCTCCACCTGATGCGGGGAGAGCGGCGGAAGGAGGCTCTTGCCGATCAGGGCCGGATTGTTCCGATCGGGATGGATCCCGAAATAATTCCAGACCGCGCCGTAATACCAATGCGCGTAGAACCGATGCTGCCCTTCATGCAGGACCCGGGCCTTGGATCCGTGGAAGCGCGACAGGAGCCTGAAATAATGGTGCCGCTCTTCCGTCGATTTCGATTGGTTGAATTGGATGAGCAACTCGAAATATTCCAGCTCGCCCGGCTTGAGATCCATCGCCCGACCGAAACGGATGCGCAGGTTCTGTCTCAGATTTTTTCGCCCCATGAGCACGGCCGAAATGAAACTGGAACTGGAAAGCGCGAGGCCCGGCAACCTGGAAAAGGTCCGCAGGGAAAAATTCCGGTCCTGACTTTTCCGGAAGGCGAAGTAACAATCCAGATATTCCCGATAGTCGAGATACTCGAAAATCCGAGGCGGTTCCGGATCCGCTTCCGAATCCAAAAAAGCAGCGGCCATATTCCCTCACGCATCGTTCCGGACCGGGCCAGTGGGCGCACCGACTTTGGCGGCCCACTTTGGCGACGCAACGAGTGCGCACCAAAAGTACGCACTTTCCGGCATGATCGCCAACCTGGATTTTGACCCTAAAATTATGATTCAGGGGTAATTCCAGTGGGTTGGTTCAGGGGTTTTCAGTTTCATTTCCGATTTTGGCCGATTTTAAATTTCAAGGGAGATGCGGTAACGCTCCAAAGGCGGTAAACGCCCCTCCGCGCCCTCCCCGGGTCAGCGGAAGGCGAGTAAGGCAGTCGAGTCCGGATTGCCCCTCGGCATCTCCCCCATCTTGCAAGGGCTCCTAATAGGGAGCCCTTGCCGTTTCCAGCCATCCAACCAGCCAGCAGTCAAACCCTCCAGCCCCTCTGCATTCATTTCGACTGCATTCATTTCGAAAGGCCGAAAAATTTACATTTGTGAATAACATGCTTACCCATCTCGACAAGGACAACCAGCCCTCCATGGTGGACGTGGGCGGCAAAGCCCCCACCCGCCGCGAGGCCGTGGCGCAAGCCATAGTCAAACTGCCCGTCGAGGTCGCCTCCCTTTTCCATGACGGCGACATCCACGCCAAGAAGGGCCCGGTCTTCCAGACCGCCATCATCGCCGGGATCATGGCGGCCAAGAAGACCTCCGAACTCATCCCGCTCTGCCATCCGCTTCCCCTGGACGATTGCAAGATCCGCATCCAGCTCAACGGGGACGGGGATGCCGTCATCGACTGCCGCGTCTCCTGCCACCATCGGACGGGCGTGGAAATGGAAGCCCTCACCGGCGCCAGCATCGCGGCCCTCACCCTCTACGATATGTGCAAGGCCATCTCCCACCATATCGTCATCGGCGAGATACGTCTCCTGGAGAAGACCGGCGGCAAGTCCGACTTCCACGATCCGCTCCTGGCGCGCGATCCCGCGGATTGATCCTGCCGGTTCCCGACATGCACGCGGAC
>DAINDC010000201.1:3732-9629 GCA_036732085.1 Fibrobacterota bacterium | reverse complement strand
AACGCCAGCATATGGGCTGGGTCAATAAATTCCCGGACAAGCCCCTGGCGGTCTACGACGGGCTGCTCGCCGAATCCCTCCTGGGCATGCAGCTTCGCGGCGGCATTCCCTTGGGGCCGATGCGATTCGAATACTCCCTTTTCGTCGCCAACCCTCCGACCCTCAATATGACGGACTCCCTCGCCTTCGGCACCGTCGAGTTCGAGGATTTGGAAAACATGAACAACCATGTCGCGACCGGCGGGCGGATCGGCTTCATCCCGGTCCCCCATTTTGAAATCGGCTATGGCCTGGAGGCCTCGCAAGTGGGGCCGGATGGACAAGACATCAACGCTTTGATGCAGAGCGTGGACGTCACTATCGCCAAGGAATCGCCGGCCATCAAAGGCCTCATCAATATCCGCGGCCAATGGGTCTGGCAGAAGGTGGACCGGGTGACCTTCGATCCGGACGGCACGTTATTGTTCGGACCGGTGACGTTCGACAATAGCCGGAACGGCGGCTATGCCTCGCTTTCCTATCGTCCCGAACTGATGAAGAACGGGATCCTCAAGAGCCTGGAACCGGGCATCCGCTTCGATTACCTCAGCCGACGCGATACGCCCGGACATTTCGACGAATGGAGATATGCCTTCGGCCTGGATTATTGGATCTACCAGAATGTGGTCGTCAAAGGCGCGTTCGAACTCGATTACCACCATGAAGGCGATCGGGAAGACCGGAATGTCATCCTGGGCGAATTCATCACCGGCTTTTAAGGGAGCAAGGAAAATGCAAAACAAAAATGGCTGGCTGGTGACGGGGTTCTCTTCCTTGGCCCTTGCGGCGATGGTCTTCCTGGCGATGGGATGTTCCACCACGAGCGGAAAAACCGCCGCGGCGGAAGCGGAGCCTGCCGGGAATGGGCCCAAACTCTGGGCGGACAATTGCGTCCGTTGCCACAATATCCGATCCCCCAATATGTATAACGACGCCCAATGGGAAGTGGTGTCCATGCATATGCGGGTGCGCGCGAACCTGACCGCGGACGACAGCCGTGAGATCCTGGCCTTCCTCAAATCGGCGCACTGATCCCCGGCATCAAACCGGAAAGCTCATCGGCGTCTATCTCATCGACAACGATATCCGCATCACCGTGCCCATGAACGCCACCCAGATCTTCCTGAGCATCTTTTCCGGAACCTTAGGTATGGGACGATTCATCGTCCCGTAACCCAGGTGCTACTTCTGGAGAATACGGTTCCCCCTATTATATAGTAGGAGGCTGAAATGGGCTTCCCGCGGTTGCCGAAATTTACAAAGCATGTCTAACTGACTTGTCCTTTGCCATTCTGGCATGGCCTGGGATCTTTTTCCATCCCCATTGCCTCGAAAACCGCCTAGAATCGGCATTCTTTATCTGGCCGGTGAATTGCTTTGCTTAAGGGCCGGGGATGAACCCCGGAGTGGCCTTGGGGCTTACTTACACAAGATTTGAAAAGGATAAATTATGAAAAGATCCGGGTCCGGTTATTTTGAGTGGGCCGCTGTTTTCGTGGCCATCGCCATGATGGGCACGGATCCATCGGCGCAAACCCCTGTGAAAAAAGGTGCCAAAGCCTGGATAGCGCCAGCCAGCGCTTCCCGAAAACGGGATCCTTTTCCTGCCGATGCGAAAACGATCGTGGCTGGCAAACAGGTCTTCACGGTGAATTGCGTCGCCTGCCATGGGCCCAAGGGCGATGGGGACGGTCCCGCCGCAGCGGCCTTGGATCGCCATCCCGGGGTCCTGTCGGATCCGAAGATGTGGAACGAAACCAATGGCGCCCTGTTCTGGAAGATCACGGAGGGTAACACGCCCATGCCCTCCTTCCGGGATGCTCTGACCCCCGAGCAAAAGCGGCAATTGATAAGGTATGTCCGGACCTTGGCTCCGAAGCCGGCGGGCATGACGATCGCTGAAGCGGCCGACCAACCCGCCAAGAAGTCCGCCCCGGACCAGAATGCGGCGGCCGCGAAACCGGCACAAGCGGCGGCCGAACCCAAGGGCACGGTTGAGAACGGTAAAATCGCGGGCATGGAAAAGGATAATCTGAAGCTGCGCGAGGAGGTGGACAACCTGAAAGCCACGCTGCAGCAGAATTCGGATTCGGCGGCCACCCAGCTCCAGGAAACCCGCGAGGCGATAGACGATCTCCAAAGGGAAACCGTCATCGCCAAGACCATGGCGAAGGAGGCCTATTTCGGAACGACCAGCATGCTCATCGGCGGATATGGAACCGCGAATTTCATTGATCAACAGGAAGACGGGAAGGATTTGCACAAGGCCTTCTCCGCCGCATTCAATCCTCTCATGTTGTGGAAAATCAACGACCGCATCTTTTTCGAAGGCGAGATCGAATTGGAACTGGAGGGGACCAATACCACCTTGAATCTGGAGGTCGCCCAGGTTTCCTACCTGCTCAACGATTATATGACCTTGGGAGCGGGCCGATTCCTCAACCCCATGAACTTCTTCGTGGAACGCCAGCATATGGGCTGGGTCAATAAATTCCCGGACAAGCCCCTGGCGGTCTATGACGGGCTGCTCCCCGAATCCCTCCTGGGCATGCAGCTCCGCGGCGGTATTCCCGTGGGGCCGACGAGATTCGAGTACTCCCTTTTCGTCACCAACCCGCCCACCCTCAATATGGAGGATTCCCTCGCCTCCGGCTCGGTCGAGTTCGACGATTTGGATAACGTGAACAACCATCTCTCGACCGGGGGGCGGATCGGTTTCATCCCGGTCCCCCATTTTTCAATCGGCTACGGCTTGATTGCCTCGGCGGTCGGACCGGTTGGCCAGGATATCAACGCCTTGATGCAGAGCGTTGACGTCAATATCGTCAAGGAATCGCCGGCCATCAAAGGCCTGATGAATATCCGCGGCCAGTGGGTCTGGCAGAACGTGGACAAGGTCACCTACGACCCGGACGGCGCCTTATTGTTCGGACCGGTGACTTTCAACAATAGCCGGAACGGAGGCTACGCCTCGCTTACCTACCGTCCGGAATACCTGAAGAACGAGATCCTCAAGAACTTTGAACCGGGCGTCCGCTTCGATTATTTCAGCCGCCGCAATACGCCCGGACATTTCGACGAATGGAGATACGCCTTCGGCCTGGATTATTGGATCTATCAGAATGTGGTCGTCAAAGGCTCATACGAACTCGATACCCACCATGACGGGGACCGGGCAGACCAGAATATCATTCACGGCGAATTCATCACCGGTTTTTAAGGGAGCATAGAAAATGAAAAACAGAAAAGGTTGGCTGGTGACTGGAATCTCTTCCTTGGCCCTTGCTGCCGTGGTCTGCCTGGCGACGGGTTGTTCCACCACGGGGGGGAAAACCCCTGCGCCGGAAGCGGAGCGTGTCGCGAATGGGCCTCAACTTTGGGCTGACAATTGCGTCCGCTGCCACAATATCCGATCCCCAAACATGTACAATGATGCGCAATGGCAAGTGGTGTCCATGCATATGCGGGTGCGGGCGAACCTGACCGCGGATGATACGAGGGATATCTTGGCTTTCCTCAAATCGGCGCATTGATCGGCGGCATAGGGCTGGGTCGGGCCCTCGCAGGATTCCAAGAGCTTTTCGCGGGTTCCGATCCTACAATAGGGGGAAGATTGGCGGGATAACGGGGAGCTTATGGAAAAGGAAATCGAGATCGTGGTCGACACCAGCGTCATCCTGGACATCCTGGTGACCTCGCGGCCCGGGCATCGGTTCGGGAAGCTCATCGGCGTCTATCTCATCGACAACGATATCCGCATCACCGTGCCCATGCATGCCCTCTTCGAGATCAAATCGGGACTGCTCGAGGCGAAGAAGGAGGCGGTCGCGCAAGGGCGCATGCTGCAACTGAACGAGGACGTGAGCGAATCGACCCCGCTCAAGTACAACTTCATCCCCATCGACAATCCCTTCTTCGACAAATATTTCGACGTGGAGCTACCGCATATCAAGGCCGGCGATTATATGTATGTGGCTTTGGCCAAGGTGAACGGCCTGACCCTGCTGACCGAGGATCCCACCCAATACGCGGTGGCAAAGGAGGCGGGCGTCAAGGTTTACAATTCGGAAGAGTTCCGGAAGATCTGCCTCATCGCCCTCCAGTAGAAAACGAATCACAGATAAACGCAGGTAAACCGGCCGCCGCCCATGAACGCCACCCAGATCTTCCTGAGCATTTTTTTCGGAATCGTCGGCATGGGCTATTGCTTTTCCGGGAAACGCCACGGCAACATGCGCCTGTTCGCCTGCGGCCTGGTCCTGGGGATCTTCCCGTACTTCGTGACCGGGACCTGGTGGGTGGTCTTGATCGGATCGATCGTCACCGCCTATCCCATCGTCTTCCGCGGCCCTTGAGGCCTCCGGCGCCTTGACCGATCCCATCAGCGCCGCCGGCGCCTTGGCCCTCCGCGGAGCCGCTCAGGAATTGATCCGGATCTCCTTCTTCTCCGCGGGTTCGGTTTGCTTCTCGCCCGTTTCCGGCGTGAGATAGTAATACCCGTAACGCGCATAATAATTCTCGTCCGAAGGCGAGCGGCGGATGCCGTTGATCACCACCCCGAGCGGGTTCTCGCGTTCCCGGAAAGGCTCCAGGGCGCGTCCGGCCTCATGGGCGCTCACCTGGCCGGAGCGGATGACGTAGACCACGCCCTTGGTGAAGCGGGACAGGTTGACCGGATCCGCGGTGACGATGACGGGAGGCGCGTCCAGGATGACCACGTCGAAGGCCTGGTTGACGGCCTGGATATAGTACTCCATCGGCGTGCGGTAGGCCGCTTCCGTGGCCGCCTCGTCGAACGTCCCACGCGGCATCAGCGAGAGGTTCGACTGGACCGTGGGCAGCAGCATGGCATTGCAGCGATGCATGAAATCCGCATCGACGCCGCCGCGCAACAGATCGGCGAGACCGCGCTGATGCGGATAACCGAAGATCTCCTCCTGACGGCCATGCCGGAAATCCACGTCGATGAGCAGGGTCCGGCGGCCGCGGCGAGCGAAACCGACCGCCAGGTTGGCGGCCACCAGGGACTTGCCCTCGTTGGGCTGGGTGCTCGTGACGAGGATGGACATGGCCTGGCGGCCCGGCTGGGGATCGAAATTATGCTCGATGTCCACGCGCAGGGCCCGATAGGCCTCCACATCGGCGGGGCCCGTGAAGCGGCCATGATGCAGCAACCGATCGTCCACCCGCAGGCCTCCCTGCGAAGGGCTGGGCTTGCGCCGGGCGGTCTTCCCCGGGATGTGGAAGAGCGAGCCGATGACCTTGACCTTGAGCTTGCGCTCCGCGTCGTCCTTGTTCCAGATCCTCGGGAACAGGATTTGGGAAAGCAAGGCCCAGAGCAGACCGGGGAAAAAGGCGAGGACCACGGCCCCGGCCGAGAACATGAGGCGCATGCGGAGGGTGGGCGGTTCGTATTGGGGAGGACGGGCCGTATCGATCACGTTGACCTGGAAGATGTTGGGGCCCGCGCCCATGCGGGCCTGGTTGTATTCCGCCTGCAGATTGTCGAGCGCCTTGGCGGCATTGTCCTTGTCATCGGAAAGCCGTTTGGCCTCCAGGTTCAGGGACATGTCCACGCCGCCGCCGGGAAGGTTCCGGGCGATTTCGCCGCCGGTCTGCGCCTGGCGCGAGATATACAGCTTGCGCGTATCCTCGGCGAGCTTGGCCACCTGATCGAAGAAGCCGACGATCTCCTCATCCACTTCCTTGATGAAGGGATGGGTGGAATTGTAGGTCGCGGAGAGCGCGACTTTCTTCTTTTCCAGATCGTTGATGCGGCCGCGCACGGACTCCGCGCCGACGGCCGCCGGTTCGACCAGCGCGGCCCGAGCGAGCGCGATCAGCTGACGCTGCCCGGC
>DAINDC010000201.1:0-3722 GCA_036732085.1 Fibrobacterota bacterium | reverse complement strand
GACTCCGCGCGCTGGACTCCCTGGCCGCTGAGCAGCGCCAGCACCTCGCTCATCCACATGGTCTTGTCTTCCGGCGGAGCCGCGGGACCGGGCTTGCCGGCCAGGCTCTGGCTCAGGCGATCCAGGTTGTTGTCGATCTGGGTCTTCTGGGTCTGGGCCGTGGCCAGGGCATAGGGATTGCCGTCCCGGGGAGTCATGCGCCCCTGGTTCCTGCGGTAGAAATCCGCGAGCAGCTCCTGGGTCTTGTTCATATTGTCGCGCGCCGCGTCCAGGTTCCTCGCGAGGCGCTCCAGCACGCCTTTGTCCTGGGTTTCCGTGGTCCCGCTGTAGGCGGCGATGAAGTTCTTGGTCAGTTCGTTGAGGACGTCGGCCACCAGGAAGGGATCGCGATCCTCGAGCACCACCGAGTAGTTGACCGCGGCGCCGCCCTTGTCGAGCGGTTCCACCTTGAGCCGCTTGGAAAAATCCTCCAGCGCCTGGTCCGGGGCGTCGAAGATCATGTCCACGTCGAAGGCCCGGACGTCCATGTCGAACAGGGGTTTGATGAACCGGATGCGGCCGTCGGGTATGGCCACGGTATTGTTCGTATCCGCCAGGGTGTCCGAGAATACGGTGTACGACCTTGCCTCCCACGGCTCCACCAGCACGCGCACGCGCCGCCCGCCCAGGAATTCGAATCGGTAACGCCCAGGTAACGTCCCGGGACCATAGGCGATCTTGTCGATGACATGCTTGCGGAAAATTCCCTTGGTCACCACCTGCATCTGGAGGTTCATGTCCTGGATGGTCTTCATCAGGACCTTCTGGCTGAGGAACAGCCGCACCACGGATTCCGCCTCCCCCATGGACACGTCGCGGACCACGGTATTCTGCGGGCCGCCCGTGACGCGCGGGAAGCGCAGATAGGTGGTCGCGGAATAAGTCTTGGGAAGATCGTAAAGCGCCAGGACGATGCCGGCAGGGATGGCGATGAACGCCCAGACCCCGAGGATCCGCCATTTCTTGAGCCATAGGACGTGCAGGAAGGTCGAGATGGAAGATAAGCTGCTCTTGGGATTGAGGAACTCTTCCAGGTCGAGGCCGCGCTCCTTTTTCATAGGATCCATGGACCCCTCCGTACTGTTTTCTCTAGAATGAAAATTTTTGCGCGGGCACCGGACAGGTTTTAATTTAGGTGAAGCACTATCGCCCGGAGGAACTATTGAAAGCACCCAACCACCTGCCAAGAGCGGCCCCAAAGCCCTGGTTATACCCATTATTGCTCATCTTCGCCTTGGGCCTTCCCGGAATGCCATGGGCGCAGGCCAAGGAAAGGGAAGTGCCCCGGGAGGACTTCCTGGCCGGCAACGCCGTGCGCATCGATATCCCCGCCGATACGGGCTCGGTGCTGAAAGGCGTGTACCCGATTGACGGGCAGGGCATGGCCGATTTGCCGATCACGGGCCGCGTGGTCCTGGCCGGCAAGAGCCGCGCGAATATCGAGCAGTACCTGGCGGGAATCTGGGCGCCCTATCTCAAGGACACCCATGTGCGGGCCGTTCCCGTCATCCGCGTGGCGGTCATGGGCAATGTCAAGACGCCCGGTTACTACTATCCGTCGCCGGACGCGGTCATCTATGACGTCGTCAACCTGGCGGGGGGGCCGGTGCTTCCCTATAAGCTGGACAAGATGTCGCATATCCGCGCGAGCAGCAGGATGAACGGGGAGCTCATCGACGCGGTGAGCAAAAGCATGACCTTGCGCGAAGCCGGCATCGTTTCCGGGGACGAGATCCTGGTTCCGATCGTGGATCGCATCACCCTGAAGGAAGCCATCCCGCTGATCGGGACCTCGCTGGCCATAGTGGTCAATGCCTTCACCATCTACTACCTGACCACGACCCATACCCGGCCCTGAGTCAATTGGGGCCGGTGGTCTCCCGGGTCCGTCGCTGCCGCTGCAAGCGCCGGCGACGCTCCCGGGTGCCGGCGATGCGGAGAACGCCAGCCGGGCAGGCTAAAGCCTGATCCTAGCTAGCGAAGGCCAACCTTGCGAAGGCCGTTTCCAATTTGGATCGCAGGGCCCGGGAGGAGAATTCGGATTCGGCGATTTCGCGGCTGCGGCGTCCGTAACGCGCGCGTTTCCCCGGGTCCCGGATCAATGCGAGGATGGCCGCGGCCCAGGCCCCGGCATCGGCCTCCAGCGGCAGGAGCAGGCCGTTCTCGTCCGCGCGCACGGCTTCGGGGACGCCGCCCACGTCGCTGGCGAGGATGGGCAGCCCCACCGCGCAGGCTTCGATGAGGACCAGGCCCAGGTGGTCCTTGCGCGTGGGGAAGACGAAGATATCGGAGCTGCGGTAATTTTCCACCATGGCCTGGGCTTGGCCTTGGCCCAAGCCGGCGATATGCTCGACGCCGGCGGGCCAGGATCGGCCCTTGAGGCGCGGATCGTTGGAGACGATGCGGAGCGTGGCCCGCGGATGGACATGCCTGACGAAGGCCTCCAGCAGGAGTTCGCCGCCCTTGCGCGCGAAATCGTTGCCGACGAAAAGCAGCCGTGGAATCAGCCGCGGAGGAACCCGCGGGATTTCGTCGCGACCGCCTTCCGGGGCCGGGCTCCAGGCCTCCGTGTCCAGGCCGCCGGGAGTCACGATGATCCTTTCCGGGTCCACGCGGAAATCCTGGACCAGGGAATCGGCGCACCACCTGGTCCTCGGCAGAAAGACCTTGGCCCTTTTGAGGCCGGCCCGATAGGCGGGCGTCACCAGCGCGGATTTGACGGCGCAGGCCAGGCCCGCCATGGGCCCGGGACGGGTATCACGGATGAGACGGTAGGAAAGGACATTGGTGGAATCGTGGGCCAGGATGGCGGGAGTGGCCGGGTCCAGCACCGAACAGGCCGGGAGCAATTCGAAGCTCTGGACGAAGACGGCGCGATGCGGCGGCGGCGGATCCGCGCGGAGCTTCCAGCGCATGATGGACGGGGCCACGAACATTCCCGCCATGCGGTTTAAGAACGGGACGCGCCCTCGATGCCGGCCATAGTCGTCCTCTTCCATGAAGACATAATGGGGCCGGATATGCTCCAAGGTCTCCACCACGCGCATGACCTGGTTGCTGAAGGTCTTGCCCCCCAGCACGCGCGAGAGCAGGAAGAGCACGGATTCAGGTGGCTTGCCCATGTACGTAACCTCCCGGTTTCGATCCTTTCCGGCCCACCGTTACGCCTTCTTCCGGAACTTCCACTTCGGCGTCGCGACCGGCCTTCACCACCGGTGGGATGGGCGTTGTGGCGAAGGGTCCGGACGGATCGGTTCCGAGCACGCGGCCGTAAAAATCCAGCAGGCGATGGAAATAGGTCTCGGGCCCGAACTCCCGGTGGCTGCGCGCGCGGGCCGCCTGGCCCAGCGATTTGCGGAGCTCGCCGTCGCCCATCAGCCGATCCAGCCGGACCGCCAAATCCTCCGCGTCCCCGGGACGGAACAAAAGGCCGTCCACGCCGTCCTCGATGACGGTGGGGATGCCTTCCAGCCGCGCTCCGATGCGGGGCTTGGCGCAAGCCATCGCCTCCAGGAGCACGCGCCCCATCGCTTCGGTCCGCGAAGGCAGGACGAAGATGCCGCAGCGTCCGATATGCTCGGGCATTTCCGTGGAATAGACGGGCGGATGATGGGAGATGCGCGGATGGCCGCCCATGGCACTATGCAACTCGCGCGGATCCGGGAACCAGCCCAGGATCTTAA
>DAINDC010000200.1:1892-9630 GCA_036732085.1 Fibrobacterota bacterium | reverse complement strand
GACAGGAAATATACTACGCCCGCGACCGACCTGGTCGCGGCCACAGGGGGTTTGGAGCCCCATCTTCAGGGCTCGGGAGGTTACCGGTCAACGATTCCGGAAAGGCAGGACGGGCGGTTCCATCGACATGGGGAAGGCCGGGGGCGCCTTCTTTGCCGCCGAGCTCTTCAACATGCCACCCGAAAGCGCTCCCGTATCGGAGAATCCCGACAGCGCAAAGCAGGGCAGGAAGGCCGTGAAGGGATTGCTTTCCGGGCAGGTCTTGGTCTTGCCCGACAGGTCCAGGTCCTGCTTGAAGGTGCAGGTCGTCGTCTTGTAAGTAAAGTTGCCGACCAGGGTATCGCTGGCGCTCGTGAAGGTCAAGGTCGCAGTCTCACCCTTCCCGTTCTTGAAGTCCGCTTCCTTGCAGGTATTCTTGGTCAGCACTACGGTGGAATCCAGGATCGACAGAAAGAGCGGCACGTAAAGATCGCCCGGGCAAATCTCCAGGCTCAAGTCCCCGGTGATCTGGGTTTCCGTGACTTGGTAGGTGGCATTGTAACTCGTGAAGAATCCCGAACCGGATGAGGAAGTATCCGATTTGCAGTCCGCGGTCTTGAGATCGGCCGGCAGGTCGGCATCGATATTCACCAAGGTCCAGGTGCCCACCGGGTCCGTGCCGGCGCCTGTCAGGATTTGTCCGTGGCAGTCCCCCTTGACCCAGAGATACAGTTTGCTGTCGCGGAAAACATAGAGGTTGGTGTCGATGCTCGTGTCCATCACTACGGCGCTCCCATTACAGCTGGAGGTGATGCTTTCCGTAATCATTTGCTTATTGACCCGGTCGATGGAGAGGACCTTGGCCAGGTAATGGCCTGCGACGGTGACGCCGACGTCTTCGACGGTAGCCAGCTCGATATGCGCATCCGTTTCGATTTCCATCGCGGGCTGGTAGGTGCGGGTCCGGTATCCGGTTTTGGAAATCACCAGCCGTCCGGGCAAGGCCGAAACCTTGGAGAGGGCCGCCACACGCCCCACCAGCGGGCCGGCGTCCGAGCGCGTAGTGGATCCCGCGCTACCCAGGAGCACGGCCTTCCAGGTCAGGGTGAGGTTGGGCGCATAGAGACGAATGAAATAGAGCCCGTCTTTTTTCAGCGCCACCGGCACGGTCAGGGCATTGCGGCCCCGGCCCAAATTCAGATCGGTTCCGGAGGAAACCAGGCGGCCTCCGGCATCGGCCCAATCCATGCGGGCTTTCACCGCGAAGGGGGCGTTCAAGGACAGTCCGTCGCGCCCGAAATCCAAAGCGAAGCCGTCGGCCCTTTGGGAGGGCGTTCGCAACCCGCCGGTCACGTCGCGGATTTGGAATTCCCCGCCGGCGAGCGTATTGGTGCAATGGGTGGGATCGGATTCCAGGCAAACCTTGGCATCCGCTATCGGCGCGCCGAGCTTGGTGATGACGAAGCCCGAGATATCCAAGGCCTGGACGGCGGAAAGCATGGCCAAGAACAAAGTGGGTAACAACAGTCTCGGATTCATGCGGGCGCCCCTTTTTTGTGGTTTTGACTCAACGGATTATACCTTACCTGGACCCAAACCAAAATGACTTTTTCCCGCGTGCGTAGCCAGGATAAAAGGGGGAAGTTTTTATCTTGCACAGGCTTAAACCGCGATGACCATGGATAAACCAATGCCAGCCCCTTCCGGAATCCGGCCCCGAAAGTCCGCGTCCATCGCCCTTTCCGTCGCAACTTCCGTCATGCTTTTCCTGCTTCCCGCCTTGGCCTGCTTATTATCCGGCTGTCTGTATACCACCCATCATTTCAATACCGGCCGCTTATTGGACCCCGGCCAGACGTCCGTGACCATCGGCTATGGGCGGACGCCGCTCTATTCCGTCGACTGCGCCAGCCGCAGGGACGAGGTGATGACCGATTCCACCGGGACGCGCTGCCGCGATCCCTATGCCGGAAATGGGAACGGTCCCGATACCACCAGCCGCGATCCCCTGCTCACCACGGAAATCATGCCCAAGGTCAGTTTCGGATATCGGTTGGGCGTGCGCGGACCCTGGGGGCCGTTCACGGGCGTGGAAATGGGATGGCAATTCGAGGTCCCCACCAATCCCATGAGCGTCGAGTTCGATATGAAAGTGGGCCTGCCGGTCCCCGCCAAACATCCGGCCTTCCGGCATTCCCTGTCCGCGGGCTGGATCATCGGCATGTGGGCGGACAACTCCTGGTTCTCGGAATACGCGGCCTCCCGCGCCTTCGGGGAACATGCGCTATACGGTAACTACCGCGTTACCTATCTGGCCACCCAACCCGATGAGGTCGGGAAGTTCGCCGCCAAGGGCCACTTCGGGTCCAGCAACCGGTTCGCCCAGCAGGCCTCGCTCGGTTTCTACCTGAAGCTCCCGGAGATCTTCCTGCTGCCCGACTACCTCTCCCCGCAGGCGACCTTCACCATGCCCGTGGTCCCGCCCTTCACATCCATCCCGCATCCCCTGCTCGACGATTATGAGTGGAACGTGAATTTCGGCTTCGGATGGAATTTCAAATGAGGAACTTGCGATTACGATTAGGATCACGTTTACGATCACGATCCCCATCGCAATTACGTTTTCGCTTCGCTGCGGGGCTGGCGCTACTCCTGTCGGCCTGGCTCCTTCCTGCTTCCGGGGTCCGGGCTGCGGGCCCGCTGCCATCGGCTCCGATCGATCCTGAAAATCCGACCAGCGCGACCGACCCGAGGGACTCGACGGAATCGATCGACTCGTTCGACTCGACCTATGCCGTGGACGATAGCACGGCCCAAGGCGATAGCGCCTCGAAACCCATCGGCGCGACCGGTTCCTCCCCCGACTCCGCAGCCAAGCCTTCCGGCGCCTCCGCGCCCACGCCTCCGGACACCACGGGCGGCGAGGACCAAGCCTTGGAGCTTTCCGACAAGGAGGTGAAGGCCCGCGGCAGCCGCGCCCATCGCCAGAAGGAAGTCAGCCGCATCCGCCTTACCAGACGGGATTTGCAGCGCGTCGTGGCCGCGCAGGGCGATCCCCTCAAGGTCCTGTCCACCCTCCCGGGCGTGAACAACCAGAACGATCTCAGCGTCCGTCCCTTCGTCCGCGGCGGCAAGGCGGAGGAGACCCAGATCCTCTGGGATGGCGTGACCTTGATCCAGCCCTACCATTTCGGCACGCTCTACTCCATTTTCAATACGGAATCGCTCGAGAGCATGACCCTCTATAGCGGCGGCTTCCCCGCTGAAGCCGGCAATGCCCTGTCCGCGGCCTTGTTCATGCAATCGCGTCCCGCACCCCTGGACAGCCTGCATCTCTTCGCCGACCTCTCCATGTTGCGCGGCAACTTCTACGCGGGCGTGCCCATCGTCAAAAATAAATTGGGCGTCTCCTTTTCCTACCAGGCTTTCTGGTACGATTGGGTCCTGAACCGCGGCTGGGACCTGGTCGATCTCATCCAGAACGACAGCAATGTGTCCGCGCAGAAGCAGGAATTCCAGAAATACGTTTCCCTGCCCAACTTCCGCGATGTGCAGCTGGGGCTCAACTGGTCCATTCGCGACAACCTCCATGCGGATTATACCGCCATCATTTCGAACGACGGCTTCGCGGCCCGGGAGGGCGTCAATGAATATTTCCACAACGGCCGGGAGGTTTCTTCCGACTACTACAACCAGAATGCGACCTTGCCGGATGGCAGACTCCGAAGCGGCTGGTCGCGGCAGCAGGGCCTGGATACCGTCGCCAACGTGGCCGTGGACAATGCCATCCATGGCCTGCATTTCCATTGGCGGCCCAGCGAGGCTTTGGAAGTGGACCAGAGCGTGGCCTACCAACGCCAGGACTGGCATGTGAAATTCTCCGATGACGCCACCTGGCATGATTCCGTAGACGCGAACGGAAACTATGCCGGATACAAGACCTATGGCCCCAGCGTCCGCTACCTGAACCAGGACAAGGAGGCTTACGATTGGAATATCGATGCGCGCTGGCAGGCTCATGAGAACCACCTGATCAAGCTGGGCGCTTCCCAATCCATGCGGCAAGCGCATTTCGACACGCGTTTGGAAAGGACCATCTATGAGATCATCGTCAACGGCAGCGTGGATGCTTCGGATGGGCTCGGCTATTTCGATCCCAAAGGATTCACCATCCTCCAGAATGATCCGGGATCGGCCGCGGGAGTCGATTACCTCGGCGAGCTTCCGAAGCTGGTGCGCTTCGATTATCAGGGCAGGAATTCCGGGACCTTTTCCGGGGCCTATATTTCCGATGCCTGGCAGCTCGACGATCGCCATCGCCTCACCTTGGGTGTGCGCGGCGAATTGGACACCTATTCCGGGGACATGAGCCTGAGCCCGCGCGGCGCCTATTTCCAAAGCCTGGGCGACAAGGACGAGATCACGGTGGCCTCCGGCCTCTATTCGCAGGCCGATTTCCCGTTCCAACTCCGCTTCATCAATCCCAAGCTCACCCCCGAGAAGGCCTTCCATGTCAATCTCGAATGGACCCATGCCTTCTCCCCCCACTACCGCATGGAGACCCAGTTCTAC
This sequence comes from Fibrobacterota bacterium, assembly GCA_036732085.1. Taxonomy (GTDB): domain Bacteria; phylum Fibrobacterota; class Fibrobacteria; order UBA11236; family UBA11236; genus Chersky-265. The sequence goes on along the minus strand of DAINDC010000200.1, from coordinate 5,079 downwards.
CAGAAGAACTATTACGATCTGGCCGTGGCCACCCTCGTCAATACGGGCCGCATCAATTGGAGCGATCCCATCCTGCGCGGCCTCGACAGCACGCAATTCGATCAATTGGATCCGGCCGCCCGGAAACTCCTCCTCGATCGCTTCGGCGAAAAGAAATTGGATTATCGGAACACGGGCCTGGGCAAGGCGGGCGGCACCGAAGTCTCTTTCTTCTACGATCCCATCCCGGTATGGAGCGGATGGCTATCCATGGAGGCCGGCTATTCCAAGCGCATCGATCATACCGGCGAACGCGAATATGATTTCCGTTACAGCCGGCCCTGGGCCCTCAACTGGGTCAACTACTTCCATATGCCCAGCCGCTACGAGCTTTCCCTGCGCGGGCGTTTCGCCGCCGGCCAACCGTATACCGATTATCGCGTGCCGGGCCTGCCCGGATCGGATGCGGGAACCGATACCCTGTTCTACCTGGGGCCGCGCAACGGCGCCCGCTACGCGCCTTACAGCCGCTGGGACCTCCGCCTGTCCAAGGAGACCAAGGTCTTCGGGCATGCGCTGTCGTCCTATATGGAGATTTGGAACGCCTTCAATTCGCCCAACTTCATCATGCGCGATGAGAAGACCCAGAACTGGAAATTCATCGACGGGAATTTTCCGATTCCGATCCTGTTCCTGGGCTTGTCGTACCGATTGTAGGATTGTCCGGTCTCGGGGGGCCGGAAATTCATACTAATATTTATGTCCACAACTCAATTCGGAGGATCCTATATGCCGCAGTATATGACTCAAAAAATCAGTTATGGAATCAACACTTATTACTATCAACGCAAGCAGTCGGGTCCGCATGCGTCCCATAAGGAGTCCGGAAATTTCACCCAGGATTGCGTTGCGGACGTGCTCACCCATCATCCCGCAGTAGCGGAGAGCGCCTTGGAAATCCAAAAATACAAGAGCGGCCAGGGGGACAACGGTTATACGACAATATGACCCGATAGGGGCGCGGAAAGGATGCGGCGGGACGGCCGGGCCATAACCGGATCCAACCTATTTTTCTATCGTTAAGATTGGCTCCGGGCCCTGATATCTCTCGGTTGCAGCGGCTTTCCACGGATTTTAAGCGGACGGATTCCTCCCCATGGCGACTAGCGGTTCCCTCGTCAATTTGGACTCCCAAAGCCTGGCCGCGGCCCTCAACCCGCCGCAGTTCGAAGCCGTCACCCATGGCCCCGGTCCCCAGCTCATCCTGGCCGGCGCCGGCTCCGGCAAGACCCGGGTCCTCACCTATAAAATCGCCTGGCTCATCCGCGAACGCGGCCTGCGCCCCTGGGAAGTCCTGGCCGTCACCTTCACCAACAAGGCCGCCCAGGAGATGCGCCTCCGCATCGCCAACCTCATCGGCTATTCCGGCAACCTCCGCTGGGTGGGCACCTTCCATTCCATCTGCGCGCGCCTCCTGCGCTTCCATGCCACGCGCCTGGGCTTCACCTCCAACTTCACCATCTACGACACCGACGATCAGAAACGCTTCGTCAAGAAATTGCTCAAGACCGAACACCTCGACGAGAACGTGCAGTTCACGGACGATGCCGTGCGCAGTTATATCAGCCGCCGCAAGAACCTGGGCCAATCGCCGCAAGAGGCCAAGCTCCAGGCCGAGGATCGCTATGAAGAGAAGATGGCGCATCTGTATTTCCGTTATCAGGAAGAACTTCAGAAGAACAACGGCATGGACTTCGACGATCTCATCGGCATGGCCATCCGCCTGCTCGAATCCTTCCCCGAGGTCCGGGAGGTCTTCGCTTCCGGTTTCCGCTATATCCTCATCGACGAGTACCAGGACACCAACAAGGCCCAGTACAAGCTCATCCGCCTGCTGGTGGGCCCGCACCATAACCTGGTGGTGGTCGGCGACGACGATCAGAGCATCTACGGCTGGCGTGGCGCGGATATCGGCAATATCCTCTCCTTCCAAAAGGATTTCCCGGAAGCCCGCATCACCAAGCTCGAACAGAATTACCGCTCCAGCGCCAATATCCTGGGCGTGGCCTCCTCCGTCATCCGCAACAATGCCAAGCGCATGGAGAAGACCATCTGGACCGCCAACGATCCCGGCGACAAGGTAACCTTGCTGGAACTGGACGACGAAATCCTCGAGGCCGCTTGGGTCGCGCGCCGCATCCGCGAAGGCGTGAAATTCAAACCCGGCGAAACCGCGATCTTCTACCGCACCAATTCCCAGTCACGCGTCTTGGAAGACGAACTCCGCCGCCACCGCATCCCCTATCTCATCGTCGGTGGCATCCGTTTCTACGAGCGCAAGGAGGTCAAGGATCTCCTCGCCTACCTGCGCGTGCTCTCCAACCCGCTCGACAGCGTGGCCCTGGCCCGCATCGTCAACGTGCCCAAGCGCGGGCTCGGGGACAAGAGCGTCCAGGCCATCCAGGACATGGCCGCCGATCAAGGCATTCCTCTCATCGAAGCGATGCGCCGCTGCAACGAGGCCGGCGTCTCCGGCGGCACCGCGCGCAAACTCACCGAGTTCGTGACCTTGCTGGACACCTTGCGGACCATGGTCCGAAATGAACCCCTGCCCACCGTCATCGCCGAGATCATCGCCCGCACCGGCTACCGGGCCTTCCTGGAAGAAGAGGCCTCGGACGAGAGCCTGGATCGACTGGCCAATATCGAGGAACTCGTGGCGGCCGCGCAGGATTTCATCCGCCGCCGCGCCCAAGGCGAAGTCGAGACCGACACCCTGGTAGGCGGCCCCAACCCACCGCGCGCGCCCATGGGCAGCGCCGCCGAAGCCAATCTGGCCCTCACCTTGGATCTGGATTTTTTAAGCGGGGAAATATCGGATCGGGCGCCCGGGTCGGCTGGCAGGGCATTCGGCGGCGCGTCTACGGGTTCCGCGGAAGGCGAGGCAGCCGGTTCCCTGGATGCGGAAGCCGCGGCCAGGGTCGAGGATCTCGATCTCTTCCTCCAGGAAATCTCCCTGGTCTCCGATCAGGACGGCCTCAAGGCCAACCAGGAAGCCGTCACCCTCATGACCGTCCATAGCGCCAAGGGCCTCGAGTTCCCGCGCGTCTTCGTAACCGGGTTGGAAGACGGGCTCTTTCCCATGATGCGCCAAGGCGGTGACGGCGATGTCGAGGAGGAGCGGCGTCTCTTCTACGTTGCGGTAACC
>DAINDC010000200.1:0-1882 GCA_036732085.1 Fibrobacterota bacterium | reverse complement strand
GCCTGTCCTATGCCCGCCGCCGCCGCCGTTACGGCATGTACCAGGAGGCCGGCGGTTCCCGCTTCTTCTCGGAAATCGATCGCAAGTTCTTGCAGGTCGCGCGCTCGGGCATGCCCCAGAGCCCGTTCGCCAAGGCACAACTGCGGGATGATGGCTTCGGGCCGCGCGGCGGTTTGGGTGGCCTCGGAGGCGGCGGTTTCGGGGGCGGCGGCGTCGGCTACAGCGGTAACGGATTCGGCGATAAGGGTTCGGTGGAATTCGGCGTGGAGAAGACCCCGGACTATGAGGACTTCAGCCAAGAGGCCGAGATCCATGTCTCCTTCGCCAAGGGCCAGCGGGTCAAGCATGACAAGTTCGGCGTCGGCACCGTTGTGGGCACGGACGGCCAGGGCGAATCCGCCCGCGTGCATGTGATGTTCGGAGACCATATCCGGCGGGTGCTGATGGTCAAGTTCGCCAAGCTGCAGGTCATCGGCTAAAGGCCGCAACTATTTCAAAATCCGCCAAGCTCATTGGGTAGCTGGACTTCATGTTCCCACCTGGGGATGTCCACAAAGCGCCCACTTTTACTGGGTAGAAAGGGTAGTGGGTGGGGGTCTGGAAATTTCGGGGAAAAAAAAGAACCCCCGGAATCGCCAATTCTCTAGGAAAACGGGCGACCCGGGGGTCTAAGATCTGAGCCAGGGGGGATTTGAACCCACGACCCACGCCTTAAAAGGGCGCTGCTCTACCAACTGAGCTACTAGCTCCGACTTTCGAAGGAGAGGCAAAGATAGCTCCCGGCCCCCGCGCTTGCAAGGAAAGAGAGGGAAAGGCCCGCGCTTTCAATGGTTTTTCCTTTTCCATTAAGTACCTTGTTTCGGTGATTTTCGCCAAAAAATCGGTTCTTTCGCAATCCCTGCTTCTGTCCCTATCGACCTTGCTCCTGGCTGGCGGTACGCGCATGGCCATGGCACAGGACTTTTCCGATGGGCCCGGCACAGCCGAGTTCCAATACATTGGCAACCTGATCTACGCCCGCCCCGCCGGCATCGCCGGAGCCTATACCAGTCTGGCCCAAGGCTTGGATGCCATCGGCTACAACCCCGCCGGCCTCTCCAAATCCGAACCCATCCGATCGATATCGGGAACCGTCCGCTATCACTTCCTGGACGTCACGTCCGGAAATTTCACCTATGGATTTCCCGGCGACGGCGGACGCCGCTATGCCTTTTCGGCCGCCTATATCAACTACGGCCGCATCCGCGAACTCGATGAGGACGGCAACGAAACCGCCAAGGAGCACATGCCCGTTTCGTTCAACCCCGCCTTCACGGTCGCCACCAAGGTCGACGATAATATCCGCCTGGGCGCGACCCTCAAGGGCTTGTCGGAATACCTGGGCGATTTCCAGGGCGCGCAATTGGGCCTGGGCTGGGGCCTGGACGCGGGCCTGCTCTACCAGCCGAGCGCCCGCAACCTCGGATTCGGCTTGGCCCTGTTGAACCTGGGCCGCAAGGAGCGATCGCAAATGGCGGATGGGGCAACCGGCGGGTTACTCCCCGTTTCCCTGAAAGGCGGCATGTATTACTACCCCCTGGAACTACCCAAGGGCAAGTTGGCGATGGATGTGGAAATCCCTTGGCACGACGTTCCGCTCCTGAGCGGCGGCCTCGAATACGCCTACTCCCAGGCCCTGACCCTGCGGGCCGGCAGCCGCCTGGATTGGAACGAGGCGAAGTTCCTGTTCCACAAGGCTTCGGCGGATCAGCTGGGCGAATTCACGGGCGGCAATGCGTTGAAATTGGCGGGAGGCTTCACCTTCCAGTCCGAGGGGATCGCCGTGGATTATGCGGTGCAGTACTGGCTGAACCTGAGTTGGGTGCATGCGGTGACTTTGAGA
>DAINDC010000199.1:8114-9640 GCA_036732085.1 Fibrobacterota bacterium | reverse complement strand
CGTCGTAAGGATATAGATTAGATCAACCAGCGGACAGTTTGCCTGAATCCAGCCGGGGAGCGGGTACCTGGCGAGAGCCCATAACTTTTCCGGGCGGGCATAGATGATATAGGCTAATAAGACCGTGGTCAGGAGACAGGCGACGAATTCGAGGCGACGTGCTGCGCCGCCCTTCCAGATGGATTCCTCAAGGCGCCATGAGAGGAGGACCGGGACTATCGCCGCCATCCCCCCGGCGTCCACCAACCAGATGGCTCGCCACGTTTCCGGGAATCCCCCGCCCATGCCGGCCGCCGCCGTCGCGCCGCCGGCCAAGGCGCCTATCGCGGCGCTCACCGGAGTCACCAGGCCGAAGAAAAGGAAGGTCCCTCTCGGTTCACGGAGAAAGGTGGTTCCGCCTTTCAGTTTGCGGATGAGGGTTTGCGCGGCCACAACCTCCAGGAGATTTGCCGCCGCGAATCCGAAGCTCGAAAGCAAGGCGTGGCCTTGCAGGAGGTCGGCCGCCACCAGGGCTACGAGGCTCAAGATCAAGGTGGGAAGGCGATGCGCCGGTTTGCAGACAAGCGCCATGGCGATCAAGAATCCATTCGCGGGCCAGAAGGCGGGCAGCGATTCATCCGCAAGGGTGAAGGCCCGGCTGATCCAGGCGAGCAGCAAGACGGCGGCCGCGACCGCGATTGGGAAGACGATTGGGAGGATATAGGCATCCCGATAATTCGCCTTGGATTCCCGGTGAACCGGAGACTCCGGCGCGGCCATTCTGATCGCGGTCATGACTATTCCTGCTTTAGGAACATTATCCCACGGTCGTCCTTCGGTGGGGACTCTTTTCGCAAGTCGTCCAACTCGGGCTTGACCTTTTCCGAATAGCAGTCCGGACAAAGGGAGTGGGAAAAATCGGTCCCCAAATGGGTATTGAAATAGGTTTCCACATTCACCCAGAACCGTTGGTCATTGCGGATCTTCTTGCAATACATGCAGATGGGAAGCAAGTCGCTGAGCGTCTTGATTTGCTGGTGAAAGGCAAGTATGCGCGCAGCCACGCGGATCCGGGTCGCGAGCGTATCGAGATCCAAGGGCTTGGCCATGAAGTCATCCACCCCCGCGTCCATGGCTTCCGACAACTTCTCCCTGCCCTTATAGGACGTAATCAGGATGAAGTAGACATAATCCTTGGCGGCATGGGAACGCACCCGTCGGCACAGGTCGGTTCCGGAAAGGCCGGGCATGCTCCAGTCGCTGATCACGATCTGGCAACCTCCCGTCGGGATCGCGTCCCAGGCCGCTTCGCCATCCGTCGCGATAGCGACAATATGTCCCAGGGCCGCCAATTGGAAGCTGAGAAAGCCTAAGGAAATCGGGTCATCGTCCACCAGTAGAATCCGCATTTATCCTGCTAACTATCCTTCCACTTCGTCTGCTAGATGATACATCTCCTGGAGCGGCAAATCATCGGAAGATCACCCGGAAAAAGGCAAATAACTCTGACAAAATGGGCTTTCTCCCGATGGAGCCAGGCTTGGTTA
>DAINDC010000199.1:0-8104 GCA_036732085.1 Fibrobacterota bacterium | reverse complement strand
GGTTATTTGTAAATTTGTTGACAAACTAGGAGCCTATTAATGGAACAAGTCGTAATCATCGGTTCTGGGCCCGCCGGCCACACGGCCGCCATCTACGCCGCCCGCGCCAACCTCAACCCGCTGATGTTCGAAGGTTTCATGGCCGGTGGCGTGGCCGCCGGCGGACAGTTGACGACCACGACGGAAGTCGAGAACTACCCCGGTTTCCTCAGCATCGACGGCACCGCGCTCATGAACAAGATGCGCGAGCAGTCCGTCCATTGCGGCACCCGGATCCGCACCGAGACCGTGGAGCGCGTCGACTTGCGCCAGCGTCCTTTCAAGATTTATACCGAGGACGGGATGGTCGAGGCCAAGACCTTGATCATCGCCACCGGAGCCACGGCCAAACGCATGCACGTGCCCGGCGAACAATTGCTCTGGCAGCGCGGGATTTCCGCCTGCGCGGTCTGCGACGGCGCCCTGCCTCTATTCCGCAACCAGCCCTTGGTGGTCATCGGCGGCGGCGACACGGCCGTCGAGGAGGCCACCCATCTGACCAAGTTCGGCTCCAAGGTTTTCCTGGTCCATCGCCGGGACAGCCTGCGCGCCAGCAAGGCCATGCAACAGCGCGCCTTCAACAACGCCAAACTCGAGATCGTCTGGAATACCGTGCTCGTCGACGCCGAGGGCAAAAATGATCTCGAACGCGTCAAGTTGCAGAATATCACGACGGGCGTGGAAAGCTTCCTGGAAGCGAAGGGTCTCTTCTATGCTATCGGGCATACGCCCAATACCTCTTTCCTCGACGGCCAGCTCAAGATTGACGAAATGGGATATATCCATACCGAGCCGGGAACGACACGCACCAGCGTGCGCGGCGTTTTCGCGGCGGGCGATGTGCAGGACAAGAAATACCGCCAGGCGGTGACTTCCGCTGGGACCGGCTGCATGGCCGCCTTGGATGCGGAGAACTTCCTGCTGTCCGAGGAATCGGCCCATCACGCCTAGGGCACGCCTAGCGGGTTATCGTCTTCCTGCTACGTTGCCGATTTCCGGCTAGCCGGCCAGGGATAGGATGTCCGCCATGCGGCGGTCGAAGGTATGCTCGCGAAACATGAGGGCGCGGTTGGACTGCAGGGTCTCGGCCGGAAAGCCTTCGGTCAAGGCCGTGCGTACGGCGCGGACAGCTTCCACGGAACCACGGAACTCCCGGTAGCCGCAGCCCCGCAAGGTCTCGCTGATCAGGGGCGCCGCTTCCGTCAGGAGCAGGCAACCGGCCGCAAGGATGTCGAAAATCCTGGGACTCACATGGCAGTTGTCGCGATCCGCGCGGGGATCTTCCGAAGGCAGATGCAAGCCGATGCGCGAGGCCCCCAGTAACTTGTACGCTTCCTCCGGCCCGAACCATCCCTGGCCCGTGAGGCAGGCTTCCAGCGGCCCGCGGTATTTTTCCCAACCCGCTCCCGCGACCTTGAGCGGCAAGCCCTCCTTCAGGATCGCTTCCAGGACTTCCACCCGGTACTTGCTCGGGAAGCCGATGAAGGCCACTCCATCCGGCCGTTCGATCCAGCTTCGGACCTGGGCGCGCGGCGGGAGTAAGAATGCGGTGGGTAAATACTGATAACGGGTGCCGGCGGCCAGGCAGGCCGTCTCGAGCGGTCCGCGTTGGATACCGAGAAAATGCCGATAGGCGGGCAGGACGTCCTGCCAATACTTGGCCTCGCGGAAATCCTCGAAGAACCAATGGACGGTGACGATGTCCTGGCGGCGCAGCAGATCGACCGTGAAGCGCGTGATGGGCGAGAGGGCCAGGATCAGGATATGGGTGGCGGCGAAGTCCAGGCATTGCACCACCAGGGCCTGATTGGCCAGGTCCACCACCATGTCGTCGGTGGGAGACTTGAGCATTCGGTCGAAAGCGTCCAGGTAGGGCTTGGTGTCGAAAAGTTTTCGGCGTGCCGCGGGAAGCCGCCCGCATAGGGCTTCCCAGGCCTTCTCGCCGACTTGCCGGGCCGCTCCTTCCGGAGGCAGCACCATCATCCATTTAGTGGATTCGTTCGTCATGCCCATCCTCGAGTATAGCCTATCCCGGCAGGAGAGTCTATGGACCTTCCGCCCAACCCAGGGAACGCTGGACGGCCGCCTGCCATTTGGCAATCAAGGTTTTCCTCCGGGCCGGCGCCATCGCCGGTTTGAAAATCCGCAGGGGAAGATCGAGCTTCAGCAATTCCCGCGGGGAAGCCACCAGCCCGCAGCCCAAGGCCGCCAGCATGGCCACGCCCAGGGCCGTCACCTCCGGACTCTCATTCGCCCGGACCTCCGCGCCCAGCAAGTCCGCCTGGAACTGCATGAGCAGCCGGTTCTGGCTGGCTCCGCCGTCGACGTTCAGGGCGCGGATCCGGTTGCCGGCGCGGCGGTCGCTGGTTTTTCCGACACTGCGGCTGCCGGTGCCTCCGAAAGCTTCGCAGAGGTCCAGGCTCTGGAAGGCGATGGATTCCAGGGCGGCCCGCGCCAAATGGGCGCGCGTGGTCCCGCGCGTGAGCCCGATGATCAGGCCGCGCGCATCCGGATCCCAATGCGGTGTCCCCAGGCCCGCGAAAGCCGGTACGAAATACACGCCTTCGTTATCGGGCAATCCGGCCGCCAGCTCCTCGGATTGGGCGGCATTATCTAGAATATGGAGACCGTCGCGGAGGAATTGGATGACCGCCCCGCCCGCCATCACCGCGCCTTCATGGGCATAGGTGGTCTTCCCTTTGAGCGTCCATGCCACGGTCCCCAGCAGGCCCTTGGGGGGCGCCAGATATTTCTCGCCGATGTTCTTGAGCAGGAAGCAGCCGGTGCCATAGGTGTTCTTGAGGCTGCCGGCCGCGAAGCAGCGATGCCCGAAGAGCGAGGCCTGCTGATCGCCGGCGACGCCGTGGATCCGCACGCCTTCCAGACCCGGCGCAGTCACCTCTCCGAAGCGCGCATCCGAGTCCAGGATTTCCGGCAGGGCATGGGCCGGCACGCCGAACAGCCCCATCAGGCCTTCATCCCAGCTTCGCGTGCGGATGTCCATGAGCAAGGTCCGGGAGGCATTGCCGGCCTCGATAACGTGGCGGTTACCGGTGCTTCCAACGTTACCTGTGCTGCCGATGTTACCTGTGTTTCCGACGTTACCACCCGTGAGCTTGTGGATGAGCCAACTGTCCACGGTGCCGAAGGCCAGGCGCTTCTGGGCGGCCGCCTTGCGCACGTCCGGATTATGTTTGAGCAGCCAATGCATCTTGGAAGCGGAGAAGTAAGGGTCCAGCACCAGACCGGTCTTGCGGCGCACGGATGGCTCCAGCCCTTTCCTTTGCAGGCTTTGGCAAAAGGCGGAGGTCCGTCGATCCTGCCAGACGATGGCCTTGGCCAGGGCCTTGCCCGTGCGCTTGTCCCAGGCCACCAAGGTCTCGCGCTGGTTGGTGATGCCCAAAGCGGCGATGTCCTTGGCCTTGAGTTTATTCCTCTCGATCAAGGTCCGGAGGGTCTCCCATTGCGACTCCCAGATTTCCTCGGGATCATGCTCGACCCAACCGGGAGCGGGGAAGTATTGCGGGAATTCCTGTTGGGCCTGATCGATTTTTTCCAGGCCTTGATCGTAAAGGATGGATCGGGAGCTGGTGGTTCCCTGATCGAGGGCGAGGATGAACCTAGCCATGGCGCGCGCGCCCGCTTTTCCTTTTCCGCATCACCTTCATGGCCGCCACAATAACGATCGCGGCGACGGCCACCCAGAGCATTCCCTTGGCCGTGGCCGAGGGACTTTTCATCACGGCCGTGAAGATGATCGCGAAGAGAAGCAAGGTCGCGACCTCGTTCCAGATCCGCAGTTGCAGGGAGGTCAGGCGGCTGCGCCCCGAAGCCAGATCGGAACGGATGCGGCCGCAGAGGAAATGGTAGGCGATGAGCAGGAGGAGGAAGCAGGCCTTGAGTTGGAACCAGCTCGCCTCCCAGGCATGGATCAGGATCATTAACCAGATGCCCAAGCCCGCCGTAGCCACCATGGCCGGCCAGGTGATGCCGAACCACAGGCGCCTTTCCATCAAGGCGAACTGCGCTTGCAGGATGGAGCGTTCCGGCTCGGGGCGGTCGCGCGCCTCCACATGGTAGATGAACAGGCGGACGATATATAGAAGTCCAGCGAACCAGCTCACTACGGCCACCAGATGCAGGGCTTTCACGTACGGATAGGCGTTCATTGCGGACCTTTGCTCCTTCCACCTTTGGTCTGACCCGGCATGCGGTCTGAATCAGCATGCAGGCTGACCCAGCGTGGGGTCTGAATCAACTTGAAAAGGTACCTTTTTTTATCTTTGGGCCCTTGGAATCGGATTCACAGCCAGGGCTTCGCCCGGCCCGGAGGATGGAAATGTCGGAACGAGATGCCTGGAAGATCATCAGCCGGGGCGCATTGGAAATCATCGAGGAGCAGGACCTCCGGAAGAAGCTCGCCAAGGGCACGCCGCTCAATATCAAGCTGGGCGTCGATCCCACCGCGCCGGACATCCATCTGGGCTTCACCGTGGTCATGCGCAAGCTCCGCCAGTTCCAGGACCTGGGTCACTGCGTCATCCTCATCGTGGGCGATTATACCGCCACCGTGGGCGATCCCTCCGGCAAGAACAAGACGCGGCCCATCCTCTCGCACGAGGACGTCCTCAAGAACGCCGAAACCTACAAGCAGCAGTTCTTCAAGATCGTCGATCCGGACAAGACCAAGGTCGTCTACAACGGCGAATGGTTCTCCAAGCTTTCCTTCACCGAGACCACCAAGCTGATGTCCCAGATCACGGTGGCGCAGATGTTGGAACGCGAGGATTTCCAGAAGCGCTACCGCGGCGGTCAGCCCATCAGCCTCCATGAATTCCTCTATCCCATGATGCAGGCCTATGATTCGGTGATGATCGACGCCGACGTGGAACTGGGCGGCATGGATCAGAAGTTCAACGTCCTGCGCGGACGCGAGCTGCAGCGCAGCCTGGGCAAGGAACCGCAGGTCGGGCTTTTCATGCCCATCCTCCTGGGCACGGACGGCAAGGAGAAGATGAGCAAGAGCCTGGGAAATTATATCGGCGTCAACGAAGCGCCCCAGGTGATGTACCATAAGCTGTATTCGCTCTCCGACAATCTGGTCGAAAGCTATTTCCAGCTCCTCACCGACGTGCCGCTCGAAGACATCGGCGCCAAGCTGGCGGACGTGGCCGCGGGCAAGCTGAATCCCAATGCCCTCAAGGAGGAACTGGCGCGCAATATCGTCGGCCAATACCACGGACCCGATGCGGCCGAGAAGGCGGCGGCCCAGGAGCGGAAGATCCATACCGGCGAAGCGATTCCCGAGGACATCCCGGAATTGCGCCTGCCCGCGGGCGAACATTGGCTGCCGGAGCTGATCGTCAAGGCCGGCCTGGCCAAGAGCAATGGGGAAGGGCGCCGGCTCATCGAGAGCGGAGGCGTCTCCTTCGATGAGGCCAAGGTGATCGATGGCAAAACCAAGGTGGAGGTGTCGGGCCGGCACCTGCTCAAATGCGGCAAGCGGAATTTCGTTCGGATTTTAGCGCAAGGCTGAAATCCGCCGGGTCCTGGCCGACCCGGGCTTGGCCGCTTGGGAGACCGCTTCTCCTAGGGGACCGCTTCTAAGAGACCGGGGCTTTCAGCGGCCCGTCGTTCGCGGAAGCATCCTTCACCGGAGTCACATCCACCTGGGCCTCCGGGAATCTCGCGAGGAAATGGAATATCGTCCCACCTCCCGACGCGGCCCGGAATGCGAGCTTTCCGCCCATCATCTCCACGATCTGCTTGCTGATGAAAAGGCCCAGGCCCGTGCCGCCGTATTTTCGCGATGTGGACGAATCGGCCTGGAAGAACGGTTCGAAAATCCGCCCTTCCGCATGCTCCGGGATGCCCACTCCGGTATCCTCCACCTGGAAAGCCAGGGTATCCGGGGTGTTACGGTGGATCCGCAGCGTGATGCGTCCCCGGTCCGTGAACTTCACGGCATTACCCAACAGGTTGCGCAGGACCTGCTTGAGGCGCGCGGGATCCCCTGTCACCAACCCCGGGACCGTGTCCCCGATTTCCAAGGCCATCTCGATGCCACGGTTGCCCGCCTCGTATTCGAACGGCCGCAGGATGGAGTGGGCCAAGGCCGTCAACGGGAAGTGAACCTGCTCGAGCGCCATTTTCCCGGCCTCGATTTGCGACATATCCAGGATCTCGCCCACGATGCCGGACAGGTCCGTCGCCGACGAATGGATATCCTGGAGGGTTTCCAGGTGATCGAGGCCCAAGCCCGACTTCATCAAAGTTTTGGCGGACCCAAGTATGTTATCCAAGGGGTTCCGGATCTCGCCGCTCATGCTCGCCAGGAAATTCCCCTTCGCCCGGTCGGCCACTTGCGCGTGCCGGCCCGCTTGGGCCAGGGCGGACTCGGTGTACCCATTCGCCCGGAAAAAATAAACCGCGAACAGGCCTTGCACCAGCACGGCGGTGATCACGGTCATCAGGTGCAGTCGCCCTTCGGAAACCGGCGACAAGGGATCCAATCCATGCATGGGTCCAAAGGCCTCGACGCCAACGAGCAGCAAGGAGCTGAGCCCGACGGAAAAAACCAATGACTTGCGGTTGTCCCAATCGAAGAGGGCGAGCGGGGCCCAGCAGGCCGGCAGGAACAGCAAATGCATGCCCGTGGTCCGGCCCAAGGCCAAGGTATAGGTCAGGATGTCCATATTGGCGAGCGCCACCAGGAACCAGCGGGAGAACAATATCCGGCCCGCGCCATTGAGGCGATGCACGGAAGCGTAACCCAGGAAGAGCGGGACTTCCATCCACCCCAAGGCGCCCTTGCCCATGAACGGGTAGATCAGGATATAGGGCAGGTTGAGGAGGGCCACGGATATCGAAATCTGATTGCAGAGGACGATGCGCTTCGCCTTGCGGACATCCATGCCCGATTCCAGCCCCATGTTGAACCTGCGCGCGAAGAACCGGATGAGCGGCGAGAGCGTGTCCATACCGGTCTAATGGAGCCCGATGCGTTTCCGCATTTCCACGAGGGATGGCTCGATAAGGTTTTCCAGGGTCGCAATCATTTCGGGCCATGCCGCAGCTTCGCTTGAGGTCTCGGCTTCCAGGCCCTTGCATGTCTCTCCCAGGCGGCTCAGTCCCATCATCAGGCACAGGCCTTTCAGGGTATGCGCGGATTCGGCGGCCTCGTGGACTCTGCCTTCGCCGCGGGTTTGGCGGATGGAGGCGATCAGGCGCTGGGCCGAATCCCGGAATTGCTCCACGGCCCGATCCCAGAATCCGGGATCATAGGTCTGGATCCATTCATCCATCCCCTGCAGATGCCCCACATCCACCCAATCGGAAACGTCATGGGCCGGGTGGGACTCAAGCCCGGTCACTCCCATCCCCATGCCCAGCCACCGGTTGAGCATGCGATTGAGCTCCGCGGATAGGATGGGCTTGGTCAGCACATCGTCCATGCCCGCTTCCAGGCATTTCTCCTTGGTCCCGAGCATGGCATCCGCCGTCACGCCGATGATGATGGCGCGCTTGGCCTGATCCTTCATTCCCCGCAAGGATCGCGTGCACTCGAATCCATCCATGCCCGGCATGTGGCAGTCCATGAACACCAGGTCGTAAGGCTGGGCGGCAAAAACCCGCAGGGCCTCATATCCGCCTCCCACCGCGTCGATGCGGCAGCTGAAATGGGATAGGAAGCCCGCCAATACCTTCTGGTTGAGCGGATGATCCTCCACGATGAGCATCCGCAGGTCCGGCGCCGATGGCAGTTCGTCCGGTCTGGGGGATGTTTCCGGCAAGGCGGACTCGGAGGCCGGTGCGGCCGCGGCCACCTGGAATGGGATTTCGAATTTGAAGAGGCTGCCCTCGCCCGGACTGCTGAGGAAACCGATCTTTCCGCCCATGATTTCCACGATCTGCTTGCATATGAACAAGCCCAGACCGGTTCCTCCGAACCGCTGCAGGGCCGTGCCTTCGGCTTGGGAAAAAGATTGGAAGATCCGATCCTGCGAGGCGGTGGCTATGCCGATGCCGGTATCCTGGACCTCGAACCGGGCCATTACGATATTCC
>DAINDC010000198.1:0-9658 GCA_036732085.1 Fibrobacterota bacterium | reverse complement strand
CCATCCGGAACGATGACGGCGTGATGCTGACCTCCGGGAGCCGGGAACAGACGAACAAATGACTCTAGTGAAAGGATGAAAGTGTGAAAAATTGCTTTAAAATTGGGTCGGGAAAGATAATTTTGATTTTGATTTCCCTGGCTGTGGCTTCATTTTCTGGGTCTTCGGGCGATCGAATGGGTGATTTTGGACCATTTCGTAACTCGCGCGTTACCGTATAGGGCATAGGGGGATAGGCTTGGCGATGCATTCATATCTCTGGAAGCATACACGTGAGGACCTTGAGCCGCAGATATTCCTCGTCCCGCAGGCCGTATGCCCGGCGCTGAATCACCCGGATCTTGTTGTTGAGTCCCTCCACGAACCCAAGCGGCACCTTGTTCTCCGGCCGGCAGTAGGCCACGATACCGTCCCAGTGCTTCTCGATCATCTCCGCGAACTTCTCGTAGGACGGCAAGCGTTGCCATTTCAGCGAGGCTTTCCAGTTGTCGAAAAACTTGCGGGCCCAGCCCTCCCGGTCGTAACTCCAAAGCTGCCCGAAGGTTTCCTTGAGAAGGTAAGCCTTGGACAGGCGCTGATTGGCTGCCAGAAGCTTCTTGAGCGAGCGCTTTCCATCCAGACTGAGATTGGCCTTCCTGGACAGCAACGTGTATTTCTGCCCCTTGATGTAGGACCGTTCCTTGCCCGACAAGCGGCCGTATTCGCTCTTGCGGACCTTGTCCAGCGCGTCTCCCAGGTGCTTCATCACATGGAACTTGTCGAACAGAATGGCCGTGTTCGGGCAGTGCTTCAAAGTGGAGTTTCGGAACGGCTTCCACATATCCATGACCGCCAGCCGTATTTTCCCGGTCTTCTTTTCTCCCCACTCCTTGAAGAACAGGTCCATACTCTCCTCCGAACGATCCACGCCACCAAACCAGATGGGCCGTTTGCGCAGCAGATCGCTGACCACGATACGATAGGTGTGGCCTTTGCGGATCGAGATCTCGTCCACGCCTATGGCCTTTGGGGCGGGGCGGCCCGCTCGCCGAAGTTGCTCCTGCATGTATTGCTTGTCCAGCTCCTTTGCTTGGTGCCAATCCAGGAAAAGCTCTTTGGCGATGCTTTGGATGCTTGCAGAACGGCAGCGGCGCCCAACGTAATAGGCAAAACGCTTCGTATAGAAAGGATTGTCCGCGAGGAAGGAGAGCTTCTCCTGCTTCACCTTGCCGCAGCTCCGGCACTCGACTCGGCGCACCTCCAGGTCCAGGAAGATACGGAGTCCTCCGCAAGAAAGGTCTCGCACGCGCCGCCGCTTCCGGTCGTAGAAGCCACGGTGGACCAGGCCGCAAGTACCGCAGGCTGTTTTTTTTCGCGACGGGTAAGGGTGACAACGCGGGCGTGGGCATCGCCGAAGATCCCTTGTACAGTGGGAAGCGGTCGGAAGCCCGGGAAGCGGTATGCATCTTCAAGATTCTTGGAAAGGGGCATCCGCAAAACGTACCAAAATTCGAAGACTTCAAAAGAGGCGGAAGCCCCGTGAACACAGGGCTAAATGGCCGTCACACCCCACTTTTTACCCACTCGATCGCCCGAAGACCCCATTTTCTTTTGGGCAGCAGAAACTTGCTCGACCCGATATTACTCCGGGCTCAGCAGGCTTTTCCTTCCCCGACAGTGTTACGGTTAAAATGCAAGCCAATGACCCGAGCTGGCCAATTTACTACACCCTCGATGAAACATCCCCCACAACTAGCAGTACCAGATACACCGGCCCTTTCGTTTTGAAAAATACTACGACAGTTAAGGCGATATGCGCACTTGGGGACAGCGTAAGCCGAGTGCAAACGATGTATTACACAAAATTTTCCACGGGTTTGTTGCGTTCCTTGCCGGAAGGGAAGTTGGGAGAAAAAGGTTGGTTGGATTTGTTAGGGCGTTTTCAAAACCACCTGAAATTCAATTATGGATTGTTAGCGTCCAAGTAGACGAAATTTGCCGTAATAAATGAAGGCCTACATTCAATGATTAAGTGCAGCACTCATCCAGGCAAGCTTCGATGGGTGTTCTAAAGCCGAGACATTTTCTTGGACGGTTGGGGGTGTCAGGGATTCCGTGTAAATGGGATCCACACGTTAGTTTAAAGGCACCCTGTTTTCAAAGAGAATGGCGAACTGATTCAGCGCCCGTCCCCAATCTCGAATCGGCATCGTCCATTTTTTCTTGATGTTCCGCAGAGCCAGATAAAGGAGCTTGGTCATCGCATCCTCGTTAGGAAACAAGCTCCAGTTCTTGATGATCTTCCGCAGAGACATATTCAGGGACTCGATGGCATTGGTCGTATAGATGGCCTTGCGGATGTCAGGGGGATACCCGAAAAACGGGATCACGTTCACCCATCGTTCACGCCAGCTTTTACCAATGGTCGGGTACTGGCCCTTCCAAGTCGTTTCAAAGTCGCTCAGGGCCGCCTCGGCTTCCTTGACGGTGTTTGGCCTGGTAGATGGTCTTGAGGTCCACCACGAGGGCTTTCCGGTCCTTGTAGGAGACGAAGGCCAGCGAGTTTCGGATCATGTGCACGATGCAGAGCTGGACCTGGGTTTCCGGGAAGACCGTTCCAATGGCCTCAGGAAAGCCCTTGAGGCCGTCCACACAGGCGATGAGGATATCTCGTCTCCAGTGAAACGAAACAGGATACGTTCGGCGAAAACCAAATCAAAGGGAGGGGCGTGGAACGGTTACGAAGGTGGGTAGAGTCCAATAATAATTGGATTGAAGTTGGGTCCCCGGGCCCTTCAATTGACCGAGAAAAATGAGAATATCTGAGGCGAGAGTTGAACTCGCACTCCTTGAGGGAAACGCGCTCGTTTAAGCGGGCAGGGCCGCCGGTTGAATGTGATACGGCGCGTCAGGCGTCTTCTCTTTCAACGAGAGATGCGACCCCTCAGAATTATACTTGGCAATATATAACGCAATCCCTTTCTCGGCTCCCACATGGATTCCCCATGGCCCCGCACGGTGAACGCGGTCGCCACATTTTAAGGCATGTTGTCGCCCGCTAGGAAGCGCAAAGCTCAGGCATCCAAATGAAAAGCCTCGGAGCGAATCATTTCGGATGCGAACGAGAGGGAAGCCATTACGGCTTCCTTGGGCAGATGGGGGTAGGACCGGAGGATATCTTGAGCCGTGGCACCTTGGGCCAAATCCTCCAGAATCATCTCGACGGTAACGCGGGTTCCTTTGATGACGGGACGGCCACCCACCGCAAACCGTTGCATCGGTATGGATGTATGGTTTCCAGTCCATGGATTGAATACCCCCCATCCCCGCGGTGAAGCCAAAAAGGCAATCTGGACTTCATCCGGATTTGCTGTTTTTGACCCATTCCAGGCCCCGAAAATTTTATGTACAAATTTACGTACATCATGAAATTTGCAAAATTTGACCAAAAGTCGTAGGTTCGAATCCCGCCATCCCGACCATTTCGCGGAAGCCCCCTCAAAAGAGGGGGCTCCTATTAGGCTTGGTGGCTGGAACGCCCGGGGAAAATATGGGCGGGCGAGTGCAAGCAGAAACACCGAGGCCATTTCGGCCCGGGAATCCACGATAATTGAGGGGTGCGCAAATTCGTTGCGCGATTACCTTTTCATGGTCAAGAGGGAGACTATAATGCCTTTTCAATTCACAGTATCATCGGCTTTCGGCCTCGCTTTGGCAGCAGCCGTTTCCGTCGCATCCGCTGCCGATCGCATCCTCATTTTCACCAAGACGGCCGGCACCCGCGAGAACAATATCGCGGATACCCGCAAAGCCTTGAAAACCTTCTATGAGGCCAAGGGGCTAACGGTGGACACGTCGGAAAACGGATCTCTCTTCTCGGATACGGGCCTCGCGCGGTATAAAGTCGTGGTATTCCTCAAGACTACCGGAGACTTCCTGAACGACGCGCAGCAAACCGCTTTCGAAAACTGGTTCAAGGCTGGCAACGGCGCCCAAATCATCCATGCGGCCCTGGATGCCGAGACGAATTGGGCATTCTACGGCAAGATTATCGGCGGCGCCTATTTCCAGAGTCTGCCGGGGGATTCCAATACCGTACATTCCATCATCGTGGAAGACAGCCTGGACCCTTCCACCCGGGCCATGCCCAACCCCTGGCAGCGAAAGGATGAGATCTACGGGTTCCGCGCTAATCCACGCGCCGCCAAGGATCCGGCCATGCACATCCTGGTCAAGGTGGATGAAACCTCATACGGAAAGAAACCAGGCGCGGATCATCCAATGAGCTGGTATTGCGAATACCTGGGCGGAAGGGCCTGGACCACGGCCATGGGTCACGTCACCCCCGCCTACACGGCCAAAGTGGATTCGGTATTCCTCTACCATCTTTGGGGCGGAATGGAATACCTGCTTAGGCGCGAAGTCGTGCCGATAGCCCTTCCTGCCGCCAAGCGGAAGACTGCCGGAAGTGCCCTCAAGGCAATCTTCCCTTCGGGCGCGCGTTTCGGGGAAGGACTGGAAAAAGACGCACGTGGGCGCGAAACCGGGCTAACGACTGGCGGAAGGCCGGGAAGATAACACGCTGCCATCGGGAGTGGCCCTCCTGGGTGCCGGTAGGTCTCTCTTCCGAGGGGGCATGCTATTGGAGCGCAAAAGTTCCGTAATCCTATCAAACAGGCATCGTACACCGTTCAATGACCCAGACCTGGCAATTGAAGGCGGTGGCAAGTAAAAAATGATCGGCTGGATTAAAACCGGTTACCCTCTGGGCCGTGGTCCAAGGGATGCCATCGGGGGAGGATAAAATATCTTTGAGAACCGCATTGAGATTGTGGCCGCCCAGGATCCAAATCTTGTTTTGGTAAACGACTGATTGCGGAAACACCCTGGGCGTGAATGCCGCGGCATTCGCAAGCGTCCAGGTTGAACCGTCTTCCGAGGACCACGCGTCACCGAGAGTCTTGCCGCCTTTGCCTGTGCTCTCTCCACCCAACACCCACATTTTTCCATTGAATACTTGTGAGGTGTGGTGAACCCTCGACGGAAAGGTGGCGGAGTCGGTCACCTTCTCCCAGGTTATTCCGTCCGTGGAGTTCCAGACGTCCGAACGCGAATAAAAAATGGGGCTACCTTTTTGTGTCGAGCCTGCAATCACCCAAAGCTTATTATTGAACACAAGCGCGGTATGACTTTGCCGAGGCAGGCAGGCGGCTGCGTCCGTTACACGTTCCCAGGTCTTCCCATCCGAGGAAGACCAAATATCCCTTGTATCTTGGCCATTATAGAGCCTTCCGCCGAAGACCTATAGTTTGTTTTTGAAAACGACGGTTGCCGGGTCGAAGCGAGGAGGGAAGGGGGCTAGCTAATCGCCTGCGTCCATTTTGGATCGACGGTTTGCTGTGCCATGACGACGGATAAGATGGACCCAATAAGCAATGATGCCAGAGTTGTTTTTTTCAAGTTGCGTTTCCTCTTTATAGGGGGTGGAGATCTTGATCTACGTAGTATGAAAAGTTGATCGCGACGATATGAACGGGTCGAATTTTGAAGGTTGGGCTCGCAAGGGTTACATTCAAGTTACCGTACCACACGGACTTGCACATAATGACCAAGGAGCCCGACAGGTGAAAGTAGAAACCCTTTTGAACCATGCCATGACCGCCTTCAAACAAAAGTTCCTGGACATTTGTCCGGAAGGCCCTTTGCCTGACCTGACGCCGGATTCCTTTGCCCATCTGGTCCAGATTTTCAAGGAGTCCTTCTCGGCCTGCGGTACCACAGCGCTCAAGGCCTACTTGGAGTCCTGCGATGAGAAAGACGACGTTCTGGCCTCTTCCTTCGGCAAGGTCCGCTTCAAAATGAAAAGCGGCAAGGAGTTCCTGACGCCCTTCGGCTGGGTGGCTGTGGAGCGGCGGTTCTACCAGACCGATGCCGGGGATGTCGGCTACGTGCCTCTCGATGAGAAATGGGATATGCGGGGTGAAACCTTGACCCCCATCGTTCGCGAAGCCATCCATTTTATCAGTGGCCACAATACGCCGAAGGTTGCCGAAGTATTGCTGTCCAAATGCGCCCTGTTCAATCCCTCGCGCACGGCGATGCTGCACGCCAATGAGGGATTTGGGGCGGTTTGGAAGCAGCATGGGGAGGCGATACTGGCGAAGGTCAGGGAGAAAGAGACGGTTCCCGCTCATACCCATGCGGTGGTGGTAAGCCTGGACGGCGTGAACGTCCTCATGCACGAGAAGGGCAAGAAGCGGGGGCGGAAGCGCCGGCGGCCCAGCGAGAAACCTTCGGAGGAAACGCCGACCTCCTATCAAAACGCCATGGTGGGCAGCGTGAGCGTGTATCGTCCTCCCGAAAAGGAGGAAAAGGGGCCGCAGCGACTTGCGAGCCGGTATGTATCCCGGATGCCGGAGGAGGAGTTCCCGGAATTCAAGGCGGCGTTGGAAGCGGAAGTGGCGGTGACGTTTTCGAAGCTCCCCGCCCGCTGCCGCAAGATAGTGCTTGTGGACGGGAGCCGGGCGCTGTGGAGCTATGTGAAGGCGTGCCCGCTTTACAAGCGATGCCTGTTCCTGGTTGACTACTGGCATGCGGCCGAGTACCTGGCGAAAGCGGCGGAGGCGGCTTATGGAGAGAAGGCCTACGACGGCCAGGGGTGGTTCCGAAAATGGAAGGAGGCGCTTCTGACGGAGAAGGGAGGAGCGAAAAGGGCCTTGAGGGCCATGGCTTACTTGCTGAAGAGCCGGAACCTCCGGGGAAAAAGCAGGAAGGACCTTCTGGCGTCCATGCGATTTTTCCGAAACAATTTGAAGCGGATGAACTATGCTGGATTCCACGACCGCAACCTGCCCGTGGGCAGCGGAGTGGTGGAAGCGGCCTGCAAAAGCATCGTGAAGGCCCGGATGTGCCAGAGCGGAATGCGGTGGACCAAGGAGGGCGGCGAAACCATTTTATCCATCCGCACGCTTATCAAATCCAACCGTTGGGACGAATGCTGGAGCGAATATCAAGCCATCAGGCTTGCTGCATGATACGTAGATCAGAGTCTCCACCCTTTATAGGAAAGAAGTTGAAGTGTACCGCAGCCTATGGCGACAAGAGAAACGGCTTCGATCCATAAACCCCTTATTGATCGAAAGATGTTTTCATAACCGTCACGTTTCCCGATTTAGCCAAGTCTGAAAACCCGATATACGGCACCCCGGTTGAATTGAAGGCCATGGAAAGATATTGGGTCCCTCCGCTGGAAATTTCGGACTCCCCAAGGTACCCCCAAACGGGAAAGTCGAATCTCATGACACTTAGTTTTCCGGCCGTCCCTTCGGAAAAAGCGATGTAGGGCAGATCATGCTGATCGATACTGACGGTAACGTTTTGGGCGATGTCGTCCGAAATCCCATCCTGACCCACGAACTCCCAGGTCATCCCTTTCAATCGCATCACGGATGCTTTATTGCCGGCTCCATGAAAGGCCACGTAGGGAATTTCTTTGCTATCGACCGCGATGGATGCCAGGTCGACGCTAGTGGGAGTAAATCCCGCATTACCTACGGCTTCCCATTCGGTACCGTTGAATTTCATGCAAGTCAGTTTCTTTTCTTTTGAAGGATCTATGAATACAACGAAGGGTGTGCCGGAGGGGCTTACTGTCTGAAAAATTCCATCGATGCTGGGAAATGGAAATTCGATGGGTCCCAGGAGTACCCAAGCGCTTCCATTGAATTGTAGGGCGGATCCCCTCTCTGAGGCATCGCGAAAGGTCACGAATGGGTTTCCATTTTTCAGGATTCCGATTTGGAGTTCATTAGCATCCGAAGGGGAGAACCCTTGCGGTCCAACCAATGTCCATGCCGAACCCGAATACTTCATTACTGTCGCCCGGTAATTGGAATCCGCATCCTGATAGGCGACGTATGGGGTTCCGCTCCCATCCAATGCAAGAGTGGTTCCAAAAACTTTGCCGGATGAAAATCCCGCGTTGCCGAGGAATTGCCAGGATGCCCCATTGAGCCGCATAACGGATGCCTTGGTATCGTTCCAGGCGTCCCTGAAAGCAACAATGGGTGTGTTATCCTTGGCCAGGGCCAACGAAATATCGTAGGCATGACCGGGGGAGAATCCCGGGTTGCCAATGGGCCCTCTTAGGGCGAGCACAATTTCCCGGGATCCGCTTGTCGACCAATTTCCGGCAGAGTCCGTTTCTTGGACATACAGAGTATGGGGTCCCTCTGGAAGCGCAGGGGAAGGCCCATAAGCGGTTACATTCGCCTCGGAAACATTTGATAGGTCCGCATTATCCAACTTGAATCGATAGCGGCCAATTCCACCGCCGCCTGAGATCCAATCCCAAGAGGGCGTAAGGCTGTTCAAAGGTGATTTGGGATTGGCAAGAAGAATGGGAGAGGACGGCGGAGATGTATCGACTCTTAACGTGCAGCTTCCCAATTTTGACCAGTTCCCGGCGGAGTCTCTTTCCCGAACATAAAGAGTATGGCCACCATCAACCAGATTGAGCGTGGGCACGAAGGATTTGATCTTTGAGACCGAATCGATCAGGGAAAAATCCGGGCTATCCAGTTTCGCTTGGAATAACCCAGCATCCCCCTGGCCGCCACTCACCCATGTCCAATTGGGATTCGGCTTGTTTGTCAGATTCCCGTTCGCGCTCGAAACTACCGGTGGATTTGGCGGCTCGGTATCGATCCTTACTAGGGCGCTTCCGCTGAATGACCAGTTTCCGGCAATGTCCCTTTCCTGAACATAGAGGGTATGGGCGCCGACGGAAAGATCGGTTGCGGGTAAATAACCGGTATCCGGTGTGGCGGGTGCATTGGACAGGTTATCATCATCCAATTTAATGCGGAACCTGCCGGAGCCGCCGCCGTCGCCGCTTTTCCATCTCCAAGCCGGGGTGCGCGTATTTACCGGCGATAATGCTGTGACGATGGGCTTGTTGGGGGCGGTTGTATCAAAAGTCACGACGAGGGTATCGAATGCCGTTCTTCCTTGAACGGTTGTATCCACGAACAGCTTATTCTTCCCATCCTTCAACGAGATTTTCTTTTGGAACGAAGCCCCATTCACCGTGTACAGGATGGTGATGGGGGTGAAATTGACTTCGGTATCGCGCGCGGGCGAGGTGATTTTGACGGTCAGCGGTGGCGGAACATCCACGTTACCCACGGTGATGAGCGCCGAGGTCATATCCGAATCCCTGCCGTCGAACGCCTTGAACTTCACCGAGTAGTTTCCGGCCTGGCCGACCGTGGGCGTCCAGGTGAACATCCCGGCGGTGAACGCCGCGCCCGTGGGAAGGCCCGTGGCCGTGAGCGTGAGCGAATCGCCGTCCGGGTCGCTGGCCTCGACTTTGAACGTTAAGGCTTCGCTTTCCTTGACCTTCCGATCGGAAATGGCCGTGAGCTTGGGCGGGCGGTTGGTATTCAACACTTTCACGCTGACGATTTTTTCAATCTTCCTGTCCACGGAAGCATAAACGAACGTCACGGCGTAATGGTCGTTGCGGCCCTGATCGAAACTCGGTCTCCAGGTGAAGAATCCGTCGCCGGAATTTCGGCCCATCGTGTCGAGGGTCGCGCCGGCCTTGCCGAAGGTGCATTCGTACTCCTGCGCGTAGGCGTCGGGGCCGAGCGCGCGGCGCTCAGCCGCGAGGAACGCG
>DAINDC010000197.1:2529-9682 GCA_036732085.1 Fibrobacterota bacterium | reverse complement strand
GCGTCATCTTCTGTTCTTTCTCGGAGGCCGTGCACGAATACCCGGAGCTCATCGAGGAATACCTGGGCACCGTGGTCCCCATCGGCGACAACTTCTACGCGGCCCTGAACTCGGCGGTTTTCACCGACGGTTCCTTCGTCTATATCCCCCCGAATACCAAATGCCCCATGGAGCTCTCGACCTACTTCCGCATCAATACGGAAGAGTCCGGCCAGTTCGAACGCACCTTGATCGTCTGCGCGGAAGGCAGCTATGTGTCCTATCTGGAAGGCTGCACGGCACCGAAGTTCGATACGAATCAATTGCATGCGGCGGTGGTGGAACTCATCACTATGGACAATGCGGAAATCAAGTACAGCACGGTCCAGAACTGGTATTCCGGCGACCCGGAAACTGGCAAGGGCGGCATCTACAACTTCGTGACCAAGCGCGGCAAATGCCTGGGCAAGAAGTCCAAGATTTCGTGGACCCAGGTTGAGACTGGCTCCGCCATCACCTGGAAATATCCGAGCTGCATCCTGGTGGGCGATGATTCCGTGGGCGAGTTCTATTCCGTGGCCATGACCAACGGTTATATGCAGGCCGATACCGGGACCAAGATGATCCACCTGGGCAAGAACACCAAGTCGAGCATCATCTCCAAGGGCATCGCCTCCGACCATAGCAGCAATGCCTACCGCGGCCTGGTGCGCATCGCCCGGAACGCCACCGGCGCGCGCAACTATTCGCAATGCGACAGCATGCTCGTGGGCCGC
This sequence comes from Fibrobacterota bacterium, assembly GCA_036732085.1. GTDB lineage: Bacteria > Fibrobacterota > Fibrobacteria > UBA11236 > UBA11236 > Chersky-265. The sequence continues at coordinate 8,927 of DAINDC010000197.1, read as the reverse complement.
AACTCCAGCGCCCATACCTTCCCCTATATCGAATCCGGAAATGCCGGCTCGCAGGTGGAGCACGAAGCCTCCACTTCCAAGATCAGCGAGGACCAACTGTTCTATTTCCAATCCCGCGGCATCGCGCGCGAGGACGCCATCAGCATGATCATCAACGGCTTCTGCAAGGAAGTGTTCCAGCAATTGCCGATGGAGTTCGCTGTGGAAGCGCAGAAGCTGCTGGCCATGAAACTCGAGAACAGCGTCGGGTAGGAAAAGAGGGGTCAGGGCGGGCCACCCCCTGATCCTTAGCCCCTTTTAAAAAACTGGAAGCATCAATGGAGTCGGTCTCAATGTTGGAAGTCAAAGAAGTGGAAGCCGGGATTGCGGGCGAAGGGGCCGATGGACTCACCCTCATCCTCAAAGGCATCAACCTCAGCGTGAAGGCGGGCGAAGTGCATGCCATCATGGGGCCGAACGGCTCCGGCAAAAGCACCCTGTCCAAGATCATCGCCGGGCATCCGGATTACCGGGTGTCCAAGGGCGAAGTCCGCTTCCGCGGGGAGAATATCCTGGAGATGGACGCCGACGTGCGCGCGCGCAAGGGGATATTCCTGGGCTTCCAATACCCGGTCGAGATCCCGGGCGTCAACAATGCCGAATTCCTGCGCATGGCCTACAATGCCCGCCGCAAGGATCAGGGCCTGGAAGAGGCCGATCCGCTCGACTTCGAGGAAATCCTGGACGCGAAGATGAAAACCCTGGATATGGACGATCGTTACAAGGATCGCGCCATCAACGAGGGCTATTCCGGCGGCGAAAAGAAACGCAATGAGATCCTGCAGATGGCCATCCTGGATCCGGCCCTGGCCATCCTGGACGAGACCGATTCGGGCCTGGACGTGGATGCCCTCAAGGTGGTGGCGGGCGGCATCAATCGCCTGCGCGGACCCGACAAGGCCATCGTGCTTATAACCCATTACCAGCGCTTGCTCGGTTATGTGCAGCCGGACTTCGTGCATGTGCTCAGCGGCGGACGGATCATCAAGTCCGGCGGCAAGGAACTGGCGCTGGAAGTGGAAAAGCTCGGCTACGATTGGCTCAAGTAGGCGCGATATGAGCGAAATGCAAACTTTGATCAAACCCAGCTTCATGAGGTTGGAGCCTCACCCGGCCCTGACTCCGGCCTTGGAAGCGGAGGCCTCCCGCTGGATCGCGGATACCGGCGCTACGACCACGGACTTGGCGGATATTCGTTCCGCCGCCTATGCCGCCTTGCGGAAAATCGGCTTGCCGAATTCGGGCACGGAAGACTTCACCTTTATCCGAGTAGGGGAGTTTCTCCCCCCCCTGGGCCCGCCAGCATTGGCTCGCATTGCGGAAGGAGCAGCGTCCAAAAGCCTCGCCAGAAACCTTCCCGCCACGGACCTCATCCAGTCCCTGATTTTCCCGGAATCCAAGGAAAGTTTCGTGGTGCTGGTCGATGGCCGCTACGCTCCGGACCTCTCCCAACCCGGCCGTGACTTCCAGGTTACCTCGCTGGGAGCCAGCCTCCGCGAAGGTTCGCCGGACCGGGCCTCTCTGGCGCAAAGCCTGTTGAGCGCCATTGCGGAGGAGACGGATGCCGCCGCCGCGCTGGCGATGCTGTTCTCGGCCGAGCCCGTGCTGATCGAATGCGCGCCCAAGGCCGCGCCCAAAGCGCCCTTGCAAATCCTCCACTATCGAACCTCCGCGTCTTTTCCCCTGATGGGTACGGTCGAAGGCAAGCCGGGAAACCGCTGCGATGCCTTCGTGATAATCCATGCCGGCAAGCTGTCGGAAAGCCAGATCCTGGTCCGCCATGCCGGTGCGGGCGCAGCCGGGGAAGCGGGCGCCATGCTGAACACCCAAACCTTGGCGATTGTTGAAGAGGCCGCTTCCTTGCGTTTCTTCGAGTCGGGCGTGGACGATGACTCCATCCATTTCCGCAAGCTCACCGCCCGTCTCGCGCGCGACAGCCGCCTGCTGGCGGTCTCGGCGCATACGGGTTCGCGCCTTACGCGCAATAGCTTCGCGGTCGATCTCCTGGGCGAAGGCGCCGAAGCGGAAGTCGACGGCGCGGCCGTCCTCATCGGCAAACGGCAGTCGCATAATTTCCTGCGCATGCGCCACCTGGTTCCCCACTGCTCCAGCCGGCAGCATTTCAAGTCCGTGGCCGCCGACCTTTCCCGATCCAGCGTGGACGGGACCATCATCGTGGCCGTGGACGCCCAGGGCACCAATGCCTACCAGCTCATCAACAACCTGATGCTTTCCGATGACGCGCGCACCGACAGCAAGCCGCAGCTCATGATCCATGCCGACGACGTCAAATGCTCGCATGGCGCCACCACGGGCAAGCTCGATCCGGCCCAGCAATTCTACCTGGAATCGCGCGGCCTCAGCGCAACCCAGGCGCGGACCCTGTTGACCGTCGCCTTCATCGCCGAGATCCTGGACAAGGTCGGCAATACCGTTCCCGGCTTCCGGTCCACCTTGGAGCATGCCTTGCTGGATTCGCTGAAGCTCCGATTGCCTTCAGAACAAAGTGATCCAAAAGAACAAAGAGAACCGGGAGAACCAGGAGGAAGCCTTGCGCCCAAAGCCTGAAACTTTCGCATCCGCCCTGGACATCAAGTCCGATTTTCCCGTGCTCAACCGCGAGTTCGGTGGCATGCCCCTCCATTATTTGGACAGCGCTGCCACCACCCAAAAACCTCTCGCCGTCATCGAGTCGATGAATCGGTTCTACCTGGAGAGCTACGGCACCGTACGCCGCGGCGTGTACCGCCTGAGTGAAAAAGCCACCGCGGCCTATGAAGGCACGCGCAAGCAGGTGGCCAAGCTCATCAATGCCGCCTCGGATCGAGAGATCATCTATACCAGCGGCACCACCCAGAGCATCAACCTGGTGGCTTATACGTACGCGCGCAAGTTCCTGAAGGCCGGGGACGAGATCATCCTCTCCCAAATCGAGCATCATGCCAATATCGTCCCCTGGCAGATGGCGGCGGAGGTCACCGGCGCGGTGATCAAGGTCATCCCCGTCGACGATGCCGGCACCCTTATCCTCGAGGAATACGCCAAGCTGCTGTCGCCGCGCACCCGTATCGTGGCGGTTAACCATATTTCCAATGCGCTCGGCACGGTCAATCCCGTGGCCCGGATCATCCGCATGGCCCATGACGCGGGCGCCGTGGTCCTCATCGACGGGGCGCAGAGCATCGCGCATATGGCCGTGGACGTGCAGGCCCTGGATGCGGACTTCTACGCCTTCTCCGGACATAAGATGTTCGGCCCCACCGGCATCGGCATCCTCTACGGCAAGCTGGCTTTGCTCGAGAAGATGCCCCCCTACCAGGGCGGCGGGGACATGATCCAGCGCGTGACCTTCGCGAAGACCACCTACCAATCGCCGCCCCATCGCTTCGAAGCCGGCACTCCGCCCATAGTGGAAGTGGTCGGGCTCGGCGCCGCGGTCGAGTACCTGAACCAGGTCGGCCTCGATAAAATCGCCGCCCATGAAGCCGCGCTCCTGGAATACGGCACCGCGGTCTTGAAGGACATCCCGGGACTGAAACTCATCGGCACCTCTCCGCAAAAGGCCTCGATCCTGGCGTTCACCTTGGAAGGCATCCACCCGCACGATATCGGCACCTTGCTCGACGGCGAAGGCATCGCCATCCGCGCCGGCCACCATTGCGCGCAACCGACCATGGATCGCTACGGCGTTCCCGCCACCGCCCGGGCTTCCCTGGGACCCTACAACCATCCTTCCGATCTGGACGCGCTCGCGGCCGGGATCCGCAAGGTCATCGAAATGTTCGCCTGATGTCCAGAAGCAACGAACTCTACCAGCAGGTCATCCTCGACCATAACAAAAATCCGCGCAACTACCGCGTCATTCCGGATGCGGCCCTGTTCTGCGAAGGGCATAATCCGCTTTGCGGCGATCATATCACGGTCTATCTGGAAGTCGATCCGGAAACCAAGATCACCGACGTCAGCTTCCAAGGCAATGGCTGCGCCATCTCCAAGGCCAGCGCCTCCATGATGACGACCTTCCTGAAAGGGAAATCCGTCGCCGAGGCCAGGCTGATCTTCGGCGAGTTCCACGACATGGTCCGCGGGGAATTGGACCCGGAAACGCGCGCGAACCACCTGGGCAAGCTGACCCTGTTCCAAGGCGTGCGGGAGTATTCCTCCCGAATTAAATGCGCGTCCCTGGCCTGGCACGCCCTGATGGGCGCCCTGGAAAAGAAGTCCGTGGCCTCCTCGGAGGAGTAGATCCCCCTAAATTCCGAAAATGTCGTCACGACTTGGACTTTTTCGTCTGGATTATTGCTTTCCCGTGAACGCTTCCACCCTGCATCCGAATGCTTTCCTTTGGCGGAAAAGTTGTGAGTTTTATAGCTTTATCCCCTGGACCGGAATGGGGGCGTTGGGGCGCCTCCGACTAAAAATACAGGGAGCGCTATGACGACCAGACTGAAATTCGCCATTATCGGATTGGGACAGTGCGGCGGTAACCTCGCCAATACCTTCGCGAAATACGGATACCCCAGCATGGCCGTGAATACGTCCATATTGGATTTAAAGGACTTGGCCAATATCCCCGAGAACCGCAAGGTCCACACGCCGCTCAATGACAATGACGGCGCGGGCAAGGATCCGCGCATCGGCGAGAAGGCCATCTTCTCCCATCTCCCCAATATCCTCTCCGGGATCCAGCAGTTCATCTCCGGCGCCGACGCTATCCTGATCACGGCCGGTTTGGGCGGCGGCACGGGCAGCAATATCGCCCTGCTCGGCAATATGCTGAAGCGCTTCAACCTCCCCATCGTCTCCTTGGTCACCATCCCCACCAATGACGAGTCCGCATTGTCCAAGGTCAACGCCCTGCGCGCCATCAACCGCATCGTTGGCGAGAACTTCGACTCCTGCATCATCGTCGACAATAACAAGATCCTGCAGCAGTTCCCGGAAAGCAGCCTGTCCGCCTTCTATCCCCAGGCCAACGACTACGTGGTCAAGACCTTCAGCAACTTCAACTCCCTGACCGCCGAGTTCTCGGCCCGCAGCCTCATCAGCTTCGACAACGAGGACTTCCGCAAGGTCCTGCTCTCCAAGGGCATCCTCATCTTCGGCGAAACCGAATTGCAGGCCAGCCAGATCAACACCTTGGACGATATCCTCCCGCGCCTCCGCGAGATCTGGTCCGCGGGCGGGCTCATGGCGGAAGGCTTCAACTTCGCGACGGCAGCCAGCGGCGCCATCAGCATCTACGCTCCCGAGGCCATCCTCAAGAAGACCTCGAGCCGCTTCCTCAACATGCTCGGAGAGGAGTTCAAGTCCCTGACCAACGGCGCCACTTGCTACTTCGGCCTGTATGAAGTGCCGAACTCCACCACCATCAAGATCAGCACCATGTTGGGCCGCCTGACCATCCCGGTCCGCCTCCAGGAAATGCTGGTCGAAGCCTCTTCGGAAGGCAAGAACCTTTCGCAGAAATTGCAGCAGGAACTGCCGACTTTGGATATCTCCGCCCTCGACTCCATGGAATTGTTCGCCCCCGGTCCCGAAGCCAAGGGCAGCGACACCGCCATCCTGGCGCGCGAAGCCGAAGCCCGTTATGCCGCCGAACTTTCGGCCGCGGCCAGGTCGGACAGCGCGCAGTCGGATGCGGACGTGGAAAACCGTTCCTACAGCCTGGAAGAATACGTCAAGCTGAAGAAGGCGAAGTCGCCGGTATAACCAGCGGTTCACCCTTGCAGGTTACGCGTGCTTCCGACCGGGCAACCGATCCGCGTGGGCCAGACTCAAAAGCGATTCGACCAAGGCCGAATCGCTTTTTTTATGTCCGCCACATTGTAAGCCTCCACCGATCAAGGTATAATAGGGATTAATTACTGGAGGAGACGAACCTATGCTCACCTTGATCTGCCTCGTTTGCGTCTTCAGCACCTTCGGCGGAATCCTGCTCGGCCAGTCCTTGAAGGGGCTTTTGATCTTTACCCAAGGGCTCGAGAAGGGACAGAAGAAGATGTTCTCGATCGGCATCGCCTCCGTCGCCCTGGCCTTGGTGCTCAGCATCATCGGTTGCTGGCTGCCTTTCCACTCCTGCATCCGCTAAACATTTCGACAACTATTTTTGGACATCCTGTCACTTCCTTCTCTCCGGACAGGTTAATCACCTAAGCATATCCCTTACCTTCCGACCACGCTCCTCCCGGTTTCCGGCTTTGCGGTTTTTGTGGCCCTCCTATTTGCTTTAGTGTAAGATATTATCCATATCCATCTGAACGGAACCAGCGGAGGAGACCCACAATGGGCGCGGATACCAAGGATTCAAAAGAAGCAGAATTTGAAATCAAGATAGACACGTCCAAGATGTCCAAGGA
>DAINDC010000197.1:359-2519 GCA_036732085.1 Fibrobacterota bacterium | reverse complement strand
GCCGGAACTCATCGTCCCCTTCCCGGAGCAAAGCGAGGATGACAGGATTATCGGCGACAAGCTCTGCGCCGAGGTTTCCAGCTACTTGAAGGCCAATCTCGATCCCGATGAAGTGGATCGCACCCGGGAAATCCCCAAGAAGATTTTCACCGAGTTCACGCGCATGAAGCTTTGGGCGATGAAGATCCCGAAGGAATACGGTGGCCTGGGCCTCAGCCAGGTGAACTACAACCGCGTGGTCTCCATGGTCTCCTCCTATTGCGGCTCCACGGCCGTTTGGCTTTCCGCGCACCAGAGCATCGGCGTGCCCCAGCCGCTCAAGCTTTTCGGCACCCCGGAACAGAAAAAGAAATACCTGCCGCGTTTCGCCGAGGGCGCCATCTCCGCCTTCGCCCTGACCGAACCCAATGTGGGATCCGATCCGGCCAAGATGTCCACCACGGCCACGCCCACCGCGGACGGCAAGCATTATATCATCAACGGCATGAAACTCTGGTGCACCAACGGCCCCGCCGCGGACATCCTGGTGGTCATGGCCCGCACGCCGCCCAAAATAAAGAACGGCAAGGAAATCACCCAGATCACGGCCTTCATCGTGGAGAAGGGCACGCCGGGCCTGACCACGGAATGGCGCTGCGATTTCATGGGCATCCGCGCCATCCAGAACGGCCTCATCGGCTTCAAGGACGTGAAGGTCCCGGCCGAGAATATCATCCTGGGACCGGGCAAGGGCCTCAAGCTCGCGCTCAGCACCTTGAACGTGGGCCGCCTGACCCTGCCCGCCGCCTGCGTGGGCATGGGCAAGCAATGCATGAACATCGTCCGCAACTGGGCCAATGAGCGCGTGCAATGGGGCCTCCCTATCGGCAAGCACGAAGCCGTCGCGAACAAGATCGCCTATATGTCCTCGACCGTCTTCGCCATGGAAGCCACCACCTGGCTGACTTCCGCCATGGCGGACAAGCCCGGCATCGATATCCGCGTGGAAGCGGCCATGGCCAAGATGTTCTGTTCGGAGGCCGCGTGGAAAATCGTGGACGATACCATGCAAATCCGCGGCGGCCGCGGCTATGAAACGGCCGAGTCCTTGAAGGGCCGGGGCGAGAAGGCCATCCCGGTGGAACGCATGCTCCGCGACTGCCGCATCAACCGTATCATCGAAGGTACCACCGAAATCATGCATCTCTTCCTGGCCCGTGAAGCCATGGACCCGCATATGCAGGTGGCCGCGGAAATCATGCTGAAGGTTCCCATCGGGCGCAAGATCAAGGCCGGCCTCAAGATGGCCAACTTCTACAGCAAGTGGTATCCCACCCAATGGATCAATACCAGCGTCTTCCCGGGCTATTCCGAATTCGGCCCCAAGCTGGCCCGGCACATGAACTTCGTGGAAAGGACCTCGCACCAACTGGCGCGCAGCATCTTCCACGCCATGGGCATGTACCAGAACACCCTGGAACGCAAGCAGGTCCTGCTCTCGCGCTTCGTGGACATCGGCACCGAGCTCTTCGCCATGTCGGCCTCCTGCGCGCGCGCCAAGATGCTTACGGATCGGGATCCCAAGAATCCGCACCCCACCCACCTCGCGAGCTTCTTCTGCAAAGAGGCCCGCCGCCGCATCGACGCGCACTTCGCGGGCATCTCCGACAACGATGACCGCCAGGCCAATAAGATCGCCAAGAGCATGATGGCCGGCGAATACAAATGGATGGAATCCGGCATCATGAAGTGCCACGAGGATTGAACGAGAGCGGAACGATAGTGAATAAGGCCGGCCCGGAAACGAGTCGGCTTTTTTGTTGCGGGGCCGCCCCCGGTTCCCGCGGTAGCGTCACTCCCTGCGGAAGCGCATTCCTACAAAGCCAGGTCTTCCTTATGCTTGGAATGGAAACGGCGGCGCAGGAGCTCGCTCACGGCCAATCCGGCCAAGGCGAAGCCCAGGAAAAGCAGGTAATGGTCCGCGATGGGTTCGGGAAGCAAGGTGGGAAGCAGATCGCCGCCATACCCGTCGGTGAGCATGGGACGGAAGCGGTTGATCAGGGCGAAGACGGGGCCGATGCCGAGCAAAGTTTGGATCCGCACCCAGCGCGCATGCACGCGTTTCAGGCGCATCACCTCATCGAGGCCCTTCACAGCTTTTCCCGCCGCAGAGGAGGGTAA
>DAINDC010000197.1:0-250 GCA_036732085.1 Fibrobacterota bacterium | reverse complement strand
CTGCCGCGGGAACAAGGCCCGGAGCGAATCGGCCCATGGCTTTCAGCGCGTCATAGGTATGGTGCAGGCTGTCCTGCGGCAAGGTGGAGGCCTGGTCGAAAAGCGAATGGAGGAAGGGCGACGGGTCGCCGCCCGTATATCCGGCGATCAAGGCTGTCATCTCGCTGCGGTGGAAGGCCGGGCCGTGCTGGTGGTACAGGTCCCGGACCAGGTTGAAGACCGAATACCGGCCGTGCGAATGCTCGAGGAT
>DAINDC010000196.1:0-9760 GCA_036732085.1 Fibrobacterota bacterium | reverse complement strand
TATAGCTCACCTTGAGGCCGGCATTCACCAGGTAATCGGTGAGATCCTCGGCGCTGCGCTTGGTGAGGGTGGTAATCAAGGTCCGCTCATTGCGCTTGATGCGAGCCGCCACCTCGTTCAGGATATCGTCGATCTGGCCCTTGGTCACCCGCACTTCGACTTCCGGATCCAACAGGCCGGTGGGCCGGATGATTTGTTCGACCACCACGCCTCCTGATTTTCGGAGCTCATAATCGGCCGGGGTGGCGGAGACGAAAACCGTGGCGGGAATCTTCTCCTCGAATTCATGGAACTTGAGCGGCCGGTTGTCCAGGGCGCAGGGCAAGCGGAATCCGTAATTGACCAGGTTCTCCTTGCGGGAGCGATCGCCATTGTACATCGCCGAGATCTGGGGAATGGTGACATGGGATTCGTCGATGACAAGCAGGTAGTCGTCGCCGAAGAAGTCCATCAAGGTGGAAGGCGGCGTGCCCGGCGCCCGGTTTTCGATGATGCGGGAATAGTTCTCCACGCCGGGGCAATGGCCCACTTCCTTCAGCATCTCCATATCGTACATGGTGCGCTGGCCCAGCCTTTGGGCCTCCAGGAGCTTGTTCTCGGCCGTGAATTTCTTCAGCGTCTCGTCGAGCTCATGGCGGATGTCGCGCAGTACGCGGTCCATGCCCGCCTCGCTGGTCACGTAATGGCGGGCAGGATAGATCAAAACGGTTTCGAGCTGGGCTTCCTCTTCCCCGGTGATGAGGTTGATGCGGCGGATCTTCTCCACCTCGTCCCCGAAGAATTCGAAGCGATAGGCGAAGTCATTATAGGCCGGATGCACTTCCACCACGTCCCCGCGCACCCGGAAGGTTCCGCGCTTGAAATCGATATCGTTGCGGCCATAATAGATGTCGATCAGCTTGCGCAGGAAATCGCCGCGCTCGATCGAGTCGCCCACCTTGATCTCCAGCATCATCTTCTTGTATTCAGCGGGAGAACCCAGGCCGTAGATGCAGGAAACGGAGGCGACCACGATGACGTCCCGTCGGGATATGAGCGAAGTGGTGGTCCGGAGCCTTAGCTTGTCGATCTCCTCATTGATATTGGAGTCCTTCTCGATATAGGTATCGGAGGAAGGGACATAGGCTTCCGGCTGGTAGTAGTCGTAATAGCTGACGAAGTACTCGACCGCGTTCTTGGGGAAGAAGGACTTGAACTCCTGGTACAACTGGGCCGCCAGGGTTTTGTTATGGGAGATGATCAAGGTGGGCTTGTCCAGCTCCTGGATCACATTGGCCATGGTGAAGGTCTTGCCGGAACCGGTGACGCCGAGCAAGGTCTGGAATTTCTCTCCGGATCGGAAAGCCGAAACCAATTGGGAGATGGCTGCGGGCTGGTCGCCATTAGGCTGAAACGGGGATTCAAGCTTGAAGGAGGACATCGAAGTAATATAGGAATCGGAGTGGAATGGACCCAAGGAGGAAGGGCGAGGCCAAAGGATATGAGCGGCTGGGTTTATCTGGCAGGGCAATCGACGCCGCATCCCTGGAGGCGCAAACGAATCGGGATCACTCCCGGTCTTCCCCTAATCCCTCACGGAGTCGGAGGTCCAGGGAACCCCTAACCCCTTCGGAGCCTAGACTTCAGGGGATCTGCGCCAGCAAGCGCGTCGCGTCGAAGGCTTCCTTGGATTCCGGATAGACCTTGACGAGCTTCTCGGCCGTGGCCTTTTCCTTTTCCGGATTCTTCAGCTCACGATAGCTGAGGGTCAGCTTCCAGAGGGCATTGGGGACGGCGGGGCTGAGATCGGCGACTTCCTCGCCTTCGATTTTTTCAGAGGGCTTCCCGGTCCGGCGCTCGAACCTGGACACGAACTTCTCGAGATTGTCCGCGGCCTGGGTATAATCCTTTTTCTGGATATAGCTGGAGGCCAGTCCATGCAAGGCTCCGGAGGCGATCAGGCTCTGCTTGGTGTTCGCCAGGTCCACCAAGCTGAAGGCCTGGATGGCATCGTCGTAGCGGCCCTTGGTGTAGAGGATTTGGCCGAGCATGAGATTGGCCTTGTCCTGAACCAAGCGGCTATGGCCGGCCTTTACGAAGGCATTCAGAAAGTTCTGGGCCGAGTCCAGCTTGTCTTCGCTGTACAGGATATATGCGGGACCCAGTTGCTTGTTTTCCTTGGATTGGGAAGCCAGACGATCATTGTTGAACCAAACCCCTACGGAAACCGCGATGGCGATACCGACGATGAGGTAGACGGTTTGCTTTCCGAAGCGCGGCCAGAAATCAATGATGAACCATTCCGCCAGGCTGGCTTCCTGTTCCTTGGGTTTGTCCGCGGGAGCTTGCTTGAAAAGGTTCATCAAATCCTCTTTGTCACGGCTGAAGGCAGGAAAAAAGGGACGCTCGGGGCCCCGGAAAAACGGCCCTCAAAGCTAGCTAAGACCCCCGACATGGTCAAGCTGGACCTGCTTGCCGCCGATTGCGTAAGCCAAGCCTGGACTCGGGTTTATTGAGCCGATCGAGGGGTTTCGGTAGGCCGGGAACGGCGTCGATGGTATAATCTTTCCGGCAAGGAAAGGACTCGGCGGAACCCAAACATGCATGACTCCCAAGACGAAGATTCCCTGAACCAGAAACTCCTGTCCCAGGAACTGGTCCTGAGCTCCTTGGTGCATGAGGTGACGCGCGTCCTGCATTCCGCCGCCACCTTGGACCAGGCGCTGGAGGCTTTCCTGCTGGGAATCATGGAGTTGACGGGGGTCCAGAACATGGCTCTCTTCGCCCTCCGGGAGGGGCAGTCCGACTTGGTTCCGACGCATTCCCTGGGGCTGTCGCAGGAAGCCCTCAACCGACTGAATCCCATGCCCGCCACCGGGCCGGTCCGCGACTGCCTCACTTCCCTGCGGCATATCCTGGTGGAAAGGATGGACCTGGGCGATTCCTTCCAGGTCACGGAAGCCGGCAGCTACCTCCTGATGCCGGTCACGGCACGCATGGCCGAAGCCGATCCGGAAACACCTTCGCGCATCCGTTCCTTGGGCGTGCTCTGGTTGGATACCACCCCTCCGGGCCCCGAGCTCACGGGTCAGACCATTTCCCATCTTTCCGGTCTGGCCCAACAAGCCGGCCTGATGATGGAAGCCTTCCGGGCCCAGCGGGAATTGGCCGCGGCCAATACGGAGCTCAAGAACAGCAATGCCAAGCTCAATGAGGCCTATGCCGCGCTCAGCAAGGCCCAGAAGCATATCGATGAGGATCTCAATCGGGCCAGGATCATCCAGAACAGCCTGCTCCCGTCCTTCTTCCCCAACCACCTGCTCCATCGCATCGCCTCGAAATATATCCCGGCGGGCATGGTGGGAGGCGATTATTACGATTGCTTCGAACTGAGCCCCAATAGCCTGGGGCTGGTGGTTGCCGATGTGTCCGGACACGGTATCGGCGCGGCCTTGGTCATGTCCATGTTCAAGGTGCTGCTGCGGACCTTTTCCGCGCAGGACGTTTCCCCCTGTTCCGTGCTTAACCGCATCAACGCCACCTTCATGCAGCAGCAGCTCGGGGCCGCCAAATTCGTCACCGCCTTCTATGCCATCTTCGACAAGGCGGAGCGGCGCATCACCTACTGCAATGCCGGTCATGTCGCCCAACTGCTCCGGCCGGATACGACGGAGGGCGCGGGAAATTCGACCTTGGTGGAGATGACCTCCAGCGGCCTGGTGCTCGGCATGTTCGCGGATACCTTCCTGAAGGACGCCACCTTGGAGCTCGGTCCGGAGGCCCGCGTCTTCCTCTTCACGGACGGCATCACGGAAGCCCATGGCACCAATGGCAAGATGTTCGGCGTGGAGCCCTTGACGGCCTTGGCCATGGAAGCGGGCGCGGAACATCCCGCCGCCCTCATCGATTCCCTGATGCGGATCCGCTCCGCGTTCCTGGGCGGATCGGAACAAGCCTCGGGTGAATTGGCGGACGACGCCACCCTTGTTATCCTTGACCTGTGAAGGACCCTGTGAAGGATCAAGAGCCCGTTCTCATCCATCCTTTTCCGGAGTGGAAGCAGCAAATCCGGGCGGCATTTTCCACGCGCCTGGGCGGCTCGTCCACACGCCTGGGCGGTTCATCTACGCGCCTGGGCGATTCGGGTTCGGACAAATATTCCTCTTTGAACCTGGGTTTCCGAAGCGGTGACGATCCGGATATCGTAAACCGGAATTGGGATGCGGTGCGGGAGAAAACCGGCTTGCAGGGGAAACCGTTGGTATTGCCGCGGATGACGCATGGCGATGTTCTCGCGGATGCCGATGCGCTTCCCGCTCCCAGCGGACCGCGGTCGCTCGTGGAACCGGAGGGCGCCGATGCCGTCTTCAGCCGGACCCCGGACCGTATCCTGGCCGTGACCATGGCCGATTGCCTGACCGCCCTGATTTTCGATCCGCATCGTCGCACTATCGCCGCGGTGCATGCCGGCTGGCGCGGAACGCGCTTGGGCATCCTGGGGAAAACCGTTTTGGCCTTGGCCAGTGAAGGCCACGTCAAACCAGTAGATACCTGGGTGGCCTTCGGACCTTGCCTGAGACCGGAATCCTTGGAGATAGGCGACGAGGTGGCGGCCCAATTGGATCCGAAATTCCTGCTCCGGATCGGAAAGAAATTTCATTTCGACATGCCCGCCTGCAATCGGGCGCAAGCCCTGGCCGCCGGCATTCCCTCGGCGCAGATTCGGGATATGGGCGGCTGCACCTTGCGGGAACCCCATCGATATTTCTCCTATCGACGCGATGGGCAAGCCTCCGGCCGACTCGCCGCTTTTATCTCCCTCGTTTGAATTTCCGGATTCCCCGCGCGGGAATTCAGCATATATTGCAAATGGAACCCGGATTACCTATTGTATCCGATAACTTTCGGGAGGAATCATGAAGACAACGTTTATAAAGACCATGGCCTTGGCCGCATCCGCGGTGGTTTATTCCCATGCCATTTTCGGAATCGGCGGTCAGTGGGCTCCGGCTCCGGGCCTTGAAGTTAAAGCGGATCGGAACGCGATCGCTGGAACCGGCGCCAATCAGATCTTTATCAACCAGGCCAAGGTTTCCGGATTGAATGGATTCGGCCTCAAACTTTGGATCGACGCCCTGCCCTTCGTCGATCTCGAGGCCGGCAGCAATGTCCAACTCGGGTATTACGATGTAAGCGTCATCGGACCAGGCGCCGGCGATTCCACCGCGCTCAAATTCGACTTGAAGGTTCCCGGAGTTTCCGGCAAGCCGGCCTTCGCACGCATCGTAAGCGACGTAACCGTCCTTTACCCATTCCTGAAATTTCCACCCGTGATTTCCATCGTGAAGGTCTACGCCGGCGCAGGCATTACCCATGTCCTGGCCACGGAAGTGCTCAACTCCGCCTTCGGGAAGAGTGCCGTGGACGCCGCCATAGCCAAGAACGGAGCCACGGCTGCCAATTCGCCGGAAAAGGTTTCCGCCATCCTCATCGACGCCATCAAAGCGGAAGGCCTCAAGAGCGGCATCGGCTTCCATCTCGAATTGGGTGCCAAGGCCAAGGTCCCCGTCATCCCCATCGCCGTCTATGCGGATGCCAAATATCACTTCCTCAGTTCTATGCCCAAGGCCGTGGACGCCAACAGCCTCACCTATGAACTGGGCGCCGCCCTGGCTTTCTAAGCCCAACATTTTCTTATCCGAAATGAAAAGCCGCCGGTCCAAGACCCGCGGCTTTTTTTATGGTTCCGATATCGCGCGTACTGCTAGCGCGCGAACGTGCTTTTAGCGCGCGAACGCGCTCCTAGCGCGCGGGGGCCGGCAACTCAATCGGCCTGGCCATCAGCACATGCCTCGGAAGCAGATTGGCCTTGCCCTTATTCCGGATGTTGCGGATGACCTCGTCCAGCATCGCCTGGGTGCAGAGGTATTTCCCCATCTGCTTGGGCGTCTTGCCCCAAAGGCTTACGCGCGGCTGCTCGTTCCAGATGCTCTCGATGACCCATTCCAATTCCGGGATGGCGATGGTGGCCAAGGCGAGATCCTGGACCATGCGGGTGAGCAGGCAGGGACTCATCTCCCATTCGTGCAGGAGCGCGGGGAAGGACCAGGACTCTTCCAGTTCCTTGCCCAGGTATTCCTCCCAACGCACCAGGGCCTGGAGATAATTCTCGCTGGGGATGGGCATGTCCACGCAGAAGTCCATCCAATGGGCATGCGACCAGATCTTCTTTTCCAAGGTGAAGGCGGACAGTCCATTAGGGCTGAGGCGCAGGCAGGTGAGGCTGCGCGCGCGCAATTCATTCCCGGTGTAGTAGGTGGGTGCGGTCAGAAGCACGGCCTCGGCCACGTTCACGTTGATGGAGCGCAGTGGCGCGCGGTGCACCTGCATGAAGCAGGCGTCCTTGTTCGGCTTGACGGGGGCGATCCACCAGGGAAGATGGTCATTGGGGCTGTACAGGACTTCCTTGCCGGTGCCCAGATCGCGGCCGTAGAAACGGATGCGATCCTCGTGCATGCCCATGAATTCCACCAAAGCGGTCTCGGCCTCGCCCAGCCGCAGGGCCAGCACTTCCTCGAGCTGGGTCGGGAACTCCGTTTCCTTCAGGTAGATTTCGTAGAGGGTTCCCTCGTTCTGCGGAACCTCATGCAGGTAGTAGGCCAGGAAGCGGCCGAAGGTGGAGGGATAATCGCTGGTGGGATAGGACCAATGGTAACCGCGGGTGTCCAAGGATCCCAGGAAGCTGGCGCGATGCTTCTTCTCCTCGAATCGTTCCGGCTGGGACATGGCGAAGGTGCAGAGCTTCTGCCATTCCAGCCCGATCAGATTGGCCTGCTGGGACACTGGGAATTTGTACTTGCGCTTCACGGGCCCGCCCTCTTCCCCGGCGCGCAGGATTGGCGCGGCGTGGGTTCCTCTAGAGATTACGGGGTGGCCGCAAGAAGCGGCAAGATCGTTGGAAAAACTTAAAGGAATCCGATTTGGGAAAGGGGCCGAAAAAAAGGGGTTCCCCGACTATAAAAGCGCAAGCCCCAATGCGTCAGGGAAGATATGGCTTGATGTTTATCCGCTCTACGCCGGCATCGGTGCCGACCCATAGCTTTCCCCCGTCCAGGGAAATGCTCAAGACCTGCGATCCGGGGATGCCATCCTGGAGCCGGAAATCGGTCCACAGGTTCTTGCGCATATCGTAGGCGGTGACGCCGGAATAATAGGCGACGAAGAGGAGGTCCCCGTCGAACTTCAATCGGATGGGCTGATCGCGTTCCATCAAAACCTTGGGCTGTTGTTTCTTCGGCTTCACCATCACCTTGTTCCCGCTGATCCAATACAGGCTGGTGTCGTGATAGGCGACGGAAGGAACGCTCACGGCGAAGGCCTCGGGAACGTCCTTGCCGGAAACCTCCTTGAGGCTCTTCCAGCCCGAAACCTGGTGCACGTACAATCCGAAGCGCGTGGCCGCCCATAAATCCTTGTCTTTGGAAACCAGCTCATAGACCGGCACGCCGCCTTGGATGGGGGTTTCCACCGATTGGAATTCACCAGCCGGATCGGTCAGATAAGAAACGCCCTGTTCGGAGGCCGCGTAGAGAAAGCCATCATGCACGTGCAGGTTGTAGACGCGCACGTCGCTGCCGCCCTGCATATGGGTGAAGGTCCGGAACTGCCCGGTCAACGGATCATGCCGCACCACGCCCTTCTCGGTGGCGAGCCAGATATAATTTTTCCATGCCGTGATGTCGCGGATGCAGCCGTCGTTGAAGCCATATTCCAATTGCGCGGGAAAGACCTTCCAACCGTTCAGATCCGCCTTGGCCGTGACCAAAGATCCGTTGCTGGAGGCCGCGATTCCGGTGGCCGCGGCCAGATCCGTGCGGCAGGATCCGAACCAGACATTGCCGCCCTCATGGTAGATGACCTGAGCGGCGGGATTCTCGAGACCGAACCAAAACGTCGCAGCCTGCTTGCGCCGGAGGGATCCGTAGAAGGGTCCCAAACCGTCGGTCAGGACCCAGAGATTGTCATAGTCGAAGACGCGGGCCTGGATGATGGGAACGCGGCGCATGTATTTGTCGCGGATGGCATCGCCCATGAAGAAGTTGTTCCCGTCCAGGCTGAGGCCGTTCAGATCCGCCGCCGCGCCGACATCGGAGGCCGCATTGAAGTCTTCGGTCGACGCATCGGTCAAGCGGTGGAAGACGGAATTGTATTCGAGGGTGCGGCCCCCCTGCAACGCCAGGTAGACCTTGGATCGCGCGGAGGAATATCGGATGGAGGCGATGGGAACGCCCGGGGCCAGATTGTCCATCCAAGACTGGCGACGGTAATCGTACATGAGCACGCCGCTCTCGGTGAGGATGAAGGCGTTCTTGGAATCCCCGACCACCTGGGTGGGATGCTTGTGGGTCGAGAAGAAGAAAAGATCCTGGGGCTGGAGATTGGCGGCGGAGCTAAGGCCCAGGCCCAACGCGGTCATAATGCAGGCTGTGCGAATATTCATCGAGTATGCCTTGCAGATCGAAGCCACCGAACCTCTGGCCTAGAAGATCCATATCCTGTCGTAATTTGGCAAGCTCCCGGGGATCTTCGACCAGCAGCAACCGCAAAGCCTGGGCGCGCAAACCGGCCATTTCCAGACCCAACTCGCCGTAGATGGCCACGGCGCGGGAATTGGCTTCCTGGGCCTCCTCACGGTGTCCGACAGAGAACCGGCATAAGGCGGATTGATTCAGGCAGGCGGCCACCTTGGCCAATCGCCCTTGGTCCCGATAGTACCCCGTGGCCTCGCCCCAGAGCGTATCGGCCTTGTCGAACTGCTTGCGGGACATGGCCGCCAAGGCATCCAGGCCGGCCGCACGGCCGCGATCGAGCCTGCTGACATGCTTGCGAAAGGCTTCATATTCGGGACCCCATTCGGACGGTTCCCGGCTTTGGATCAGGTAGCGCAGGCGATCCAGGCTCATGGACGTTTCCTTGGCGGGATCGCCCTTGCCCAGGATCAGGGCGGAATCGATCAATCCCAGGGCCTCCGGGAACCGGCGTTGCTGATAGGCGAGCTGGGAGCGTTTCCAGAGAATAAGGGATCGGAGCGCCTTGTCGCGCGTGGAGAGCCCTTCCAACAGCCGGGCCGCTTCGGTCTCTTCCAGGGCTTCCAACTCCAAGTCGACCAGGTTGAGGGTCGCCTTGACCACCCACTCCTCCTTGCCCTTGAGGATGGCATCCTGCAAGGCTTTGGCGAAGAAGAGCCGGGCGAGATCGTATTTGCCGGCATAGTAGGCGGCCATGCCCCTTTCCGCATACTTCGGGGAATCGTCCGCGCGGACCGCGGGCACGCAAGCGATCAAGCCGAGCCCCAGCACAGCCGCTCTCATCAGGCCTTTCATCTAGGGGCCCATCTCATTCAGGAGCACCGGATAGTCGCCGCTCTTGGCGATCTTGCCCCGGATGAACCACAGGCGGGAGACCGCATCCATCAGGTCGCCGGCCTGATCGAGCTTCCCGGCGCCTTGCAGCATGATCTGATCCATGCGGCGCAAGAGGGTCTCGCTTTGATCCGCCAGGACATTGGCATGCACGCTGAGCTTCTCCACCTGATCCGCGGTGCGGACCAGACGACTCGAAGTGGTGTCGGCGCGGGCCAGGAAACCGCCCAGGCTGGAATGGATGGTATCGGTCAGGAGCTGGACGCGGCTCAATACTTCCCGGCCCTGCCCTACCGCGGTATCCACATGGTTCACGCTGGCGAGCAGTCGGTCATAGAGCTCGCGGGAGCCCAGCATGG
>DAINDC010000195.1:8937-9771 GCA_036732085.1 Fibrobacterota bacterium | reverse complement strand
CAGTTCCAGGAGACCGCCGAGTTGTTGCCGCATTTCCGCGCCGCCGAGCTCACCAAACGCACTTTGCAGGTCTTCCTGGCCGCGCAAGCCCGCGGCCTAGCCGCCAGCAGCCAGGGCCGCCTCCTGGCCTGCCTCAAGGGATTCGGAAAATTCCTGGTCGCCAAATACGGACTGTCCCGCAATCCCGCCCAGACCATCGCCTTCCCCAAGCAGGAGACCAAGCTCGTCTCCGTGGCCGGCCCCGAATTCCTGGGCGAGGTGCTCGACGAGGAGCCGACCGGCTTCGTGCAGGCGCGTACGCGCCTATGCGTGGAGATGTTCTACGGATCCGGCCTGCGCTTGAGCGAGCTGGTGGGTCTCAAGTGGAGCCAGATCGGCCGCGACGGCGCCTGGGCCCGCGTCCTGGGCAAGGGCAGCCGCTACCGCACCGTCCCGCTCACCGATACCGCCCAGGCCATGCTCGGGGAATACCGCCGGCTATGCGCCGGGAGAGGCATCGCCGCGACGGGACCGGTCCTGGTCTCCGCCCAGGGGAAACCCATCGGCAACCGTATCATACAGAAGACGGTCACAAACAGGTTACATTCCATGGGACGCAAGGGGAAATCCTCCCCGCACGTGCTCCGCCATTCCTTCGCCACCCATCTGCTCGACAATGGCGCCGATCTCATGGCCGTGAAGGAGATGCTGGGCCATTCGTCCCTTTCCACCACCCAGAAATACACCCATGTTTCGGTCAAGAAACTGAAGGAGACGTACGCCAGGGCCCATCCGCGGGCCTGAGGCGCACAACCCGGAAATGGAAATACAGAACGGCATCGATCGGGACGGGCT
>DAINDC010000195.1:0-8927 GCA_036732085.1 Fibrobacterota bacterium | reverse complement strand
GCGCAATGCGGAGCTCGAGGCCCAGGTCAGGGAACTGACCGCCCGCAACGAGGCGATGGATCAGGAGCTGCGCCCCTTCCACGCGTTCGCGGACAATATCTCCGACCAAATCTATTTCAAGGACAAGGATCTCCGGTTCAAGTGGGTGAACCGGAACATGCACGCCCTGCGGGGGCTTCAGAACCGCAGCGACCTCATCGGCAAGACCAGCTTCGACGTCCATGCCCCCGAACGCGCGAACCAGGCGCAGGCGGACGACCAGCGCGTCCTTACCACCGGCGAGTACATCCTGAACAAGTTGGAAACGGATGCCTATGCGGACGGCTCGCCCATGTGGGTGCTGACGACCAAGATCCCGTTCCGGGACGCGCAGGGCAACATCATCGGCATTTGCGGCATCTCCAAGGACTTCACCAAGATGGTCCAGGCGGAGCAGGTGCTGGCCCAGGAAGGTGCGCTTCGCAACGACCTCCTCGAGAACATCCCGGACGGCGTCTGGTTCAAGGACCGGGAAAGCCGGTTCACCTGGATCAACAAAAGCCTGGTGGAGGATTTCAACAAGCGCGATCGGTCGGAGATCCTCGGCAAATCCGATGCGGATTTCTTCACCGAGGAACATGCCAGGAAGGCGCGCGAGGATGAATTGCGCATCATGGAAACGGGCGAGGCCCTGATCAACCAACTGGAGCAGGACAATTACGGCGACGGCACGCCGCGCTGGGTCTATACCACCAAGATCCCGTTGCATGACGTGCAGGGCCATGTCATCGGTACCTGCGGCGTTACCAAGGACGTGACCTCTCTCAAGAAGGCGGAGGAGGCCCTGTCCCGCGAGAGCGCCCTGATGAACGATCTCCTCGACAACGCCCCCGACATCGTCTATTTCAAGGATCGCGAAAGCCGCTTCACCTGGGTCAACCGCGCTATGACTGTCCTGACAGGCGTGCGGAGCAAGGATGAGATCCTGGGCAAAACCGACTATGACTTCTTCACCGAGGAGCATGCGCGCGAGGCCCGGGAGGACGAGGAACGCATCCTTTCGGCCGGCGAGCCCATCATCAACAAGCTGGAGGTCGACAACTACGCGGACGGCAAGCCGCGCGCGGTCTATTCCACCAAGATGCCCCTCCACGACATCAAGGGCAATATCATCGGCACTTGCGGCATCACCCGGGACGTGACCGCGCTCAAGAAGGCGGAGGACGCCCTGGCCATGGAGAGCAATCTCCTCAACGCCATGCTCAACAACATTCCGGACGCGATCTACTTCAAGGACCCGCAGAGCCGGTTCGTGCGCGTGAGCAAGGGCATCCATCTGGAGGGCCTGGTGAACCTCGAGGACGCCATTGGCAAGACCGACTTCGATTTCTTCTCCAAGGACCATGCGCAGCAGGCCTTCAACGACGAGCAGGAGATCATCAAGACCGGCATCCCCATCGTGGACAAGGTGGAGCTCGAGACCTTCACCAACAACCGCCCCGATGCCTGGGTCTCCACCACCAAGGTTCCGGTCTATGGCAAGGACGGCGCGGTCACGGGACTGGTGGGCATCTCCCGCGACGTCACCGAGCGCATGGTGGCCCAGGAAGCCATCCGCAAGGCGAAGGAGGAGCTGGAAGTCCGGGTCCAGGAACGCACCGCCGCGTTGGTCCAGGAGATCAAGGAGCATCTCCGCACCGAGCGCGCCCTCCGCGAAGGGGAGAAGCTGCTGCAGGAGGCCAACTTGCGGCTGGAATCGCGCGTGGGCCAACTGCACTTCCTGAACTCCGCCGCCCATAAGCTCGCGCATTTCCCGCATCGCAAGGATCTGCTGCCCGCCATCGTGGAAACCTTCGTCAAGAGCCATCCCGGCATCGAGGCGGCCCTCTGCGAGATGGGCAATTCCGGATACGAGTGCGGCGCCACCTCCTCCCGGCTTTCCGAGCCCGAGCACCGCAAGGCCTGCGCGACGGCTCTGTCGGCCATGGGCCAATCCCCGCTCACCGTTCCCGTCATCATCGCCGATCGAAAAAATGATCCCGAGCTCTCTAAACTCGAGATGCCCGGCATGGACGCCTATCCGGCCTACGTAGCTTTGCCGTTACTGGTCGAGGACAAATCCCTGGCCGTGGTGCAGATCTTCGCCCCGTCCTCCTTCCTGACCTGGTTCGAGCAGGAAAAGGTCATCCTCAATACTTTGGCCGCCCAGGCCGCCATCAGCCTGTCCAATGCCAACAACTTCCTGGAGCTCGACAAGAAGGCCCGGTTGGCCAGCGAGCTGGAAGTGGCCCAGACCATCCAACGCCGTTTCACCCCGCAGGACAAGCCTCTCATCCCGCGCGTGAACCTGAAAGGCGTGTACTTCCCTGCTTATGAAGTGGGCGGAGATTATCTCGATTACTTCCAGACCGACAACGGGAATTGGGTCGTGGTCATCGCCGACGTCAGCGGCAAGGGCATCCCCGCGGCCCTGGTCATGACCATGCTGCGGAGCACCTTCCGCGCCGAGGCCCGCTACGAGAAATCGGCCAAGAAGCTGATGTGCGCGGTCAACGATTTGATGAGCGCCGATCTGGACGACAAGAGTTTCGTCACGGCCCTGTGCCTGATCATCGAGCCGGACGGCAAGTCCATGTCCTATGCCCGCGCCGGGCATCCGCCCCTGCTCCTGCAACGCGGCAACAACGGCGGCAAGCCGATTTCCATGAACCCCAAGGGCCTGGCCCTGGGCATGGTCGAAGGCAAGGACTTCGCCGATCGGATGGAGGAGGTCACCATGGAACTGGCCTTCGGCGATCGCTTCCTGATTTTCACGGACGGCCTGCTCGAAGCCATGGACGCGGATCGGAAGTTCTACGGCCTGGCCCGGCTGCTCAAGATCATCTCCGGCGACCGCATCCACGAACCGGAAATAGTGTTGAAGCGGATCCTGGACGATGTGAGGGTGTTCACCCGCAACGAACCTTACCATGACGATCTGACCATGCTGGCCATGGAGATCACCGGGTAGTCAATACCGAATCCAGCGCCTTCAGGAACCGCCGGTTCTGGGCCGGCGTTCCTATGGTAATGCGATTCCAATAGTCGAGGCCGAAGCTCCGCAGGGCGCGGATGATCATGCCGCGTTGCAGCAGCTCCTCGCAGAGATCGACGGCCGGCCTGTCGGTGCGGAAGCAGATGAAGTTGGCCTGGGTGGGAATGGCCTCGAGCCCGCGTTTGCGGAATTCGGCGGCCAGGAAATCGCGGCCCGAGTTGTTGTTCCGGATCGATCGGGCGCGGAAACCCTTGTCGGCCAAGGCTGCGAGGCCGCCGGCCTGGACCAGCAGGTTCACGTTGAAGGGCGTTTTCACGCGGCCCACTTCACGGACGAGCAGGGCGTGGGCGAGGGCATAGCCGAGGCGCAGGCCCGCCATGCCGAAGATCTTGCTGAAGGTGCGGCTGATGATGAGGTTGGGAAAGGCCGACAGGAGTTCCACCGAGCGCGGGAAATCCTTCGCGGTGGCGTATTCGCCATAGGCCTCGTCGACGACCACCAAGGTGTCCGGGGGCGCGGCTTCGAGAAGAGCGAGCAATTCCGCATGGCTGAAATAGGAGCCCGTGGGATTATTGGGATTGCAGAGGAAGACCAGCTTGGGCTTGAGGGCCAGCTTTTCCCGGAAGCCCTTCAGGTCATAGCGATGGTCCTGGAGGGGGACTTTCACGATCGTTCCGTCCAGGACGCGCCCGGAGAATTCATATTCCGAAAAGGTATTTTCCGAAACCAGCACGGTCTCGCCGGGATTCAGGAAGGCCGCGGCGATCATGAGCAGGACTTCGTCCGAGCCATTGCCGACCAATACCTGGTCCGATGTCAGGCCGTTGGCTTGGGCCAAGGCTTGGCGGAGCGCCTGGCTGGCGCCGTCCGGATAGAGCGATATCCTGGGCAGGGCCTTGCGGATGGCGGCGATCACTTTGGCGCTGGCGCCGAGCGGATTCT
The DNA here is from genome assembly GCA_036732085.1 of Fibrobacterota bacterium. GTDB lineage: Bacteria > Fibrobacterota > Fibrobacteria > UBA11236 > UBA11236 > Chersky-265. Next base: position 4,972 of record DAINDC010000195.1, on the reverse strand, counting down.
CATTCGACCCGAGCTTGGTGATTTCGGGCGGATTGTATTTCGCCTTCACCTCTTCGATGGATTTGCCGGGGACATAGGGCTTGAGGACCTGGATGGATTGGCGGGCGATCCGGAGGACCCGTTCCTCATCCCAACCGGCGGGGGAAGGTTGGGCGTTCGCTGGCTTGGGAGCTTTGGTGGGCTTGGCTTTGCGCATAAGGGGATGATACCAATTTAGTCATTCGCTACGCGGCTTTAAATCAAGGGCCTGCGCCGAAGAACCTGCCATCACGGCAAAGTGCGATTAAGAGACCCTAACAGAATGGGGCGCGTAGCGAGGCCGCGCGAAGAGCCGCTGGGCAGCAGCGAATCCATTCTGTCAGGGTCTCTTAGGCAACCCGGACCCGAATTAACCTATAATTGCTGGGAAAGCCGAAGCGGAGCCCTCGGCGGACCGGAATTTCATCGGGAGGCCGGATGGGGAGTAGCATGAGAGTTACCTGGTTGATCTTGGCGGCGGGATTCCGGATCGCTTCCGCCCTGAACCCCATCCATGAGAGCTCGTACAACCTCATTCCCAGCGGGAATTTCGAGAGCCCCACCACCTTGTCGGTGGGCGCCTATGTCCGGTCCCAGAACACCTCGGTCTATGCGATACCCGTGTCCCTGGCCCTGCAGGCCGCTCCCAGGGTGGAATTGGGAGCCCGTCTCCAGTTGGAAGCCGGGGACGTCAAGGACCACCTTCCCTATATGGTCTTCGGGGTGAAATGGCTCACCCTCCGCCATACCAGCGTACAAGCGGACCTGTTGGTGGGCACCGATTTCGACGCCGGCAAGGGCTTTGCGATCTCCACCCATCATCGGTTCACCTATACGTCCTGGCTATCCTCCCGGCTTTCCGCGCGCCTTGGATTCATGGATGCCCTGGTCGCCGAGGATGGCTTGATGGCCTTCGAGGCGGGCTTCTATCCCACGGTCACCGTGGCGCGCGCCCTGTCCCTGGAATTGGGCATGATCGGATCCAGCCAGACCACGGGTTTCGAACGTTACCTTGCGATGGATTTGCAGCCCGGACTGCGCGTGAACTTCGCCCGCGATTCCATGCTGGAGGCGATGGTGGCATTGGGCTTGGCCGGCGATAGGAAGGAAGAACTGCGCGCCAAGGCCGTGGTCGTCCACGGATTCTAGGACCCGTTATGCGACCGGTTCCAGCTTCGCTCAGGGCATGGGCAAGGTCGACGCGGCCCGCTTGGCGGCTTCCAGGACCAGACCCAGCTTCTCCTGCAAATCCGCATCCGCCTTGCGTTCCTCGAGTATGAGGCTGACATAGCTCAGGATTCCCGAGAGGACATTGTTCAGGGTATGCACCGTATCCGGCGCAATCCCGTCCCAAGCCCTTCCATCGCCAAGCTCGCCGGAAGCCTCCTGGATCCGGAGCGTCTCCTCCAAGCCGTCCGCGGAAGGCTGCCGTTCAAAGCGTAAGGGCCGCAGGGCATAGGCGGAAAGCAGGGCCGCATGATAGACCAGCCAGGCCTTCTCCATGAAATCGTTCAGGGTCTTCCGCTGGATCCCGATTTCCGCATCGAGGAAAGGCAGCCTGAACGCGCCGCGCGGCGCCGCTTCGATCTCGAAGGCCATGCCTACCGTATGGATGAATTCCAGGATGTCCGAGGAAAGGCAACCTTGGGCCTTGAGGCGCATGCCTTCCAGATAGCCGCTATGGGACAGTATCGCTTCGATGCGCGGAGGAAGCCCCGAGGGGAACTCGGCCGTACCCTCCTCCGTCGACTCCCAATCCATGGAGCTGTGAATCCCCTCCAGGTACCCGAGCAATTGCATCAGGTACCGTTGGGTTTTTTCGAAGGACCCGTTTTCCATCCCTAAAAAGTAAAAATGCATGAGGCATTCCGGGCCCTCTGGTTGGGGCGCAATACCTTGGCTGGGCGGACCGGCCTCCCAGGTTGGCGGAGTAGGCCCAACCTTGTTAATGTTATTTAGAAGCCATGGAAACACTCAATATCGCCGAGATTTTCTACTCCATCCAGGGGGAAGGTTTCCATGCGGGGACGCCGGCGATTTTCATCCGGAGCGCCGGGTGCAATCTGGCCTGCACTTTTTGCGACACCGATTTCTCCTGGAAGGAAAAATTGAGCGCGGAGGCGGTTCGGGATCGGATAGCCGCCTTTTCCTGCCGGTTCGTGGTCTTGACGGGAGGAGAGCCCACCATCCAACCCCGGGCCATCCGCAAGCTGGTCGCGCTGCTCCATGAGCACGGCTATTACATCACCATGGAAACCAATGGCAGCTCCGAGGATACCTTGGGCGTGGATTGGGTCACCGTCAGCCCCAAGCTTTCCCAGAAAGGAAAGTGGATCCTCAAGCGGGCCCAGGAGCTGAAGCTCGTCTATGAATCCCAGGAGCTCGGCTTCTACGAGGATTCGCACTTCGAACATTACTACCTGCAGCCTAAGGAAATCCGCACCGAGGCCTGGGGCAAGGGCGAGCAGGATGTTGCCGCCTCGCGCAGCGAAAAAGATAAGACGGTGGCGGCCGTGCTCGCGCATCCGCGCTGGAAACTCTCCATCCAATTGCATAAGGAATTGGGGTTGCGTTGAACGAGATAGAAGCGTTGAAAGCGGTAGGAGCATTGAACCCGCTTGGAACGACGCACCCGCATGGTGCGCAGGCCGCCGGCATCTCCCCATTAGCGGGCCAAGGTGAAATGCAAGCCAGATTCTGTCTGACGGTTTTCTCCGGCGGCCAGGATTCCACCACCTGCCTGCATTGGGCGCTCGCCAACTTCAAATCGGTCGAGGCCATCTTCTTCGATTATGGTCAGCGCCATGTTTCCGAAAAGCAGGCTGCGGAAACCATCGCGGCCCGATTGCAGGTGCCGCTCCGGGTTTTCCGCTTGGACTTCTTCAGCGAGATGGGAGGCAATGCCCTCATCGATCCAAGCTTGTCCATCCAAGCCGAGACCGAGACGGAAGCCGGCAGCCTGCCCAATACCTTCGTGCCGGGACGCAACCTCATCTTCCTCACCTATGCGGCCAGCTATGCCTATACGCGCGGCATCCGCGATCTGGTCACGGGCGTTTGCCAGACCGATTATAGCGGGTACCCCGATTGCCGGGACGCCACCATGCGCAGCCTGGAAACGGCCCTGTCCTTGGGCTTGGGCTGGAGCCTGCCGGCCGAACCGGGAGCGCCCGATCGCTCGACCGGAGGCGCGGCGGAAATCCCCGAGCGCAAGTTGTCGCTGCACACTCCCCTGATGTTCAAATCCAAGGCGGAGTCGGTCCGCTGGGCCGTGGAATTGGGCGCGATGGATTCCCTGGCCTTCAGCCACACCTGCTACGAAGGCGCTTTCCCTCCCTGCGGAAAATGCCCGGCCTGCCTGCTGCGCCAAAAAGGTTTCGCCGAAGCCGGACTCCCGGATCCACTCCTGTTGCGGGCCATGGCAACTACAAAAAAATGACGAGAGTACGATGACCAGGAAAGATGGCGCGTAGCCCGGTTAGCCAAGGCCCGTCTTCGGAAACCCCGCTTCTGCAAGCGAACCACCCGCTGGATTTTGCCGCATAGAATAGGTATCCTTGTCTGAAATCAGGATGGTATCCATGGACGACAACAAGTACGATGTTTGTGTAATCGGTTCCGGGCCCGGCGGATTCGGGGCCGTGATGCGGGCGTTCGATTTCGGCAAGAAGGTCGCGCTCGTGGAAGCGGGCAATATCGGCGGCGCCGGCATCATGCATGGCGCCATGACCTCGAAAACCCTCTGGGAGCTCTCCAAGGACTTCGCCGTGGCCTCGGCCGTGGATCGAGGCTATCGCGCCGCGGGCATCACGGTGGATTATGAGATGGTGCGCGACACCGTCATCCAGGCCGCCAAGGAAAAGCAATACCAGATCCTCTCCCAGATCGAAACCTTCTCGCCGCCGCGCTGGAAAGGCCCGGGTTCCATCACCCTGAAAAAAGGCTGGGCCGCGTTCAAGGACCAGAAGACCATCGAGATCGCCATGCTCGACGGGACCACGGAAACCCTCAGGGCGGATTTTTTCATCATCGCCACGGGCTCCAAGCCGAGGGATTTTCCGGGCATCACGATCGATCATACGCGCGTCCTGAGCTCCGACGATCTGCTCGGCCTCAAGAAGTTCCCCAAGCGCATCCTCATCATCGGCGCCGGCGTCATCGGTTGCGAGTACGCCACCATCTTCTCCAACTACCATCAGACCAAGGTGCATCTGCTCGATCGCCAGTCGCGCATCCTGCCCAACGAGGATGCGGATATCAGCGAGTTCGTGAATACCAACCTCACCGCCCGGGGCGTGGAGGTCCACCACAATTCCATCATGCGCAAGATCACCCATACCCCCGACCATCTGGAAGCGGTGGTGGATTATGAGGACGGCCGCACCATGGTGCTGGAGGTGGATGTGGCCCTGGTGGCCGTGGGCCGGGTTCCCAATCTCGACAAGCTGGGATTGGAGAACGTGGGCATCAAGATCAATTCCCGCGGCGGGCTCGATACGGACGGCGACTGCCGCGTCAAGGGCAGCGTCTTCGCGGTCGGCGACGTGACCCAGCATTCGGCCCTGTACAACGTGGCCGAGATGGAGGGCCGCTATGCCGTCAAGGCCATGTACCTGCGCAACAAGTACCCGCTGCGTTACAGCAACATGTCCACCATCATGTTCTTCAATCCCGAGGTCGCGGCGGTGGGCCTCAACGAGCAGACCTGCCGGACCAACAACATCCCGTATCGCGTCGGTTACTATTCCAATTCCCTCCTCAACCGCGCCATCGCCATGCGCCGCACGGACGGCTTCGTGAAGATCATAGTCAGCGATGACGGGCAGGACCGCATCCTGGGCATGCGCGCCGCCGGCCCCCAGGCCTCGAACACCATCATGGTCATCGCCCATCTGATGGATCAGGACAAGGGCGTCACCGACATCATGAAGTCCATCCACCCCCATCCCTCCAT
>DAINDC010000194.1:2403-9777 GCA_036732085.1 Fibrobacterota bacterium | reverse complement strand
TCCTTCCCGATGGGAGCAGGGGGATAAGTTTGATCCGGAAAACCCCGACTTATCCGGGCTCGTGGACTTCCTGGCGGTGATCCAAAATCAAATGGAGAGGAAGGACCTGGATGGCATCGTCGGCGTCATGCGCATCAAATCCGAGGAAATGGCGAGGGCCTATGGAATGCCGATGGAGGAAAGGCTGAAGGATCAGCGGGAGTTTTTCGAAGAGCTTTTTCAAACTTCCGATTGGGGAATGCTTCCTTTCGAACCCCAAAAAATATTTACCCAAGTCGAAGGCGATGGCCGGTTGCTCAAGGTGACCGACAAGGTCGGCGGCCCGATACTGCACTCCAAGGAGTTCGAGGATGGCAGCAATTTTGGATTGCGGTTTTATTTGAGCCGACAAAAAGGCCGATGGGAAGTCGCGCGCTAAACTTTTTCTACGCCCTTATGAGTGGCTTTTAAAAAGGCCTACAGGAAATTCACCAAGGTCTGCTGCATGGCCTGCGCCCCCACCTTGAGCGACGCATCGTAGATGGCCTGCTGCATGTTGTAGTCCGAGATCGCCTTGGCGAAGTCCACGTCCTCGACGTCGGATTGGAGCTGGGTGGTGTAGACGGTGCGCTCGTCATTGCGGGTCTGGGTGGACTCGAAGCGTTGCACACGGGCGCCGTTGGTGGCCTGGGCCGAGAGCTGGCGCTGCATGGCGTTGTCGAGCTGCTTGAGGCTGGTTTGGATTTTGTCGGGCTTGTTGTTGAGGGTGCCTTCCATCAGGTTGATCATGGCTTCCCAGGAATTGGATTCCTGGTTGCTGCCGTAGACGTCCGTGGCAGTGGTGTTGATCCGGGCGCTGACGTTCTCCTCGATCTCGCGGGTAGCGACGCCGTCCAGGCTCTTCTCGTTGCGGCGCAGCCAGTCGTAGGTCATGTCGATGCCGGAACCGCCGCCGGACATGGCCAAGGCGCCGGCTCCCGGAGCGGTGAAGGTGATGGTGCCCTTCACATAATCCACGGTATAGTCGGTGCCCTCGGTGAGTCCGTTGACCTTGAAGGTGCCGGGAATGACTTGGTAGGCATTGGCGTCATTGGTGGCCGTGTCCTTGGAGTCGTCCACGTTCCGGTCGATGATCTGGATCGGGACGCCGATGTTGGTCCCGTTAAGGCCCATGAATCCGGAGAGGGCGCCCGGGGCGTTCACGATATGGGAGGCGCCGTTGCGGACCTCATAGGGGGGAACCTGGGTATTGCTGCCGGAGAAGACGTACTGGCCCTTGAAGGAAGTGTTGGACAAGGCGACCATCTGATCGAACATGCCGCGGATTTCCTGCCCGATATAAACGCGGTTGGTCGCGGTATTGGTATCGTTGGAAGCCTGGATGGCCCGCTCCTTCATGGCCTGGTAGAGGTTGGTGGAGGTCGAGAGGGTCGAATCCACCGTGCCGAGATAGGCGAGGCCGTCGTCCACGTTGCGCTGGAAGCTTCCGAACTGATCAATCTCGCCGCGGAGTTCCATGCTCTGCGAGACGGCCACGGGATCGTCCGAAGCCTTGTCGATTTTCTTTCCCGAGGCGAGTTCCTGCTGGACGCCCTCAAGCTTGTTGTAATTGGTGAACAGGCGGTCCAGGATGCGATTGCTGATTTGTCCGAAACTGATTCTATTTGCCGCCATGGTCTGCTCCTACTGTCTCTTTACTGGATGCCCATAAGGACTTCCATCATCGCGCTGATGGTTTGGATATACTTGGCCGAGGCCTTGTAGCTGTTCTCGTACTTGATCATGTTGGTCATTTCCTCGTCGAGGGACACGCCGGAAACGGTGGCCTGTTCCGTGCTCATCTGATCTATCAAGAAGGTCTTCGTGTCCTTGCGGGAGGTGTTCTGGTTCTTCTCGATGCCCAGCTTGCCGATGACGCCGGCGTAGTAGTCGCTCACGCTTTGCGTGAATCCGCTGGTGCCCGCGCTCATGGTGGCGGCCAGGCGGACCTTGGCGATGGAGGCGGCGTTCTCGCCGTTGCCGTCGCCGGGGTAGCCGGTGGTATTGTAGGCGATCTTCACGGAGACGGCATCGGCGGCGGCGTAGCGCGCGTAGTTCAGGAAGGTGATCGTGCCCTTCTCGTAATCGACGATATAGTCCTTGCCCGCGCCTTCTTCGAGGACGGCTCCATTCCCGAGCGTGACCTTGACGCCGCCCTGGGTCAGGTTCTGGTAGTTGGAATTGATCGCCTTGAGATCCAAGACGGGAGTGCCGGCCGCGGGGATGCCGCCCGCCGGATTGAAAGCGACCACGTCCACGATTTTTCCGCCGGCGGCGGCGGCGATATTCGCGGAGTCCGCGGTCACGGCATCGGATAGGGTGATGTCTCCGGCCTTGGTCTTGTTCGGGTCGAAGAAGTAGACGCCCGTGGCCTGGTTCATGGTATAACCGGACGTATGGACGTCATTGACCCCGGTCACTATGGCCTTGGCCAACGCATTGAGCTTTTCCTTATAGTCGGTCAGGACCGTGCTGCGCGCGTCCATGATCCCTTTGAGGCTGCCGCCGCGCGGGTCGTAGTTCTTCTTGGAATCCTCGAACCGGAGGCGCAGTTCCGTGGACAGCGTCCCATCGGACAGTTTCGTGTCCACGCCGTAGGTGGTGATTTTAAGGGCTTCGGAAGACCCGACCAGGAGGTTGCCGCCCGAGGTGATCATCACCCGGCCGTTCTTGTCCTCGATGGTCTGCACGTCCACCAGGCCGGCGAGCTTGCGAACCAGGAGGTCGCGTTGGTCGCGGGTATCATTGGCCTTCTCTCCGGCATGGGCTTCCACGCCGGCAACCTTCTCGTTCAGGAGGTAAATCTGGCCCGTGAGATCGTTGACGGACTTGGCCTTCTCGATGAGAGGGTTGTTCATCGACAGGCCGTAATCCTCGATCTGCTTGTAGACGGAGTGGAACGCGTCGGTGAGCACGTTGGCGGAAGCCTTGACGGCCTCGCGGGCGGAGGCATTGGCCGGATTGTTGGCCAGGTCCTGGAAAGAGGACCAGAACTTGTTCATCTGCGCGGCCAGGCCGTTCTCGGTGGGTTCTTTCAGGATGTTCTCGAGGCGGGTATAGGCGGTGTCCATTTCCGTGGTCAGGCCCACGTCGCCGCTGGATTCCCAGATCTGGCGGTCCAGGAACTCGTCGCGGACGCGCGAGATGGAGGTGACGTCCACGCCCTGGCCTATCTGGCCGAAGACCTCGTTGTTGACCACGCCGGCGCTCTGATCGACGACCTTGCGGGAATAGCCTTCCGTATTGGCATTGGAGATATTCTGTCCCGTGACGTCGATGCTGGTCTGGGCGGCGTTCAAGCCGCGCATGCCGATGCCGAGAGCGTCGAAGAGTCCCATTTCAAACGCTCCGGTTGATCAGGTTGCGGATTTGCATCTTGCCCAGGCGCACGTTGCCCTTGGACGTGTAGGTGTTCATCTTCTCGTTCTGCTTGCGGCCGATCACGCTCGTCATGATGCCGATGGTGGTGTGGATCATGCGGCTGCCGTTCTCGGCCAGGGCCATGTTGATGGTCAGGATTTGCTTGAGGTCGCCGGTGGCCTTGACCAGGGCGTCACGGCAGGTCTTGAGCCTCTCGGCGCGGTCTGGGCTCAGGAGCGGATAGATGGATTCGCACTTGGCCTGGAAACCGCCTTGGTCCTTATTGATTACTCCACCGGACCTGCCGGCTTCACCGGGCTTCCCGGCTTCACCAGCCTTGACGGGACCCAGAATCTTATGAGCGCGATGCGCTCCACTTCAAGGTTGGACAGGGAGCCAATGAGCCGTTCCGATTCCACGTTCGCCTGGTAATTCTCTTCCAGCTTGCGGTTCACCAGGGCCATGCGCTGGCGTTCGGCCTGCACGATATAGGCGCTGTAGAGGCCGAGCTGCCCGTTCAGGTTGTTGATCAAGGTTTCGCCGAGCGCTTCCAGATCCACTACCGGTTCCGCGTTCACGGCGGGCGCCCGGAGCAGATCCGCGAACTCCTCGCCCAATACCAGTTCCTTGTAATTGAAGCCCATGGTCTCCCTCAGTTTCCTGCCACGGAGTGGGCGGCGGCGTCGAGCTCATTCTTGTTCTTGAGGACCTTCTTCACGTAATCCTGGGTCTCGGAATAGGGCGGGATGCCGCCGAACCGATCCACCGTGCCCGGGCCCGCATTGTAGGCGGCCAGGGCTTTCTCCTCGCTGCCGTTGAAACGGTTGAGGAGCTGCTTGAGATAGCGGGTTCCGGCCAGCACGTTCTCATGGACATTGAAGACATTGCTCACGCCCATGTCGCGGGCGGTCGAATCCATCAATTGCATCAGTCCCTTGGCGCCCGCGCCGGAGACGGCCAGGGGCTGGTTGGCGGATTCGGTCTTGATGACGCTCTTGATGAGGTTCGCGGAGACATTGAAGGTCTTGGCCGCCAGGTCCACGATGGGCTGCAGCTTGTCATCCGACAGGGCGGCGGCGGAGGTAACTTGTCCGGTACGGGCTTGGCCGGCATGGCCGTTGATGATCCGGGCCAGGCCGGGGGTGGTGGAGAAGAGATCCCCGGCGGACTCGTCGGACGACCCATCCGCCGACCCATCCACGATAGGCAGGGCGTCCAGGGCCGGCGCCTTGAGGGCGGCCAAGGTGGCATCGGTCTTGTCCTTGCCGGCATCCTGGCGGCTCAACGAACGGTAAATCTGGGCGGCCATGCTGTTGGTGAGGCCGTTCTTGGCATTCTTCAATCCCTGCTCGCCGGATTCCAGGGGCGACTTGGAATGGAGGCTGGCGTATTGGTTGTCGAGCATCTCGGTGAACATCTCCCGGCCCGGGGACGCTTCGGTCAATTCATTGCCCTGGGCGAGGGTGCTCTGGCGCATCGACTTGTACATATTGCCCAGGAACATGGCCTCGAAATCCAGGCTGGCCTTCCAGCGCTTCTTCTCCGCATCGCTGATGCCGGAAGACTTGGCGCCCGAAAGCTTCTTGGCCGCATCCTTGATGGAATTCATGGAGCCCGCGCCGCCCATGCTGAGCCGGCTTTTGATGAGGTCCAGGTTGTGTGAGGATTCGGGGGTCATGGGTCGTTCTCTCTCGCTTGGCTTTCCGCTTGTCGACTTGCTTTAAGTTCCTCTTCAATTAGGGATTAATCGCAAAGCCCATGCCATGGGAGGAAAGCGGATGCGGACCGGGCGCAATGCCCTTCTGGGCGGAATCGGAGGTGGTTTCGCAACCGGATCCCACATGCGGCGAAAAAAGAGGGCGGAAAAACTTGCCTGTGGATTTGGAGCGCGGGTGCTTTTTTCCCTATGGCGACGGCGCCGGAGCGCGGCGCATTCCGTCCATCATGGAGGTGTAGCCTAGGTTGCGCGCGGTGGGGCGGGGACCCGGGATGTTTGCGGGGTTTAGAATTTGTGGAGCATTGCGAGGTATTATGGGACCCGCGAGCTGGGCCCGGCGGGTCCTACCGGCGGAGAATTCAGCCGGCCGCGGAAAGGCTGTCCACCGACTTCTCCAGCATGGAGGATTCGTCCATGCGGCGCAAGGCCTCGAGGAGGATGGCCATGGTATCGCCGTCCAGGTTGCGCAGGGGCGGCGCCTCGTCGGCATGGAAGCGGAACGAGCCCGACTTCCAGCGCAGCACCTCGTCCACGGAGTCCGTACCTTGCAGGTTACCCAGGCTCCCGTGCAGGAGGCCGCCCTCGCGGAAGCCGAAGCGGGCGCGGCGCTGGGCCAGTTCCAGGACCAGGTTCCCGGTCATGCGCGCGGTCATGACGGTCTGGACGAGATCGACGAAGGGGAAGAAGCGCAGGTCGCCGGAAAGCCCCGGCGCCATGAGCTGCGCGAGCTTCTGGTTGTTGGCCTTGATGCGCTTCGAAAGCATGCGGTAGAGCAGGATGCTGAGCACGGGGAAGTCCGCGACCAGCTTGTGGAAATCGGCGCGGGACACGGCGAGCGTCAGGCATTCCTCCACGGCGTCGACCTGGTTGCTGGTGGCTGCGCCCGTCAGGATGGACATCTCGCCGAAGCAGTCGCCCTTGCGCAGCACCGACAGCTCCAGGATGCGGCCGTCGTTGCCGCGGTTGGAGATGCGCACCATGCCCTTGGCGATCACGTGGAAATGCGAACTGGTCACGTTGCCTTCCAGCACCACCTCGCCGGCGCGGAAGCGCATGGGCGTCGCGCGTTCCCGGAAGGCCTCGGCCACGTTGGCGGGCATCTGTTCCAGGAAGGGCTTGGACATCTGGTTCTCGGCCGTGAGCACTTCTTCGAAAACGATGGCCGGCTTGGAGAGCTTGCTCATCCGGCAATAGCTCCAGCGGCAGGAACAGTTCTTATAGCCCGCCTCGATCGCGCCCTCCGCGCGGCTGCCTTCCATCGCGACGGGAATGAAGGTGGCGATGGGCATGGAGCAGACCTGCACCTGGTTGCCGAACACGCCCGGCATCTGCACCTGCAGCGAATCGCCCCTGGTGTAGAACGGGCAGTTGTTCAATTCCTGCGCCTTGAGCGCCCAGGATTTTTCCGCTTCGTCCATATTTTAAAACTACCTAATAATGATTTGGAATTGTGAATCCGGACACGATCGCAACGAGTCGTCCGAGCCCGGGCCCCGCTCCCGCCTGACTTCCAGGCCATCGTGCGATCCGGAAGCAGCCCGCGAGTCTTGGAGCTATTTGGGCTTTTACTGGTAACCCATGGATAGCATAAACTATAATGGAACCGGATCTCAAGCGACAACGGCACTTTCCGCCGATTTCCGGACCCGGGCCCGATGGATGCGATGAATACGGAAACACCCAAGGGAAGGTCCCTTTCCCTTACCTTCGTCGAGGCCGACGCCCTGCTGCGCCGGACCTTCGCGGAGATCCGCAACCAGCATGCTACCCCCCAGGCCCGCAGTTTCATCGCCGCGCACTGGAACCGCTACGTGCGCATCCTGGAATCCCTGCCGCCGTTGCGCGCGGGCGCGCCGGTCCTGGAAATCGGAGCGTCCATCCTGTCGAGCGCCCTCAAGCGAAACCTGGGCGCGGACATGCACGTGGCCTACCACGAACTGGAAGACGAATGGGCGCGGCGCTTCGCGGACGAAGGCATCCGGGGGACGCCCCTGGAGCTGATGCGCGATCCCCTGCCCTATGCGGACGGGACCTTCGAACTCATCCTCTTCGACGAGGTGATGGAGCATTTCCCGCTGAGTCCGGAATTCTTCCTGCGCCAGATCTTCCGCGTCCTCAGCCCCACCGGACAGGTGATCCTGGCGGTCCCGAACTTCGCGACCTGGGAACATCGCATGGCGCTCCTGCGCGGCCGCAATCCCCAGGATCGGATGGATCCGAAGTTCATCTATTACGCGCATCACCGCGAGCCCGTCATGTCCGAATGCCTGGAGTGGATC
>DAINDC010000194.1:0-2393 GCA_036732085.1 Fibrobacterota bacterium | reverse complement strand
GCCGCTGCGGAGGCCGCGTGATCGAGAACCGCTGGACCGACTATGCGCCGCCGGTTTCGCGGGGCCGGGCGGCCTGGAATCTCCTGCGTTACCTGCGCCATTTGGAGTTCCATAAGCTCGCGCATGCGCTCGTCCCGCCCATGCGAGCCTACCTGTATATCCGCGCGGTGCGGGCGGAAGGCGCGACGTTCCCCTTGGAAGGGATGGTCCCGCCCATGGCCTCGACGCGGGAGTTCGCGCCCGCGACGCATGCCAAACCTGGATCCGGTCGCGATCGCGTTCCCGGTTTTCCGGCTTAACCGGTTTTTCGGATTAGCCCTTGTAGGCCGGGTTCGGCGTCATCATCGCGGTATACAGGGCGCGGATGGCCTTCTCATAATCCCCGTTGCTCACGCCCACGATGATGTTCAGCTCCGAGGCGCCCTGATCGATGATGCGGATGTTCACGTCCGCGTCCCGCAAGGCCGTGAAGACCTTGGCGGCCATGCCCACCTGATGCGACATGCCCTCGCCCACCACGGCGATGAGGCAGAGCTCATGCTCGATGTCCAAGGTATCCGGCTCCAGGATGCGGCGCAGATCCTCGAGCACGGATTCGGCCTTCTCGCCGATCTCCTCGCTCGACACCACCACGCTCATGCTGTCGATGCTGGTGGGACAGTGCTCGATGCTGACGCCCTTGGTCTCGAAGACTTCCAGCACCTTGCGCGCGAATCCGATCTCCTTGTTCATCATGTTCTTCTCGAGGCTGAACATGGAGAAGTTCTTCTTGCCGGCCACGCCGGCAATGTCGTACTTGGTGATGGTCGGTAATTTGGAAACGATGATCGTGCCCGGATCCTCAGGACGGTTGGTATTGCGGATATTGATGGGGATGCCGACGTCGCGCACGGGAGCGATGGCCTCGTCGTGGAAGACATTGGCGCCCATATAGGACAGCTCGCGGATCTCGCGGTAGCTCACCTCGTCCAGGGGATGCGGATTCTCGACGATGCGCGGATCGGCCATGAGGAGACCGGAGACATCGGTCCAGTTCTCGTAGAGCTCGGCGTTGACGGCCCGCGCCGCGATGGCGCCGGAGATATCCGAGCCGCCGCGCGAGAAGGTCTTGATATGGCCGCGGACGTCCACGCCGTAGAAGCCCGGCACCACATAGAGCTTGTTCGGATCGGACATGCGCTTGCCGAGCACGTCATAGGTCTTGGGATCGATGCGGCCGGTCTTGTCGAAGAAAATCGTATCCTTGGGGTCGATGAACTCGGCGTCCAGGAAGGCCGCCATGAGCACGCCGCAAAGGTATTCGCCGCGCGACGCCACGAAATCCTTGGTCGCATCAGCCTCGATCTCGCGCCGGAAATTCTCCAGGGTCGCGGCCATGCCCGCCTTGAGGCCCAGCTTGGCTTCGATATCGAGGAAGCGATCGCGGATCAAGGTGAAGGGGCCGTCGAGGGAGAGCTTCTTGAGGGTCATCTCATGGCAGAGGTACAGGAGGTCCGTCAGCTTGGCCTCGCCGGAATGGCGCTTGCCCGGCGCCGAAGGCACGACGACCTTGCGCTTGGGATTGGCTTGGAGGATTTTTTTGATTTTTAGGAATTGGTTGTGATCGGCGACGCTGGATCCGCCGAATTTACAAACGATGCGTGACATGCCCTGCTACCTTCATAGTTGAAGTGCAAATTTAGGAAAAGATTCAAGTTGCCAGCATTCCAACCGATACTCTAAATAGGAGGCGGAAGCAGGATCCATGCAAATCGACGGTTCAGCGCCAGTAAAAGGAACCCAGGGAGATCGCACCGCGGCCTCCAAGCCAGCCTCCAAAGGGGATGGGAAATCCTTTGCGGCCGCTTTCAAGAAAGCCTCGACCGCCCATCCGCTCGTCCCGACCACGCCTCCGGTCCCGCCCGCGCCTGCATCGGCCACCACAGCTGCAAACCAGCCGGCCCCCGTGCCTGAAGCCAAATGCGATCCGGCCCCGGAGAACGCGCTGCAGAATTCGGCTGCAAAAGAGGGTCCGGTCAAGAACGCGGCCATCTCCGCGGAAGATCATATGGAGACCATCAAGTTCCGCCTGAAGAGCGGCTACTACAATACCAAGAACGTGGATGAAGCCCTGACCGACAAGCTCACCGGCTTCTTTGACGAATTGGCATAAAGCTTTTCCGACCCCTCGTTCGACTCCATCCGCATCCGATAAATTCACCGTCCGAAAAAATTCCGAAACCGTTCCAGGAAGCGATCGAGATCGCCAGCAGGCAAGACATTGATGCCGGCCGCCAGTTTCCGTCCGCCGCCGGTGGGGAATTCCGCCGCGAGGTCGGCCGCCGAAGGAGCGCTTCCCTCCGTTTTCCGGGGAGCGCGGATCGAGACCAGATAGGTGCCATCGGCACGGGGAC
>DAINDC010000193.1:0-9837 GCA_036732085.1 Fibrobacterota bacterium | reverse complement strand
GGTCTTGAGCGACTTCTCGCGATTCTCATCGAAGACTTCCACGGAGAAATTCACCGTGAGCGAATAACCCTTGGGAAGGTTGGCGGAAATCTGCTTCAGCTTCTCCTCGACCATGGTGAGCTTCTGCTCGCGGTAGAGCCGCTGCAGCTCGGTGAAAAGCATGTCGGCCAGTTCATGCGTCTGATCGTATGTATCCACGTCCATCTTGCACCTCGATCGGGGAGTGAAATCCGCACTGATGGAAAAAATAATTTCCAACCTTTCCTGAAATTAGATAAAAATATTCCGCCGGCAGCGATGTACCTGGAAGCGTTTCCCGCGAATACCTTCAATAACGGCAAGGACGGAACGGATGCTCTAAAGTCATTTGGGGTTCTTGGATCTTGACTGGTGCGCAAACCCAAAATCCAAAAGCGATCAGGTCCAACGGAATCGATCCGGCGGATCGAAATGATCCGGGGGATCGAGACGATCCGGGCGATGCGATGCGCATCGGGATCAGAATTTGAAATCGATGACGACGATCTGGGAATCGGTTCCGAGCCGCAGGGGCGGGCCCCAGAAGCCTGTTCCGGTGCATACGATGAGATCCGTATCCGGACCCAAGGCATAGCGGCCGCCGAGGTAACGGTAAGCCATGCGCACCACCGCGCGGAAGGGGAAAACCTGGCCGGCATGCGTATGGCCGCTGAGGATCAGATCGACGCGCTTCGCGACCGCGGGCTCGAGCTCCTTCGGCTGATGCGCGAGCAGGACCGAGGGCCGGCCATGATCAATCGCAAGCAAAGCCTTACCAAGATCACAAGCCACACCGAGCCCCGTGAACCGGTTCGCGGTCTGATCATGGATGCCGGCAACCTGCACTCCCGACGCCGTCATCCTGGTCTCGTTGTTAAGGACGGGAATGCCCGCCTTTTCCATCATGTCCAGGAACCGATCGAGGCCGGAATAGAACTCATGGTTGCCGCTCACCGCGAAGGCGCCTTCCACGGTGCGGAGTTTCCGCAAAGCCGCGACCGCGCCCTCATCATCCGGGAATTCCGGATCGAAGAAATCGCCGGTGATGAAAAGGACGTCCGGCTTGAGGCCGTTGATCCGTTCGATCAGGGCTTCCAGGAATTTCGTGCCCAGGGTCAATCCCAGGTGCACGTCCGAGATCTGGACGAAGCGGTTCTGCCTGCCTTTTCCGAACCGTTTGGATCGGTCGACCGTGAACCGGACCTCTTTGGGCCCGCTCCAGGCATGGTAAATGCCCCACAGGATCATGGCCAGCACAGCCGTGGCCGTGACGGCGATCCAGGGCGCCGGATCGATGGCGGCTTGCAGTCCCGCATACCGTAAGGCCGCGCGCGCGCCGAAGGAAACCAGGAACCAGAAGCTCAACAGGAAAACCGAACCCATCCAGATCGCCCCGATCGAATAGAGGACCCGCAGCAAGCCATTCCGCCAACGGAAGGTCAGGAGCCGAGTCAGGGGGAAGATGAGCGCCAGGATCCACAGGGCGATGGTGAGAAAGGTCCGATCCAATCCGGCCGCGGCCAGGTTGCGGAATACATAATAATGCATCCCCGACCAGGTACCGATTACCGTGCAGAGGAAGGCGATTAATCCTGCGGTCATGCCTTCCAAGATACCTATTCACGATACCGGAATACCACAAAAGGATTTCCACGGCGATGGCCGCCACCGGCGGATATCAGCCCCAGTGCAGGAGTTTGCGGGCTGCCGAGGCTTGGGTCAAGGCTTGATCAAGCGAGTCGCCAAGGACGGTGAAATGTCCCATCTTCCGCTTTGCCGCGGCCTGGGATTTCCCATAGAGATGGAAGCTGAGGTTCCCGTCCCGGAGCGCCTCTTCCACGCCCAACAAGGCATTGCCTTTGCCGTCGCCGATCAGGTTGATCATCACGGATGGTTTCAATGCCGAAGTCGAACCCAGGGGCAAACCGCAGATGGCCCGGACCTGCTGTTCGAACTGCGAGCAAACGCAGGCGTCCAAGGTATAATGCCCGGAGTTATGCGGCCGGGGCGCTATCTCGTTCACCAGGATGCCGTCGCCGTCGATGAGGAAAAGTTCCACGCAATAGGCTCCGATGATCCCCAGGCCCTCGCCCACCGCTTCGGCCATCGCCCGCGCCTTGGCCGCCGCCGCCGCGGAGATGCGCGCAGGTACCATGGAAGTGTCGAGGATGTTTTCCACGTGGATGTTTTCCGAAACCGGATAAGCGCTGGCCTTACCGGCCCTGCCGGCCTTGCCGTCCATGCCGTCCATGCCGCGGCAGGCGATGACGCTGAGCTCTTTGAGGAAAGGAACCTTGCGCTCCCAGATGAGCGGATGCCCATTATGCAAACGCTGGAAGGCGAGGGTGGCGGCAGCCATATCCGCGACCACGGCCTGGCCCTTGCCGTCATATCCGCCGCGCACGGTCTTGAGGACGGCCGGCAGGCCCACCTTGACGGAGGCTTCCGTCAGATCCGCAAGCGAATCGACCGCCATGAAGGCCGTGACGCCCAATCCGGCATCCCGCAGGAATTCCTTTTCCAGGAGCCGATCCTGGCTGATGCGCAGGACGCGGCTGCTCGGATGCACGGGCTTGCCCAGGCCTTCCAGGAATTCCACCGCGCGCGCGTCGATATTCTCGAATTCATAGGTGATGACGTCCGAAGCCTGGGCCAGGCGGCGCAGGGCGGATTCATCGGCGTAGTCCGCCTGGATCTGTTCGTCCGCGACCTGGCCGCAGGGGGAATCGGCGGCGGGCTCCAGGGTAACAACGCGGTAACCCATGCGCTTGGCCTCGAGGGTGAACATGCGGCCCAATTGGCCGCCGCCTAGTATGCCGAGCGTGGCTCCCGGTAGCACGACTCCCATCTCAGCCTGCCGGAATCTTCATGGCCCGGACGTCCCGGTCCAGCGAGGCCCGATGCCGATCCACGGCCGCGGCGATGTCCGGATATTTGATCGCCAGGATCCGGGCCGCCATCAGCCCCGCATTCCTGGCATTGCCGATGGCCATGGTGGCCACGGGGATGCCGGCCGGCATCTGCGCGATGGACAGCAGCGAGTCCATGCCGTTCAGATGCTTGGAGGTCACCGGCACGCCGATGACGGGCAGGGAGGTGAGCGAGGCTGTCATGCCGGGCAGATGGGCCGCGCCGCCGGCGCCGGCGATGATGACCTCGATACCGCGGTCCCGCGCGGTCTTGGCATAGTCGACCATGAGCTCCGGGGTCCGGTGCGCGGACACCACCTGACGTTCATGGGCAATGGAGAATTCCTCCAGGATCATGGCCGCCTCCTTCATGGTTTCCCAATCGGAAATGCTGCCCATGATGATCCCCACCCTTGGTGGGGCCCCTACCAAAGGTAGGGCCTCCCCTAAAGGCGGAGCGTCCACTTTCGATGGGGCGCCGACCTTCGTCTTGACGACGGTCTTGGCGACGGCCTTGGAACTTTTTTTCTTCGCCGCTCTGGCCATGCTTGCGCCCTTTTTCATAAACCCGTCTGGGAATCCGGTTTCACCGAGGTGGAATCCCGCTTGCCCGGTTCCGGTGGGAAGCCCGTCCCGTTATCCTGGTCGTCCAAGGGAGGGAAGGTTTGTTTGCCGGTTTTGTCCCATTCATGAACCGTGCCTTTCAACAATTGCCCTGCCTGGAAGGAGCGCTCCTGCCAAATCCGGCCATTGTCATGCCACCACGTGGCCAACCCTTCGAGCTTGCCATCGCTGTAATTCGCTTCGAATTTCTTCTTGCCGTCCGGATACCATTCCCGCCAGACTCCATGGGTCAGGCCCGTGCGGAAGACCGTCTGCCATTGCTTCTGGCCGCTCGGGTACCAGACGGTGGCATAGCCATTCTTCTTCCCCTCCTTATAATTCGCCTCGTAGGATTTCCGGCCATCGGGATAGTAGTACACCACCAGGCCATTTTCCTTGCCATCCTGCCAGACGATCTCACCCTTCTTGGTGCCGGTGGGATAGAACTCCTCCGCGGCGCCATCGCGGACTTCGTGCTTCTTATCGTCCAGATAATAGCTGTAATGCTCCTTGAGCTTCCCATCGGGAAAGTGGACTTCCTTCTGGAGGATTTCTGCAGACCATGCGGATAACGCGGCCGTCAGGAATACTGGAACGAATATGCGGAAAAGTGGGGAATCAGCCATAGAAACCGAATGGGAATATAGCTAAACGCTTCCGGGCGGACAGGTCCGGGTCAGGGCAAGGGCAGGATGACACCGTTATGGGTGGTTTCCTCCGGTCCTTGCAGCTTTCCCAGGGCATCGGCATGTCCAGCCTGGGTCGGCCCAAGAGCGTTTCCAGGTGCGTGGGCATGCGCCGATCCATTCGGCAGCTTAACCGAGGAAACCGTGGCCCGGGTTTGGCTGAATAACCAGGCCGGCAGCTCCGAAGTCTTGCCTAGTGCGCCGACGACAAGGACAAACGGCTCTGGGAACCGCCCTGCTCCAAGATCAGGAAACCCGCGCGGCTGCCGATGCCGGCGGTGGAAATCCCCATCTCGGAAAGCCCGGCCGGGATATACCGGCTGCGGATCAAAGCGCCGCGGAAGTCAAACAGAGACACCTTGCCGGCTACCGAGGCGGCCGGAAATTGCAGCGAGATTTCCGAACCATTGCGAACCAGCCGCGGGCCCTGAGTGGAACCGGCGAAATGCAAGATCGAAGTTGCGGTCTTGAGCGTCACGTTCAGGAAGGTCGCTGTCGTCGCCAAGGTCACCGATCCGGTGAATTCCCCATAGCCGGCCTTCTGCACCGTGACCGTTCCGCCCGCAGTCCCGATGGGCAAGCCGCCGAAGGCATAGTCGCCGGTGGCGCTCGAAGCCGTGGACAAGGTGATGCCGCCATTGCCGCTGGCCTGGAAAATGACCTTGGCGCCTTCCACGGCCTTCCCGCTGGCATCGCGGATCAGGCCGGACAGGGCCTTCGCATTCAGAGCCGTCGCACGCGCCAGATAGATATAGCCCGTATCCTGTTCGTTCGGGGCCACGGCGCGGATTATTTCCTTGCTGACGAAACCGACGAGGCTGGCGGATACCGAATAGCTTCCCGAGATGACGTCGGTGAAGGTCACCCAACCCTTGGCATCGGTCGTTCCGGTATAGACGGTTCCCGGGGGGCCTTGCAAAGTCGCGGCCACGCCGGCACCGGCCAAGGCAGGATTGCCGGTGGAATCGAGGCCGACGAAGATATGCGTCGTGCCTTTGGCGATCTTGGTGAGGGCGACATTGGCGGTATCGGTATTGTTATTGGCGACCACGAGATTGGCGGAGGTGGCCGGGTTGTAATCGGTTTTGGAGACGAGGAGCGAGTAAGGCAGGTTGAGGGAGGACGCGGCGAGGGCCGTGAAGCTGAAGGCTCCGTCGGTGCCGGTCAAAGTCGAATCCATATTTTGCCATTCCAGATTATTTCCGACCTGGACCCGCTTGCGAAGGACTACCATCGCTCCCGTAATAGCCGCCTTGCTGGCCGCATCCGTCACCTTGCCGACGATGGCCGAAGAAGGCTTGGGAAGTTTCTTCAGGGTCAGGGGAACGCGAGCGGTGTCCTTGGCCACCACATTCACGCTGAGGTTGCTGGATGAAGCGAATCCTGCGGCGGAGGCTTCCACGATATAATTCGTTAGGGCGGGCACGGCGGCGAAAAGGAACCGTCCCTCTCCGTCGGTCGTGACCGTATCGATGGGAGTAGGCTGGCCGCGGCCAGCGGGATGCGAGAGGATGACGGTCGCATTGGCGATGGCCTCCTTGGTCGAATCGTCCTTGACCGTACCCGCTATGGTACCTGTCTGGGTGCCTCCGCCGGTAACCGCCGTCATGGCGATATTGGCGGCATACTTTCCCGTGGCGGTGAGCACGTTTACATTGGCGGTGGCGGCCTGGTAACCATCCTTATAAGCCGCTACGGTGCGAAAGCCCGTCGCCACGCTGTCGAAGGCATAGGCGCCCTTGGCATCCGTGGTGGTGGAATCGGACAGTCCCCGCTGGGAGACCAAAACGACCGTTGCGCCCGCGATGGGATCGCCCGATCCGCGCACCGTGACCGTTCCACTCACGGTGGCAGCATACAGGGCCGCCGGAACCAGAACCGATAGCAAAGCCGTTTTCATACCTCTGAACATGGAAGCCCCCGTGGTGATTGGTTTCGCGGCCGGATCCCTTCCGGCCATTCTTCATCGGATGGAAAACTATCCGCGCTAAGGCTCGGACGAAACCCTGGTCGGCCCTGGATTGGCGCGTTTTTTTGGGGCCCAATTTCCCGATTGATCCGGATCCCGTACCATTAGGTACATTATGGGCAATCAGGCCCATATCGGAGTAAGGAGGAAGCCTTGGAATATTCGGAAGTCACCATGCCCAAGAGGAAGAAGATCGCAATCGTCGCGCATGATCACAAGAAGCCGGAGATCGTCGATTGGGCCAAGCGCCACCGCGAGGCCTTGTCGCGCCACGATCTCTATGCGACGGGCACCACCGGCGCCTTGATCGAGAAGGAGACCAAGCTGCCGGTGGAAAAACTCCGGAGCGGACCGCTAGGCGGCGATCTGGAGATCGGCGCCATGATCTCGGAAGGGGAAATCGACTGCCTGATTTTCTTTTGGGATCCCCTGGCCGCCCAACCCCATGACCCGGATGTGCGCGCCCTGCTGCGTATCGCCGTGGTGTGGAACATCCCCGTGGTCAGCAATATGGCTTCGGCGGATTTCATGTTCTCCTCGCCGTTCATGGACGGGGAATACAAGCGAATGGTCCCGGATTATGAGGAGCAGAAACACCGGAAGGCCTGGCCTTTGAAAGGGGGGTGAGGGAGTAAAAGGCGCGCGCGGTCAAGGCGCGTCAGGCAACGGCGCTGTAGGCCCGGCCCGTAGGCGAGGGACTGCGCGCATAGGCGCCACCGGCTTTTCCGGCCGCGGTTCCGGTTTCCCTGCCCTTGCCGCCTTGCCCGTCCGCCTGCTTTTCGTTGATTTCCGTGCGGGCCTGGATGGCCATTTGGTCAACCGCGGCCGCAACCGCCTGGTCCTGACCCGAAGGATCCGCAGGCGCCAACGCCGCTTGCTGCACGGTCTGAGCCTTCCGTAGGGTAGCCTGGGGGTTACCCTGCACCGGACTCGCGTCGATATCCACGTGGCCGCCTACCGCATAGGTCTTCCCGTCCTCGCTGAGGGGCTTTCCATCCGCGGCCAGCTTGGCCTGCGCGCCCTTGGACAATTGCAGCTTGGCCGAAGCCTGATCGAATTTCGCGGCGAAGGAATCGCCCGGATGCTTGGAATCGGCTATCGCGGAAGCGGCTTTTTTCTTCGGGGGCGCGGGGGCGTACTGCGTGCCCTGGACGAGCACACCTTGACTGGAAAACATCTGGGCCAACTGGGAAATCATTCCGAGTTAAGGTTCCCCCTTCCCCTCCATTCTAGGGGCCGGAGGACGCGGCATCCAAGCGGTTTGCGGGAAGATCGTCCCGCCTGGCCTTTTTGGCTTTTTGGCTTCTGGGAAAATGGCCGTTTTTCTATCTTCAGCCCATGCTGGTATCCAAATTCCTACTGAAAACGCTGCGTGAATCCCCATCGGGAGCCGAACTCCCGAGCCATATCTTCCTCCTGCGCGGAGGCTATATCAAGCAACTCGCTTCCGGGCTCTACTCGATACTGCCCTTGGGCAAGCGCGTCCTCGCCAAGATCGAAAATATGATCCGCGAGGAAATGAATGCGGTCGAAGGGCAGGAAGTCGATCTCCCGCTCGTCCAGCCCGCGGAGTTGTGGATGGAAAGCGGCCGCTACGGGGCCATCGGCGCCGAACTGCTGCGCTTCAAGGATCGATCCGAGCATCATATGGTTTTGGCCATGACCCATGAAGAGGCCATCACGGATCTCGTCCGGTTCATGCTCTCATCCTATAAGCAATTGCCTTTCATGATCTACCAGTTCAAGCTGAAGTTCCGCGACGAGCCCCGGGCCCGCGGCGGCCTGGTCCGCGTGCGCGAGTTCGTGATGAAGGATGCCTATAGCTTCCATCGCACCGATGAGGACCTCGACGCCTATTATAACCGCGTCTATCATGCCTACGAAAACATCTTCGCCCGCGCCGGCATCAAGCCCATCGTGGTCAAGTCCGATACCGGCATCATGGGCGGCAAGATCGCCCATGAGTTCATGCTCGAAACCGGTTATGGCGAGGACTACCTCATCATCTCCGAGGACGGCTCCTATTCGGCCAACCAGGAGATCGCCGAGTTCACGCGCGTGCACAAGCCGGCGCCCGCCCAGCCTCTCGAGAAGGTCGCTACTCCCGGCCAGAAAACCATCGAAGAGGTCTCCGCCTTCCTCGGCGTAAAGCCCGATCAGACCATGAAGGCCGTGATGTTCGAGACCGAGCAGGACAAGCGCCGTTGCCTGGTGCTCGCCTTGATCCGCGGAGATCTCGAAGTCAGCGATATCAAGCTCAGGAACTACCTCAAGGTTCCCTTCCTGCTGCCCGCGGCCGATGATTTGATCCGCAGCTTCGGCATCGTCCCAGGCTATGCCTCCTCCATCGGCGTGGCCGCGCGCCCGGACCTGCTGGTGCTGGCCGATCTCTCCGTGACCGAGGGCAACAACCTGGTCGGAGGCGCCAACGAAGACGGCTTCCATTATCGGAACGTGAATTTCCGTCGCGACTTCCAAACGCCCCATGCCGGCGATTTCGCCAAGGCCCAGGCGGGCTACCTGGCTCCGGACGGCAAGTCCGTCCTGCGCGCGGTCCGCGGAATCGAAATCGGCAATATCTTCAAGCTCGGGACCAAATTCACCGAATCCATGAAGTGCACCTATCTCGATGAAGAAGGCAAGCACCAGACCCCGACCATGGGCTGCTACGGCATCGGCGTCGGACGCCTGATGGCGGCGGCCGTGGAGAATTCGCATGATGAATTCGGTCCCATCTGGCCCAAGGAAATCACTCCCTTCCATGTCCACCTTTTGAATATCGGGCGCGAGCCGGAAGTGATGGAAACCTGCGCCAAGCTGGTGGCCGAATGGGAATCCCTGGGCCTCGAAGTCCTTTTCGACGATCGCGACGAGCGCCCCGGCGTCAAGTTCAAGGATGCGGATCTCTGGGGAATACCGGTCCGCATCGCCATCGGCAAGAAAGGATTGGCCGAATCCGGCGGAGGCCCACAGGGTGGGGGCCCACAAAGTGGGCTTGCCGAGTGGAAACCCCGCAAGGAAAAGGAATTCACCAAGGTCCCCGTTTCTGAGCTCGGTGCGCGCCTGAAGGCGTTCTACCAGACCTGAGGCCGGACCCTAGCCCAGGCCTCGGGCCTGAATGGCGCGGGCTTCGTCCAGGCCGGCATATCCGGTCGTGCGGCTTGTCACATTCTCTAGGGTAATCCCCTATCGCTGGCGCCTAAACAGCAATATCTTGTTGTGGACTCCGGAGTAAATGGGGTAAAATGTTGCAAATGATTATCGCAAAGGCATTGAACGCATGAAGCTCAGGTTCTGGGGCGTCCGTGGTAGCATCCCCACGCCTTCCGAGCATACCGTGAAGTTCGGGGGCAATACCTCCTGCGTTTCCGCGGATCTGGGCGGGAACATGGTCATCTTCGACGCCGGCACCGGCATCCGTAACCTCGGCATTACCCTCCTCGAGCGCAAGGACAAGCCCAAGCTGGATATGTTCCTGAGCCACGTGCACTGGGATCATATCCAGGGCTTCCCTTTCTTCGTCCCGCTCTTCGTCCCCGGGAACCGGATCACGGTCTGCGGTCCGCAAGGAAGCGCGCGCTCCCTGCGCGAAGTCCTCTCCGGCCAGATGGAGTTCACCTACTTCCCCATTGAGTTGAACCAGCTGCCGGCC
>DAINDC010000192.1:8803-9853 GCA_036732085.1 Fibrobacterota bacterium | reverse complement strand
GTCATAGCCTTTTTGGATCGCATAGAACAATCGGCCCGCCCCTTTGACCACCAGCCTTTTCCAACTTTTCCAAAACCGGCCCTTGCCGCGCGCGGCCCAGGGTTCCAGATAACTGGGCACCGGATCGCTATGGTAGAAGGAGACGAGGAGCCCCTTGTACCAACCGGACTTCTTCAGGGCCAGACAGAACAGGCCGGTCAACCAGGGATCGCCCGCCTCGAGGACATCGGGCTTGAGCGTGCGGATCAAAGCGAAGACGCGCAAGAAGTCGATCAGGAAACGATACCCCGAGGGATCGCCGGTCACCGCGGGCCCATAGGCTTCCACCATAGTAACCTGCCGGCCTTGCGGGAGGATGCGACGGGAAGGACCGGGATGGACGAGATAATAATGATGCTCGGTCTGCGCCTGGAACCATGCGATCTTCGCCTGATGGTAGGTTCGGATGCCGCCTGCCTTGGGTGAAAAAAATGTATTGATGTCCAGGAAGATCACCCGTCCTATTTAGCAATCGCCACCGGGCTTAGGAAGGTTGCGGCCCGCCGGTCAGCTTGCGCCGGGCCATGCTCGCTGGGGATTATTTTTATGTTTGGGACGCATGGAAACCGAGCTCGCCAAGGCCCAGGGAAAGGACTCCCAAGCGGGAATCGACCTGGCGCCGGGGCAATGGCATCGCCCCCATGGCCGCATGGCTCCGCCCGGCATCGCGCGCTTCCTCTTCCTCACCTTGATCGAGCTGGGCACGAATCTCCCCGCCCTATTCGCCTTGCGACGTGCCTATCGCAAGGCCGCAAAAAACCGTCCGGCCGAGCCCGTCGTGGCCTGCGTCAGCGACAACCTGGACGAGGTCAACGGCATCGCCATCACCTCCCGGATCATGCTCCGGAAAATGCGCGAGCGGGGCCGGCCCATCTACCTGTTCGGCGTGGCCGGTCTGCTGACCCTCACCCCGCTGACTCTGGCCGGTGCCCTGACCAAGGGCGTGCTGCCGTTCTTCGTGGTGATCGCGCCGACCAAGCTGACCGACTTCTCGCCCATCGCCTGCGACGA
>DAINDC010000192.1:3432-8793 GCA_036732085.1 Fibrobacterota bacterium | reverse complement strand
TCATGCTTCGGAAGCTCCGTGAACGGGGCCGCCCCATTTTCCTTTTCGGAGTGGCCTTTCACAGCCGGGAACCGAGAACCGAGGAAGCGGACGGCAGCGTGGTCCTGGCGCCGGGACGCTACTCCATGGATCAGGCCGGTTACCCCGCCAGCGAAGTCACCCTCATCCGCTTCAGCCATGTCATCCGATTCCTGCGGGAACGATCCGTGGATATGATCGAGCTGCAAACCCCCGGCCCCGTCTCCATCCTCTGCCTGCTCGCCGCCAAGTTCTCCGGCATCCGCACCCTCAGCCATTACCGCACGGACATCATCACCTATTCGAAATTGCTGGTCAGCAGCAAGCTCGCCGTCTGGTCCATCAATACCGTCACCAAGCTAGTGACGCATTGGGCCGGGCCCGTCATCGTCCCCTCGCAAGCCTATGCCGACAAGGTCCGGCAAATAGGCGTGAGACCGGAGCGGATCTTCAAGCTCCCGCGCGGCGTCGATTTCCAGAACTTCCATCCGGATAAGGCCGCCAATGGCGCCTGGCAGGAACTCGGCCTGCCCAAGGAAGGAATCAAGCTGCTCTATGTGGGACGAATCTCGAAGGAGAAAAACCTTGAGCTCCTCGCCGATGCCTTTCCCGGCCTCGCAGGCAGACGTAAGGATCTCAGCCTCACCATTGTCGGCGAAGGCCCGTACCGCAAAGAGATGGAGGCGAGGTTGGCCGGAGTTCCCGGGGTCCATTTCACCGGCGTCGTGCATGGCGAAAAACTGGCGGGCCTGTTCGCATCGGCCGACATCATGGTCTTCCCCAGCCTCACCGATACCTTCGGAAACAGCGTGGTGGAAGCGCTGGCTTCGGGCGTCCCCTGCGTCACCTCAAACGAGGGCGGCCCGCGCGAGATCATCGTCGACGGCGAATGCGGCCTCATCTTCGATCACAAGCGCCCTGGCGATCTGGAAGAAAAAATCCTGTCCCTGGCCGGGGATCCTGCGCGCCTGCAAGCCTTCAAGGTCAAGGCCCGGGAGCGAGCCCTGCTTTTCACCTACGACCGGGCGGCCCAGGCGTTCTGGGATTTCTATTGCCGCCATTACCGCAACCTGCTTTGAAAGGAGCATTCCCATGTTGGTCCATGCCGTCTATTTCTGGCTCAAGCCCGATCTCAAGCCCGAGGACGTCCGCAAGTTCGATGAAGGGGTACGATCCCTGTTGAAAATTCCCAACGTCCTGCATGGATGGGTCGGGAAGCCCGCGGAGACGGATCGGCCCGTGATCGACCGGTCCTATTCGTATGCCCTCGTCGTCGCCTTCGAGGACATGGCGGGCCATGACATCTACCAGGTGCACCCCATCCACAAATCGTTCCTCGAATGTTCCGGGATGTGGACCAAGGTCCAGATTTACGATTCGATTTGATACTCTGAAAGTCCGCCGGCAGGTAACACGCAAGTGTCCTACCGGCCCCTTGGCCGAAAACAGTTACGACAAAACGGGCTGGACTAGGAAAGGAATGCGCAGGCAGCCAGAAAAAAAGCCTCCGACAGCTCCGCAACGGCGCCGAGGGACTGCACGGTAAGGCCTTCCATGCGCCGATTCAGGAAGCGGAAGGCCGCCAGCATCACCACGAAATACTGCACGATGAGGATCCCGGCGATCTTCCAGGGAAACAGACCCATGGCCGTCAGAAGGACCGCGGTGAAAATCAGCGCCCGCTTCTGCCGGCTCTTGACCGCGGGATCGACCGGACCCTTTGCGGTCTCGAGACGGTGCTTGCTGAAGATGATTCCGAGCGCTTGGGAGCTGCGGCCCAATATGGGCGCGAGCAGGACCGCGAAGAGCTGCCAATCCGATCGGGTATGCGCCAGGCTACCCACCTTGACGAGTAACAGCGCGGCTACGGCGGCGATTCCTTGCCAGTGATATTCGCTCCTGGGGCCGAATCCGGAACCGGGAAAGGTGCGCCGACCATCAACCAATTCCGCAACCGCGCGCAGATGGATGCCTCCCGTCATCGCCTCCAGGAAGGCGATGGTGGCCAGGCAGGCCAGGTATTGCGGCAATAGGAATTTGAAGGCCAGCAGGGCCAATACCAGAACGCTTCCCATGCCCGCCCCGACCAGGGGAAAGTAGTGGACGGACCGGTTTAAGGGCAGGTGCTTCTTGAAAGGAATGGGCAGCACCGTGAGATAGCTCAGGGCGTTGCTGAGACTCATTCGGGCGGGCCCAGATAATCGAAATCGACCTGGGCGGAGAAGGGATCGGAGCGCTCCAGGCGAACCCGGATCTTGTCGCCCAAAGCGAAGGTCTTGCGCGTGCGCTTGCCCACCAGGTGCCCGGTGGTCTCGTCCTTCTCGTAGAAATCATCGCGCAGCCGGCGCACGGGAATCAGTCCCTCGCCGAAAGGATCGGTGATGGACACGAAGATGCCGAAGTTCTCCAGGCCGCTGATCTCCCCGACGAACTCCTCGCCGATATAATTGCGCAAGACCCAGGACGTGGCCGTCTTGAGACCCTTGCGCTCCACCTTCATCACGGCGACTTCCCGTTCGGAAATCCTCTGCCCGATGTCCTGCGCCAAGACCTTCATGCTCTTGGGAAGCTTCTCCCCGCGCACGAAGGATTTGATCACTCGATGGGTCCATAAATCCGCATATCGGCGGATGGGCGAAGTGAAATGCGCATAGTCCAACCAGCCGAGCGCGAAATGCCCGCTGGC
This sequence comes from Fibrobacterota bacterium, assembly GCA_036732085.1. Taxonomy (GTDB): domain Bacteria; phylum Fibrobacterota; class Fibrobacteria; order UBA11236; family UBA11236; genus Chersky-265. The sequence continues at coordinate 6,089 of DAINDC010000192.1, read as the reverse complement.
ATCGGCCGAGTACTGGGCCTTCTTCATGCTCTGGAGGATTTTCCTTTGCACGGCGGCAGGTAGGGCGCCGCCCTCCTGGCTCAACAGGCGGATGAAGAACTGCTGGATGGCCGGGTTCAGGAAGCCGCCCGTCTCGTTCAAATCCTTGAAGGCATCGATCATGCCCTTGTCCCTTTGCAGTTGGCCTTGCGAGGCCCATAGCTCCGAGACGGCGTCCAGGTCCGGCTGTTCATGCACCCGGAACAGGCCGGGCAGCTTATGCTTGATGAGGAAACGGGCGGTGGCCCGGTTCGCCAGCAGCATGCACTCTTCGATCCAGGAATGCGAAGCCAGGCGCTTGCTGGGGTAGATGCGGATGGGCACGCCATTTTCCAATTCGACCTTAGGTTCCGGGAACTGGAAGTCGATGAAGCCGTCGCGGCGGCGTCGGGCCATGAGCTGACCGGCGAATTCGTCCATCAAGATGAGGAACGGATCCCCCGCTTCCTTGGCCGCCTGCGCCTCCTCGTAGGAATAGAAATGATCCACGCGGATGAAGGTCTCGACGAAATCGAATCTCTTGAGCTCGCCCTTGGGATCGACTTCCATCATACAGCTGAAGGCCAGGCGCTCGCGGTTCTCGAGCAGGCTACAGAGATCGGAGGAAAGGCGCTGGGGCAGCATGGGAGCGGCCGTCCAGGGCAGGTATTGGGTGAAGGCCCGCTTGACCGCCTCTTCATCGAGCTCGCTGTCTTCGGTCACGTATTCCGCGACATCGGCGATATGGACTCCGAGCGACCAGTTTCCGTTCGGCTTGCGCTCGAGCGATATGGCGTCGTCATGATCCTTGGCGGTGGAAGGGTCGATGGTGATGACATGGGTAGCACGCAGGTCACGTCGATCGGGATAGGCCTCGATGACCGGCTCGGGAAATTCCCCGGCCTCCTGCATCGGGCCCTTGGGATATCCGAACGGGATGCCGTATTCCTTGAAGAAGGCCTTGGACACGTCCTCGAAGGCGATGTCCTGGCTCAAAGTCGCGACGATTTTTCCGAAGCGCTCCTCGCCGTCCTCCTCGACGATGCGGGCCGAGACGATATCGCCCGGCCGCGCCTGGCCCAGGGCCTTGCGCGGGATGAGGACCATGCCGTCGAACGCCGATCCCCAGGCTTTCTTTTCGCCCGGACGCTGCATGGGCTGGACGAAATGGAAGCCGCCCTGCTTGATCAGCTTGCCCTTGATGAGGCCTTCCTCCTTGTCCTTGCCGGCCGCCTCCGCCGAGTCCTTCCGTCCGTACCCGCGATCCTTGTCACGGCTTCCGCGATCGCGATCGCGTCCCCGATCCTTGCCGAACCGGCTGTCCCGTCCACTTTCACGGCCACGCTCGGGCCCGCGATCGGATCCCCGTTCGCGCCCTTTGAACTTGTCCCCGCGAACCGAAGCATCGCGACCGGATTTCGATTCCTTCTTGTTCTTGCTATGGCTGCGGGGAAAAGGCGGCGGGAAATCCGCGCCAGGCAACTTGACCGTGCTCTCATCCACGATGCCGAAAATCTTGAGCGCCTCGGCTTCCTGGGCGGCTTTCTTGGCCGCGGCCTCTTCCTGCGCGATCCGCTCTCGTTTCTTGGCGGCCGGACCTTCGAGATCCTCGGCGACGAACTTATTGCCCTTCACCTTGCGGACGGCGCCGCTATCGACCAGGCCTTTCAGGGCATTGCGGAACTCGCGTCCCTTCTCCCTGGGAACCTGGAATTCCGCTTCGAGTTCCGGCAGGCTCAGGGGCTTTTGGCCCTGGCTTTTCAGGCGCGCGACGATATTGCCTTTATCGGGCAGGCCTTTGGGGATGAATCCGGATTTCTTGGGCTTCACCGGACTCCGGCCTTGGTACGCTCATACTTCAGGATGGGATCGCATTTGCCGGGGAACTTGACCGTGATCTTGTCCGAACAGGCGCCGGCGGGAGTGAGGAAGGAGCAGGTCACGCAGACCTTATCGAACCACTCCTGGGAGATGCCGGGAGGCGGCAGGTTGGATTTGGTAACCGCATTGCCCACGTCGAGGCTGTCCAGTTTTTGGATGATGCCCTTGGCGATGAGCAAGAGCTGCTGCACGGAGGCCGGCGGCAATTGCTGGGCGGCCTGCTGCACGTACATCTGCAGCGATTGGGCGACGAGATCCTTTTCTTCTTCCGAAAGGCCCATAAGTTTTGTCCCCATGAAGGTCCGCGCTCCGGGTCGGAGGATTGCGGTTGCTGGCTGAGAATCTAGAAAAAAGACCCGGGGCGGTTAAGTTTCCGGGTAGAATCGAACCTTACCGGACCGGGAGGAGGCTGGAGGAGCCTAAGTGAGATCAGGCGGCTAGATGATGAATCCGGATCAAGCGGCTTTTTCGGACAAAGCCTCTCGGACCTTGGTGGCCAGCGCGGTCATGTCGAAGGGCTTGAGGAGCAGCCAGGCATTGGGTTTGGCGAGGATGGCGCCCATCTCGTATTGGTGCTGGCGGCCCGTGCAGAAAAGGATTTTCAGGTCCGGACGCAGGCGCCAAAGCACTTCCGCGGTATCGAGGCCGTTCATGACGGGCATGTCCACGTCCAGGACCACGAGATCGAAGTGCAGGCCGTTTTCCAGGATGCGGATCGCGGAGGCGCCATCGGCGGCGGTGGCGGGAGTATATCCCAG
>DAINDC010000192.1:2078-3422 GCA_036732085.1 Fibrobacterota bacterium | reverse complement strand
AGAGCGGCTCGGAGCCTTCGGCCTTGGCGGCGGGCTGGAAGTACAGCCGGAAATTGGTGCCGGATTTGGAATCGGATTCCACCTCGACGAAGCCCTTATGCTGCTTCATGATCGAATCCACAATCGTAAGCCCGAGTCCCGAACCGTTCTCGCGCTTGGTGGTGAAAAAGGGTTCGAATATCTGATCGAGCGCGGCCAGGGGAATGCCTTCGCCGGTATCGCGGATGCTGAGCTGCACCAGCTCCATGTCCACGCAGGAGGAATGCCGCTTCCGGAACGCCTCATCGACGGTGAAAGGCTTCACGGCCAAGGTCAGCTTGCCGCCGGCCTTCATGGCATCGCGGGCATTGACGCAGATATTGAGGACGGCCTGCTCTAGCTGCGATCGATCGGCCCGGACCCAGATCTCCTCCTTCGGCACCTTGGCGATGACCTGGATGCGGCTCTCGAAGGAATGGCCGCACAGGGCGACCAGGTTCTTGACCACGGAATTGAGATCCAGCGGTTCCATCACGATATCGGCGCGGCGCGACAAGGCCAGCAGGCGCTTGACCATGGCCGAAGCCCTGGAGGCGCAGGATTCGATGACCTCCAGATCCTCCAGGAGCTCCTTGGGATCGGTGCTGCCCTTCAATATGCGCTGCTTCATGAGGGACGAGGTGCCCACCATGCCGCCCAGCACATTGTTGAATTCATGCGCGAGTCCGCCAGCCAAGGTCCCCACCGTTTCCATCCGCTGGGAATGGAAAAGCTGGTGGTTCAATTCGACCGTGCGGGTGACGTCGTCGATGCGGAGGGCCACTTCGCCGCGGTTGCGGCTGAACATGGTGAACAGGTTGGAACGATGGTAGACCACGGTCCCGTCCTTGCGGCGGAAGGGTTGCGGCTCGAAATCCATTCCCGTGCTCGCCTCCACCTGCAGGACGTTCTTGAGGGCATGCGAGATGAATTTATATTCGGGCACCAGATCCCAGAATACGTTGCCGAGCGCTTCCTCTTCCGGGATCCCGAAGAACTCCTGGGACTTGCCGTTCCAGGTGGTCACCGTACCGAGCAGATCCATGCCGATGATGGCGGAGGGCATGGACTCGATCAGGGATCCGAGCTGGTCCTTCAAATCGCGGATATGCTCGGAGAGCTGGGTCTGGTCCAGGAGCGAGCTCGCATAACGGCACATGTTCTGGAACAGATCCTTCTGCTGCCGCGTCCAGCTCTGATCGCTGTTGATGCGCTGCACGCAGAAGATGGAGGTGCCGGAAAGCGTGGTTTCGATGGGGAAAGCCATGGCGGCGCGGCAATCCACGCGGCTGGCCAGATCGAATTCATCTTCCAAGGCGAGCCGGA
>DAINDC010000192.1:0-2068 GCA_036732085.1 Fibrobacterota bacterium | reverse complement strand
GTACTTGATGGCGTTCGAGAGCAGGTTGAGGAGGATCTGTTGCAGGCGCTGATCGTCGGCACAGACGGCGATCTCCCGGTCGGCGACGGGGTGGCACGTCGTCTGCACCCTGCCGAGCGGCAATACCGCTCGTGTCGTTGGTGGCCTCCCGACGCCCACCGCGGCAGGGCCGCTGATGTTCGACGTCATTGAACTCGGCGTCGGGAACGATGGCGATGGGCTCGGGCCATTCGCAGGAAGTGGGCGTGCCCGAATGCTTCTTGGACTTTTCCAGGAATTGCACGAAGGGGGCCGGCGGCGAAGTGTCGACGAAATAGGGCAAGGGCAGGCGTTTGATGCCCCGGTCCACGGCCTCGTTGGAAACGGCCCAGGTCGATTTGGGCCCGTCGCCGACGAGGATGCAGGAGACGCGATCGGCCTTGAGCTCGATGAGCAATTCCTCGACGATGACATCCATCAGGTCGTCATCATCCAGCCGCATGGTGATGCGCTGGACGAAATCCATCAGCCGCTTTTGATTCGAGAAATAAAGGGAATGCTCCAGATCGGCGATTTCCAATTTGGCGAAGACATCCATCAAGGTGGAAAGCTGCTTGGTCAAGCGCTGGTTTTGCGCTTGCAGCTGCCTGCACTTGAGCTCGATATCTTCTTCCAGTTGGTTCGACATATTGGATTCCCCAGCGCTAAACTTAAAAAAGCCCGCCGGGTATCCAAACACCCCGGATGGCCAAACACGATGGGCCGACCCAAACTCCTCATCCAAAGGGTCTCAATATGAACCGATAATGGACCCGCAAATCGAATAGTGCACGATTTCTCTATGTACCATCTCCATAAATTCTTAATTTTGGTCATTCTCAAATGAAGATAACCTTGCTCTCCAATGAGTTTCCCCCTTATGTCTACGGCGGCGCCGGCGTCCATGTAGAGTACCTCTCCAAGGCCCTGGCCACCTTGCCCGGGACCCCGAATGCCGTCGACGTGCTTTGCTTCGGGGATCAGAAGATCGAAGCCGGCAACCTGTCCGCCCATGGCCTGAAACCCAATTTCACCCTGCCCAGCCAGAACGCTCGCTTCGCGAAATTGATGGATACCCTGGCGCGCAACGTCATGATGACGGGCTCGGTGCAGGCTTCCGATATCGTGCACTGCCATACCTGGTACACGCATTTCGCGGGATGCATCCTGCAAAAGCTTTTCGGAGTCCCGCTCGTCCTCACCACCCATTCCCTGGAGCCGCATCGCCCCTGGAAGGTGGAGCAGTTGGGCAATGCCTACCATGTTTCCACCTGGCTCGAACGCACCGCCTACCAGAACGCGGATGGCGTGGTCGCGGTCTCCGAGTCCATGCGGCGCGACGTCCATGAACTATACTGCGTGCCTCGGGATCGCATCCAGGTGATTCCCAATGGCATTGACCCCGAGGAATACCATCCGACCCAGGATCCCGTCCTGCTCGGCGCCTACGGCATCGATCCTGCCATGCCTTACGTGCTTTTCGTCGGCCGCATCACGCGGCAAAAGGGCGTGCTGCATCTCATCAATGCCATCCGCCTGCTGCGTCCCGGCACCCAGGTGGTCCTCTGCGCGGGCGCGCCCGATACTCCGGAAATCGGCGAGGAGATGAAGAAGCGCGTCGAATCGGCCCGGCAGGATTCTTCCCATCGGATCATCTGGATACCGCAGATGTTGCCCAAGAAGGAAATCATCGCGTTGTATACGCATGCCGCCGTCTTCATCTGCCCTTCCGTCTATGAACCCTTCGGCATCATCAACCTCGAAGCCATGGCCTGCGAGACCCCGGTGGTGGCGTCCATGGTGGGCGGTATTCCCGAGGTGGTCGTTCCCGGCGAGACCGGACTGTTGGTGCCGATCAAGGCCAAGGGTCCCGATGATTTCGAACCTCGTGATCCGGAAAAATTTTCGCATGATCTCGCCTTTGCGGTCAATTCCCTGCTGGACAATCCGGCCCTGCGCCTGTCCATGGGCAAAAAAGCGCGTCAACGCGTCGAGGGTCGGCGCGGGCGCGGCCGTCACCATTCCGCCGATGCGGGCCGCGGTCGCGAGG